>JBNJII010000114.1:0-6996 GCA_051749205.1 Thermodesulfobacteriota bacterium | reverse complement strand
AACCCAAATAAAAAATAATATTCAAAATAAGATACTGTAATATTTGGGTTTATTTTTTTCTTTGTTTTGAATTTTGCTTTTTTAAGTCATTTGTTCCGATTGTTTAGAATTTCGGATTTCGATATTCGAATTTAGTAAACTTATAAATAAAATAGAACCGACTGCCAAAAAATGAGGCAATATTTTTGAGACGCAGTACTAGATTGCCCGGAGAGCCTCATCCCGATGTGTTCCAAGGATCCGGGCCGGGCAATGACGGAGGGGGACATCCGTGCGTTTCATCCTGGATCAAACTGGCGGCTTCTTGCAAAGAACAGATAACTGATAACCAATAACAGGCCGCCAGAGGCGGGACTGACCCCTGATCTCTGCCTTACGTCTCCTGATTGGTTTCCGACTCCCGCCGCCGTTTCATGGCAATGAGCACCCGCTTCATCTGACCGTCGCCCTTGCTTCGGGTAATGATATCCGTATCGTCCTGCAAGGCCAGGTGCACCAGGCGACGATGGTAGGAGCTCATGGGCTTGGTGCTTTGGGCTTTCCCTGAATCTTTGACCTTTTGGGCCAAATACAAGGCCTTTTGTCGTACGTGATCGTCTTGTCGTTGTCTGTATCCGCCGGCATCCAACTGGACATACACCCTGTCCGGCCAGCTCTTGGCTACAATTCGGTTGACCATATATTCAAGCGCGGCAATGGTCTGCCCTTCCTTGCCGATAATCAGACCCGAATTTTCCTCGTCATGTATGGTCACATTGATCCGTTCTTGATCGAATGCAACCTCCAGCCCGGGGTCGCTGATCACCGGAGCCAGCAGCCTGCCCACCACAGAGCGGATCAGTGCCTCCAGTTCCCGGGTCTCACTTGCCGGCTGGGCCTGTACAGCTGCATTCCTGCCCCCGAGACCGAATATGCCGCTTGAGCCGTTGTCCACAACCTCGATACTGAGCTCATCCTTATTTTTCTTAAAATAGGCACAGGCTTTCTCTATAGCCGCTTCCACATTTTTTGCTTCAAACCTTTTCATATCCTGCATATCCACTCCATAGGCGTTCAGAGGTAAGCGTTGTGTCTCCTTGATGTTTTTACTCATAAGGGCAACGAGTTTTTCCTTTTTGCACGCTTACCGTTTATACCAGCCAACACTTGGAATCCATGCCGTATGGGCATTAGGCCTTGCGCATCAACCTCCACTGCTGAAAGATAGACAACATATTATTGGTGAAGAAGTAGACCACCAACCCAGCGGGAAAGTTCAAGAAGATGAAGGTCAAGAAAATAGGCATAATAAGCATGATTTTGGCCTGGGTCGGATCACCGGCGGTGGGCGAAAGCTTTTGCTGCAAAAACATGCTCAGTCCCATCACCACAGGCGTTATGTAAAAAGGATCCTTAGACGACAAGTCGGCCAACCAAAAATAGTCGGTAAAGGGGAAATAGGTTATAAATGGAGCGTGCCGCAGCTCGACTGCACCCATCAAGGCCTCATACAACCCGATAAATACGGGGATCTGCAAGAGCATGGGCAAGCATCCTCCGGCCGGATTGACCTTGTAGGTCTTGTACAGCTGCATCAGCTCCTGATTCATCTTCTGGCGATCATCTTTGTACTTTTCTTTGAGCTGCTTCATCATGGGCTGGATTTTTTTCATCTTCTCCATAGACTTGAAGCTCTTGTGCGACAAAGGCCAAAAGACAATCTTGATGACAAAGGTCAAGAGAATGATAGCTATCCCGTAATTGCCCACATAACTGTAGAAGAACTTAAGGACCTGGACAAGGGGACGGGCAATGATGTTCAGCCATCCATAATGCAAGGCTCCGAGCAGATTGTTGCCCACCTTAGCCAAATATTCCTGTTTCTTGGGGCCGAGATAATAGCTGGCCGAGAGCTCTTCGCTCTGACCGGGCTGAATGCTCGTGTTTTGCTCCAAGGCCACCCTGTACACGGAATCCTCATACTTGCCCTTAAAAAACATATCTTGAGAAGTGGGCACAACAGCCATAAGGAAGTAGCTACTGTCCACACCGGCCCAGTTCACTGGACCCTCTGACTCCATGCCCAGGCGCAAATCGTCCTCGTCGTCTTCTTTGTGCAGACCTTGGTTTGCGTAGTAGGCCACATTGTTTTTGTTGTACCTGCTCTCATTGGCCACAAGTCCGCTGCTGGCCATGGTCAAACTCAACACACCGCTGACCATATTGTCGCTCGTATTCCGAATCTTCAGGTCTTCATCAATGGCGTAGCTTCCGGCTTGAAAGGTCAGGGTGCGCACAAACTCAATTCCGTTCAGAACCCCTCGAAAACTGATCTGGGCTGTTTCGCCTCGGGACAAAGTGGCGTCTTCGCCCTGCACCGACCACTCAGCTTCCCGCCAGGACGGGGACCGATTCCACAAAAGACCCATAGGTGCCTTGTTCAAAGCCTCCTCGGTGACCAAATCTATGGGTGGCGAATCCGGCTGGATGGTCTCTTTGTACTTCTTTAAATACAGATGCTCCAGCACTCCGCCCTGAGAACTGAAGACAGCTGTGTACAAAGGAGTCTCCACCTGAATGGATTGCGAGTCTGCCGGAGCAAAATCAGTGACTGAATCAGACTGCACTGCTTCCTTTTGCTCCTTGGGCTTGGAAGAGGGCTGCACATCCTTTTGGGGTTTTTCGGCCGCATCCTGCGTGCTTTCCTGGGTCGTGTTTTGGGACTGATTCTGCACTGGCTGAGGCGGGAACAGCAGATTCCAACCCACCAGCACCAGCATAGTTAAGCCCAAGGCTAGAAAAATTCTCCAGTTTTCTTGCATGACGTCGCCTTTGTTCCTTAAGAGATCTCAGGATTGATGGTTATGTTTTCTGATCCAGGAAGATGCGTTGCATTATGCGCTTCTTCCCCCGGCACCGGGTCGTAACCCCCTTGGGCCAAAGGATGGCACCTGAGAACCCGCCACACGACCAACCTCAATCCACGCAACGTTCCATGGATGGACAAGGCCACAAGCGCATACTCGGAACACGTGGGAATAAATCGACAACTGGATGGTGCAAGGGGAGAGATCACGACTTGGTACACGCGCACCAAGAATATAAACAGGCTGCGGATTGGAAATCGGATCCGGAACTCAGCACACACTTCTTTGTACCTTATCCAATACGGGTTTAAGTTCACGTTCAACTGTGGCGTACTGCAAAGCACGCACCCGGATATGGCGTTTGGGAACAGCCACAATGTCCAGGTCGGCGTATAATCCATGCTGATGGTGGCGGAAGAATTCACGCAGTAAACGCTTGACTTTGTTGCGCTGAACAGCCTTGCCGATCTTCTTGCTCACCGCTGTGCCGAAACGCAGCCCACCGCCATCTGCTTCCCGCTTGCGGACAAAAAGGAGAAAGCTTGGGGAGTGAAAGCGCTTTCCTGTCTGATAACAAGCCAGATACTGCCTGCGATGTGTGAGACGGCGAGACCTGGGATAGGTAAAGTCGATCCGTGATGTTGTCATTCACTAAACGAGCGTGGACATACACACATTTGCAGTTGCCTTGGCCTGGTGGTGTTCATTTCCAACCTTCAGCCTGTTCGTGACCGTCACCTCGATCCGATATGGGCGTATATCACTGCCCTGAGCTCGCTTCCCGAAGCACTTGAACGGATCATTATGCCGCCCAGCTCCGGCCCCACACAGTTTCCTGGATGGGGTTTGTGTCCTGGGCGGCAAGAGGTTTTGTGGCCTAGGAAAAATCTATACCGCCAAACGCTTGCGGCCTTTGGCCCGACGTCTGCGCAACACCGCTCGGCCACTTTTGGTCCTGGAACGAACCAGGAATCCATGGGTTCGTTTCCTGCTCACCTTGCTGGGCTGAAATGTCCGTTTCATATCCGGCACCTCCTTACAAAAGAGTGATAAATGTTCGGTCCGTAAATCTGGTTGGCTGTGTTTTGTGTTTGTGGCAACAAAACTTCAAAGAAGAGGCCTCAATACTCTGATTTTGTCGCTCAGTCAAGAAAAGCGGTCCAGGCCGGGTACCTTTGGCGCACCTGCGCAGTTCTTACCACTACAGCTATAAGTTTATTAAATTCGAATATGGAAATCCGAAATTCGAAACAATCGGAATAAATGACTTAAAAAAGTGAAGTTCAAAACAAAGAAAAAACTCAAATCGAGATATCACAGTGTGTTATTTTGAATATTATTTCTTATTCGGATTTCGCTTTGATTGTTTCGGATTTCGATATTCGGATTTTGTATTTTTCGTGTCGTTGAATAGTGGGTCAAGTTTAAAAAGAAAATCAACATTAGTATTGCTTTTTGCACGCTTTGGGCCCGACTTGACCATCCACCCCCAAACGCCTAGTCTCGGCCTTTGCACATACAAGACAAAAAAACATCTGGAGCATACTCATGAGCACACAGGCACTGCAGACCTATTGGAAAGGCAAGTTGGAGACCATGAAGGCGGTTTTGGAAGAGAACAATTTTAAAGTCTGGGTGGCTGATTCCCTGGATCAGGCCTGCTCTGTGTTCTGGTCCAAAATATTCGATCAGGTCAAGCCCCAGAGTGTCTCCTTTGGGGGCTCCATGACTGTAGTCAATTCCGGTCTTTATGATGAACTCAAAAAACGCGATGATATTCAGGTCCTGGATACCTATGACAGCTCTGTACCCAAAGAAGAGTTTATGGAACGCCGCCGTCAGGGACTGCTCACCGATTTGTTCATTACTGGAACCAATGCCGTGACCAAGGAAGGACACCTGGTCAACCTGGACGGACTGGGAAATCGGGTTGCTGGGTTGACCTTCGGTCCTAAGCACGTGGCTTTGCTCATCGGGCGCAATAAAATCGTCACCGATATGGAACAAGCCATCGACCGGATCAAAGACTTTGCCGCTCCGGCCAATACAATACGCCTGAACAAAAAGACTCCCTGTGTGAAGACGTTCCAATGTGAGGACTGTTCCAGCCCGGATCGGATCTGCAATACCTGGGCTATAACCGAAAAATCCAACCCCCCGGAGCGGGTGAAAATCATATTGATCAACGAAGATGTGGGATATTAAGAAACATTTTTGAAAAACTTGCAAAAAGTGTTTGACAAGAAAGCCGCGTTTGGTTAGATTGTTTTCTTGTCACGCAGCATTGCGGGGTGGAGCAGTTTGGTAGCTCGTCGGGCTCATAACCCGAAGGTCCCAGGTTCAAGTCCTGGCCCCGCTACCTAAAAATTCAAGGGGTTAGACATCATGTCTAACCCCTTTTTCGTGGATCACCTCCAATTTGGGTCACTATTGGGTCACCAAACAAGTTTTTAACTGATCGTGACCCTTCACGCTCAGGCAATCTTATAGCCCGTATTGTCCCAATCCCTTCCTACCCTCGCTCCCTCTCTTTACGGACAGATATCCAGCCATTACTACTCATTTCTCTCTGTTCCACTCCTGTCCATTTATTGACCTTTTTCTCCCCCTCAGGTAAGCCTATCGAGGGGTAAGTAACAACATTTATACTCGACGATTGTTTCCAAATCATCGTATCCAATCTCCCATTTTCCCTCAAACTACACTCAACCGGAGGCGGCTTGTCCACATCGCGATATAGAGGTGATATTGTCGCGGGCTCGCTTCTGGTCCCAGAGAGCAGGAAGGTGGCCGATCTCATGATCCAGGGGTTTTCCGGCCAGCCGCTCAAGCACAAAGTCCTGGATGACAACCTCCTTCAGAAACGAAGCCCGGTGACTGCTCAAAGACAGGCCAGACTGATTGTGGCCCGCCTGAGTGCAATAGATCCAAGCTTTTGGCCCATCATTCGGGACGGCTCAAAAGAGCTGGCCACCCAGGCCCTGCTCTGTGCCGCCATCAAGCACAGCCGCCTGGTTGGTGACTTCATCCACCAGGTGATTGCCACCAAAATCCGCACATTCCAAAATGACATTTCCTACCGGGACTGGGATGCTTTCGTTGACCAGGGCCGGAGCATCGACTCCACCCTGGATTCCTGGTCGGAAACCACCCGGGCCAAGGTACGGCAGGTGGTGTTCAGGATCTTGGCTGAGGCCCGAATTATCGACTCCACTCGCAGCAAGCACCTGCTCCCGTTTACCCTGCTTCCGGACATCCGTTCTCTTCTGGAGAAACACCAGGAAACCTATGTCCTACGTTGTCTGGAGATTTTCCAATGACCACCAGATTTGAGGACCGGCTCAACCAGGTCATCGACCGCCTGCTGTCCAGGGAGCTCTTGGCCAACGCCGGGCTGGGCAATGAGATCGGCTTCTACATCTTTGACTATGAACCCGAGCATGAGCTGCACATGCGGGCATATCTTCAGACCATTGTGGATCAGCTGCCCAAAAGGAAACCCGACCTGCGATTTGTCCACATCAATCTTTTTGAACTGATCATCGACTACCTCAAGGACCGCAAGCTCCTGGACAAATCCTTCCAGCTGCAAAAAAGCAAAGGAGACGAGGCCTTGCTCAAGGCCTTGAGCGGACCCCTGGAGGCCAAAAAGATGGCTGAATATTTTGTCCACAAGGCCAATCCGGAGGAGCAGGATCTCATCCTCCTGTCCGGCATTGGCTCTGCCTGGCCTCTTATCCGCAGTCACTCCCTGCTCAACAGTCTGCACCCATTGATCCAAAATACGCCTCTGGTGATCTTCTATCCCGGCAAGTTCGACGGGCAGGGCCTGCGGCTCTTCGGCCGGCTCAAGCAAAGCAACTACTACCGGGCATTCCGGCTGGTGGCATAAAATCGGAGCATCCATATGCAGATACGAGACATCTTTTCCAAAAACCTCTTCCGGCCCATCAACGGCGTGGTCAAGGCTGATCAAAAGGATGAGGCCGTGGTCTGGCAGGAGCTGGACGAATACGTAATCACCAAGGAGCTGGACCAGCATTTCCGTAAGTTCTTTGCCGCCTTTCTCTATGCCATCCAGAACGCCCATGACCCGAACATCATCGGCCGGATCGGTATCTGGGTCTCAGGGTTCTTTGGGTCCGGTAAG
>JBNJII010000113.1:0-7315 GCA_051749205.1 Thermodesulfobacteriota bacterium | reverse complement strand
ATCAAACTGGGCGGCTGCGGCCAGCGGCGGCGCTGAACACTGAACACTGAAACCTGAACACTCCTGGAAACTTACACCTGAGAACAAAATTACCGTGCATAGGCCCCTATGAAGGGTTGCCTTCTGCTGGCCTCTTGTTTACAGTCATGTAAACACTGGAGGCACGCAAAATGACATCCAATACGTTTCAATCCTTTTTGCAGCGGATAGCCCAGGCCACAGGCATTGATTCCCAGTCTGAGCTGGCTTCGGTCTTGGGCGTGAATCGTTCAGCAGTGAGTCGGGCCAAAAGCAGAGGTCGGATACCGGAGCAGTGGATTGCCAGGATTTGCGAAGCATTCGACCTGGATCCGGATTGGCTCAGAGAGGGCCAGAGCAGCCTGGAGAGATTTGTTGAAGTCCCTGTAGTCACCGCCAGGCTGGGGGCCGGGGGCGGATCTCATATGGTGGAGGCTGATGTACAGGGGCATATAGCTTTTCGCAGCTCCTGGCTGCACCAAAAAGGACAGCCCAGGGACATGGTCCTGATGCAGGTCATCGGGGACAGTATGGAGCCCAGTATTCGCGAAGGAGACTATGTGCTCATCGACCAGTCCAAGCAGGAGATCTATCCAGGCGGAATTTACGCTTTGGGTCTTGAAGACGCCATTATGATCAAGCAGTTGGACAAGCGCCCTTACGAACTGGTCATTATAAGCGCCAACCCCAAATATTCGCCCATCATTATGCGTGGGGACGAACTGGAAACCGTGCGCATAATCGGCCGCGTACTCGGAATCTGGCGGGATTTTGGCTGGGAGATCATGACCCCTGCGAGAGGTCAATGATCTGTGGCTGTTTTTATTCGACTTCCCTGGCCGGAACCGGGTTTTCCGCCCCTGGTGGAGATTTTCCGGGCAATCGTTTATGCCTGGATTCTCTTATCAGGACCAACCCGGCTTCCTCGTTCTTCATGGCCGGTACTTTCTGCGCTCCAATTCTTCCCGGGCCTGTGCGCACAGGGACGGCTGTCAGGAACAGGCCAATATTTGGGGCAGAATAGTGTATGTATTGCACCCGGTATTGCCTTGAACCTCCCCGGTTTGCCCTGATGTATCGTCTCTCGTTTTGAGGTTGTGCAGGGCAGGCCATACAGTGGGCAGAGCTGTTATCCCCACCCGGCTCACTACTCCATTCTCAAAGTCCTTTCTCTATGCCTTTTGCCCCTGCTCGGCCAGGGCCTTTTCCACTTCAGCCCTGATGATGTCCTCGATCCGCTTGGACTTGGACTTGCCGGCGACAATGAGGGAGACGGCGGCCGGGGAGACTTTGGCCTTTTCAGCGATCTTCTTTTGAGTGATTCCAGCCTTAGTCAGCATTTCGCGCAGGGTGAGCTCTTCGGTCTGGGGTTCTGGCATGGTTTCCCTCCGAGGAAATATAAGTTGACTGATCCAGGACAGTCTATAACTTATAAGATAAGAAAAGTCCAGCTTTTTGAATCGTTGTCTTTGTTATGACCCAGTGCTTGGTCGGAGACTTGACAATTAATTGAATCTCAGGAAGGAAGAGTGAATGTTTATTTATGATTGAAACCTTGTTTATGTATATATGAGTTATCACACTTCTAAGTTGTGCTGCCCATTGCACGTGAGTCCTGGTTAATTATTAATAGCTCTTAATCAATTCTTGAATCAAAGCTGAACAAGATAAATTCCAAGGGAAAGCCTTCTACATGAGTTCAAAACTCAGATCAAAGCGACCAGGAGAAAACTTCCTTTTCGATGCTGTCACCGAGCTGATTGCCACACTGGATTTGGATCTGCACATTCAGTGGGCCAATCGGGCAGCTGCCGACTCTGTGAACACGGCCCCGGAAGCTCTGGTCGGACACCACTGCTACCAAGTCTGGCACGGCAGACAATCCCCGTGTGAGAACTGCCCGGTCCAGCGGACCATCCAGACGGGTGAGGCGCACAAAAACGAGGTGACGACTCCAGACGGCAAGCATTGGCTTATCAGAAGCTATCCGTTGTTCTCACCTGAGGGCAATTTGGAGAGCGTGGCAGAATTAACTCTGGAAATCACCGAAAGCAAGCGCACCGAAAAGGAACTGCGAAAAAGCTCGAACCTTTTGAACAAAACCCAGGAAATCGCCCAAGTGGGAAGCTGGGAGTTTGACCTTGTTGCCAACAGCTTAACCTGGTCCAATGAGGCCTATCGCATATTCGGTTTAGAACCACAGAAGTCTCCTGTTACCTACAAGGATTTTCTGGAGCGTGTCCATCCTGATGACCGGACCAAGGTTGATGCTGCCTACACCAGCTCCTTGAAAGATGGAAGAGACAGCTATGAGGTGGATCATAGGATTATCCGAGCAGATACTGGAGAAATCCGATATGTTCACGAAAGGTGTTTCCATGAACGGGATAGCGAAGGGAATGTGCCTCGATCTGTAGGGATGGTCCAAGATATAACCCGGCGCAAGACAGCGGAAGAGGATCTGCGCCTTAGTGAAAAGAATTTGAGCCAAACCCTTCATTCCATAGGTGATGCTGTGATCAGTACGGATAGGATGGGGGGCATTGTCCGAATGAACCCGGTGGCTGAGTCCTTAACAGGATGGAGCTTTGAGGAGGCACAGGGCAAGCCGCTTACAAAAGTGTTCAAAATCATCAATGCCTTTACCAGAGAACCGTGTACCGACCCTGTGCAAATGGTCTTGTCTAGTGGAGATGTCCAGGATCTGGCCAATCATACGGTTTTGCTGGCCCAAGACGGCCGGGAATATCAGATAGCGGATTCCGCTTCGCCGATTCGAGATGATCAGGGTCAAATTTCCGGGGTGGTTTTGGTCTTTCGGGATGTGACTGAAAAGTATCGTCAGCAGGAAGTATTACAAGAAAGTAAAGATCGTCTTGATTTTGCCTTGCAGGCAACAAATACAGGCTTGTGGGACTGGAATCTCCAGACTGGAGAGGCTTTTTTTACTGAACAGTGGGCAGCCATGGCTGGCTATAGCCTAGATGAGTTAAGGCCTTTAAGCGTTCAGACCTGGATGGATCTTTGCCATCCTGATGACTTGAGCCATTCCCAAACATTATTGGATAAACACTTTAAAAATGAAATAGACAGCTATGAATGTGAAGCAAGGATGTGGCATAAAGAGGGGTATTGGATATGGATTCTGGATCGAGGCAAGGTCATAGAATGGGATGAATCCGGAGATCCTTTACGCATGATCGGAACGCACACTGATATTACTGCTCGTAAACAGGCAGAAGAGGCATTGCAGGAAAGGAAGAACAGGTATCGTGTACTTTTTGAGCAATCGCCCATTTCACTTTGGGAAGAGGATTTTTCAGGTGTAAAGCAAAGGATCCAGGAACTTGAGGCCCAAGGAGTAAAGGACCTGCAAGCTTATCTGCAGGCCAACCCTGAAGAGGCTGATTACCTGGTCAGACAAGTCAAGATCATAGATGTCAACCAAGCTACCCTGGACTTATATCAGGCAAAGAGCAAGAAAAGCTTTTTCCAGGGGCTGTCTGAAATCTTTGAGCAGGAATCATTGGAGCATTTTGTAAACAGCCTGCAGCATGTATTCAGCGAGAGAAGCAGCTTTAGCGATGAAAAAATCCATCGTACTTTTGACGGTGAACGTATCAATGTACAGTTGTTTTGGTCTAAAGTCCCAGGCTATGAAGAAAGCCTGGAAAAAGTCATGGTAGCTGTGGTGGATGTTACGCAGCTCAAGCAAGTGCAGAAAGCGTTGCTGCAGGCCAAGGAGCAGGCTGAGGCAGCCAACCGGGCCAAGTCCCAATTTCTGGCCAACATGAGCCACGAGATCAGGACCCCTCTGAACGGCATTATGGGCATGCACCAGTTGCTGCAAGCTACCGACCTCGATGAGGAGCAAGGCGAATACCTGGAAATGGCTCACAACGCTTCCCAGCGTCTGAACAGGCTTTTAAGCGATATCCTGGATCTCTCCAGGGTAGAATCCGGCAAAATGAAATTAAGAGAAGAAGAGATCATCCTGAATGACGTCAAGCAGTCCATAGCAGATATTTTTCGACATGCCTGCCAGGAGAACAATAATGTCCTGCAAATATCCTTGGATGATGATGTTCCTGGAAGACTGATCGGAGACAGCACCCGTCTGACCCAGATCCTGTTCAACCTGGTGGGCAATGCCCTGAAATACACCAGAAACGGCGAGGTCAGCCTTCAGGTCTCTTATTTGCCCGGAAGAGGACAGGAGATGTGCCGCCTGCTGTTCATGGTGGATGACAATGGACCTGGAATCCACGAAGATAAGATAGACCAGATTTTTGAAACCTTTACCCAGGCCAGCAATTCCCACTCTCCTTATGCGCGCCAGGACGAGGGAGCCGGTTTGGGTCTGCCCCTGGTCAAAAGGCTGGTGCAATTGATGGGTGGCAACGCCTGCGTATGCAGCCAAACAGGCCAGGGCACCAGTGTGTATGTCAGCCTGCCTTTCAAGGTCCCTGAGGCCTTGCAGCAACAGGCTGAAGGCCCCCGGGAAGCAAAGCAGTCTTCGAGCGACAGAACTGCGCATGTACTCTTGGTGGACGACGAGCAGATCACCCAATTTTTTATCCGGAGATTGCTGGAAAAGAACGGATATAGGGTCACTGTAGCTGTCAATGGCGAACAGGCTTTGGCTGAGTTGACGAAGAACAATTATGATTGCGTGCTCATGGACGCCCAGATGCCGGTTATGGATGGAGTGGAGGCCACGAAGAAAATCCGGTCTTCCCAGGGAAGATTTAAAGACATTCCCATCATCGCCTTGACTGCCTACGCCATGACCGGAGATCGGGAGAAATTTTTACAAGCCGGGATGAATGACTATATTTCCAAGCCGGTGGAAAGGGATGAGCTTTTGGCAGTGCTGGAGAGGAGCCTTTATTGATCACACTCGAATTGAGTATAACAGCTATTAATCCGAAACTCTCTGGCTGGCATACAGCATGTTCTTTTGGCTCTTATGTTAACTGTGTGTTTTGCGATTGTCGGCCAGGAGGTTGGCTTGTCAACTCCAAAGATGCATGGTTTTATTTCTATGGGTATCGTCATCATGGTAAGCATTCAGGGGATGTTGTTATAACGTCCCCTGAATGGGCTATATTTCTGGAGATTGCTTCGGCGAAGACGCCTGTCGAAGACTCCTCGACCGGTTAAATACTGGCCGAAAGCCAGTGCCGTAAAACGGCATTTAACTGGGCGAGCAATGACGAGTTGGGTCTCAGCTATGGCCATAAATTGAGCCCGTCATTGCGAGCGTAACGAAGCAATCTCCCGGAATACGTGACAGAGTTTCATTCTTGATCAAACTGGCGGCCGCCGCCAGCGGGGGGGGGCTGAATACTGAACACTCGTATGAACAAGGTTTTAACCTGAAGGGGGCCAGCCCTTGGGGGCAAGGACGGCCACCTTACGAGCCGGGCTTTTGCGTAGGGCGGGCTTGACCCCAAGCCCTGCCCTTTGGATAGAAAAGCTTTCCCCTGGATTGCCCGGTGAGTCGTATCCCGGTGTATTCGAATTGTCCGGGCCGGGCAATGACGGAGGGGGGACATCCGTGCGTTTCTCTGGTGATCAAACCGGCGGCTTCTTGCAAAGAGCAGATAACTGATAACCAATAAAACAGGCCGCCAGAGGCGGCGCTGAACGGATACGACTCGAGCTTTTCCTTGGAGGACTTGCGGACCACGGAAAATGTCAAAGAGCTGTAGTCGGTGATCGATCCATTACAGACAGAGGTATCGATCAGAACGCCTTGTGTTTGAACGTTCTTTTTGCCCTGGTAGAAAATGCCAAGGATATCATATTTTCTCATACCCCGGATGGGTATTTTACCTATCTGTCCCCTCAGGTAACGGAAGTGTTGGGAAGGTTGGATTTTCTCGCCGAATCTGCAACATTATCAGAAACATTCATAAAATACGAATATCGATATTCGTATTTCGAATTTCCATGTCGTTGAATGGTGGGCAGGAGAAGCAGCAAAATCAATTTGGTCACTGAGTGCGATGAAGGAAGAGCAATCAGATATTGACTAAAAAAAAGCGTTCAGTCGCACCAATGTCATCCTCCTCATACAAAATTTTTAATTTTTGGCTGAGTACATCGGATTTCTTTTTTTGAAATCTTCCTGCCGCCTCATTTCTCTTCTAGCTCACGTATTGACATTTACTTCTATGCAATTACAGTGTGTACTCACTGTGCATTCACTGAGTGTATTAGAGAAGAAATTGTTAAATCGTAAGGAGATGAATCATGGAAGAATACGTCCAGCAAGCCCTGGATATCGTCAAGGCCCAGGCCAGCGTACGGAACATGACCGAGGAAGAGATCACCTCCATGGTCCAGAGGCTGTCCCAACAGCTCAAGGGCATTGTCGAGGGAAACGGTGACCAGGTTGAAGAGCAAAAGCCCCAGGAACCTGCAGTTGATCCCAAGAAGGCTATCAGGGAAAAGGCTGTGGTCTGCCTGGAGTGCGGGAGGAAGTTCAAGGTGTTGTCCAAGAAACACCTGGCCCAACATGGCCTGACTCCGGAAGAGTACAAAGAAAAGTGGGGCTTCAAGAAAAACCAATCTTTGGTCACCAAGGAATTGGCCAGGCAGCGCAAGCAGAAGATGCAGGAGATGCAGCTGTGGAAACGGCGGAAGACTACCTAGTACTGCGTCTCAAAATGTTGCCTTGATTTTTTGGCAATCGGTTCTATTTCATTTATAAGTTTATTAAATTCGAATATCGAAATCCGAAATTCGAAACAATCGGAACAAATGACTTAAAAAAAATGAAATTCAAAACAAAGAAAAAACTCAAATCGAGACATTGCAGTATGTTATTTTGAATATTATTTTTTATTCGGATTTCGCTTTGATTGTTTCGGATTTCGATATTCGTATTTCGTATTTCCGCGTCGTTGCATAGTGGGTCAAGTTTCAAAAGAAAATCAACATGAGAAATGGCCGATAAATGGGGCGGAACTTATAAGACGCGGTCTTACGGCGAGGTATTACCCTGCAGTCGTCCATATAGGAAGGTATATCTCTGCTGGGTCTTGGCGTTGTTCACGGCAATGGCCAGGGCCTTTTTCGCCCCGATAGCCACGACCAGGTTCTTGCCCCGGGTGATACCGGTGTAAATCAGGTTTCGCTGCAGCATGATGTAGTGCTGGGTCAAAATGGGCATGACCACGGCCGGATAGTCCGAGCCCTGGGATTTATGGATGCTCACCGCATAGGCCAGGACCAGCTCGTCCAGATCGGCGTACTCATAGACCACCACCCGATCATCAAAGCGGATCTT
>JBNJII010000112.1:0-7422 GCA_051749205.1 Thermodesulfobacteriota bacterium | reverse complement strand
CTACACCACAATGGTGGGCAACCGGACCGTAGCTGTCCAGATCCTGGATGCGGCCGGCAAGCTGAATGTCAATCGCATAGACGACGCTTTGTTCAGAAAGGTTCTAGACGCCTGCGGGGTGCATATGGGGGTCCGGCAGACCACAGTTATCAACTCCATCCTGGATTGGATGGATGAAGACGATCTGCATCGCCAGGAGGGGGCGGAAAAAGACCACTACATGGGCTTAAAGCCGCCATATAGACCCAAAAACGGACCTTTGGAAAGCATTGAGGAGCTGTTGCTCATCAAAGGGGTGGACAGGGATCTGTACCGGGGAACGGACGAGAAGCCGGGACTGCGGGACTTTCTCACCGTGCACGGGGAAGAGACCGCCATGGACATAAACAGCGCAGCTCCCAAAGCCTTTCTGATGATAGATGAGTTGCCATTGCAGGTGATCGATGACATAGTCAGCTATAGACGTCAAAACAAGATCCAAGACATGACTGATCTGGTGGACATTGTGCCTCAAGGATACTTTGGGCAGCTCAAAGCGTATTTTGCCGTCTTGTCCTCGCCGGTCGTGGAGATAACCGCCGCTGTGGTCAAGGATTCCGGTCAGCGGGGACAGACCATGCGCACAACCTTGCACCTGGACGGATCCTAGAGATGCGCACCCGGCTGTCCCGGTTGTTTACCGGTATGCACCGTGTCCTGTGGGCCTTTCCGGACCGGATTGTTGTCCACCGCACAACCGCCGCCCCCTGGCTTCGGGCTGTGCTCCCGGTGAGCAAGCAGGAGTACCCCCGGCCCGGAGGTATGGGTCTGGCCAATGATGTGTCTGGTGTCCTGCATGCACTCCCCTGTGCAAAAGGGGACAAATGGCACGTGGGGCTGCCCCTGGAGTATTTCACTCTGGTCAATTTCAATCTGCCTTTGGCCGCGCAGGAGAATCTGGCCCAGGCTGTTCAGTACGCCCTCATGCGCCATGTGCCCTTTGATGTGGCATCAACGTATACAGCCTACCGGCTGATGGGGGCAAACAGCCAGCTGGAGATCGCGGCCGTCGTGGCTCAAAGAGCGGATGTGGATCCGGTCTCGAAGGTCTTCACCAATCTTGGACTGCAGGTGCAGTCCATATTTCCCGGTTTGGTTCTTTGGGCCCTGTCCTGCGGCGATGGAGCCTATCTGTTGCACGCAGCCGGGCAAACCGGTCTGGTTGTGAGTCAAGAGGGCAAGGTCCCTTGTCATCTGTGGTCGTCTTCATCCATCCGCGAAGATGAAGAGGCCTTCCTCCGGCGCGGAGCCACCTTGGTGGAGAATATCCCGGAAAAGCCGAAGACCCTGTATGTCATAGGGCCTGATGCAGAGCAGATGCCGGGACTGAACCTGTTCAGTGCGGTTTTCGAGCACACACAGCGGATGCACAATCCTCCTTTTGTCTCGGCCAAGGACGTGAATGCCGCCCCGTATACCCGCAGTCTGCTTTCAGATGCAGACCGGCGGCAGGAAAGGATTGGCCGTATTCTGCGCCTGGCCGCATGCGCCTTTGTTCTCCTCTCCCTGGTGGCCTTTCCCCTGGCCGATATCTTGGGAACCGTAGGCTACAAAAGCCGCCTTCAGGATAAGCTGGACTCCGTCCACAGCCAGGTCCGGGAACTGGAGGCCATCCGGAACCAAAATCAGGAACTGGTCACCTTCTTCGATGTCTTGGCTCAAGAGGTCCAGTCCGCTCCTCGGGCGGGTATCATCCTCAAAGAGATGTCCGAGGTTGTGCCGGTCACCGCCTGGCTGTACTCCTATCATTTTTCCCCGGAAGAGGTCCGTATTCAGGGCCAGGCAAAGTCGGCCACCGCGGTCTTGGAGGCTTTGGAGAACTCGGTGATGTTTGCAGATGTGCGCTTTGACTCTCCGGTGCAGAAGTCCGGTGCCCGGGACCGGTTCACAATTGTGGCCAGGGTGAGCCTATGATGGGAAAAAAAAGGGCCAGGCTGGATCAATTTCTGGGCCAGGCCGGAGGTGAGCCCGGCAATGGGCGCAGAATACTTCTTGTATCGGCCGGTTTGCTCCTCCTTGTGGTTGCGGCCCAGGCCGGATGGAGCAGGTACAGCGCAGTCCAGCGCAACCTGGAGCAAGAGATCGATCTTTTGACGGTGCAGCTGGAAAAGCAAAAGCGCATCGTAGAGCAAAGCCAAGTATATAGACAAACCAATCAGGAGCTCAAAGATCTGCGCCAGGAGATCGTATCCACAAAACTTATACAAGGAGATACCCCGGCCCTGGCCGAAGCCAAGCTCCAGAATCTGATCACCAAGACGGCCCAGGACTATGAGGTCAATATTCTCAGCATGCGCATGCTGCCCCGGGAGCGGGAAAGATTTTTTACCGTGGTGCACATGGGGATCAACGGACGATCCGAGATCAAAGCCATCAAGGACTTTGTGGCCCACATAGAGCACGAAGAGCGGTTTATTTCTATCTCCAAGCTGGAGATCAAGATCGTCAATCGCCGGGAAGAAAGGTATTTTAACTTCAGTGCCCAGATCAAGGCTTTGGCCTCCATATGATCAGGACCCTCTTCTTAGCCCTGCGCAGCCCGCAGCTTTTTCTGCCCTTGGCGGTCTTCGTCCTGGGGGTGTTTTTATTGTCCACGGCCTGGGGCGTGTACACCCAGAAGGCCAATCGACCCTTGCCCGATGCCCATGTACAGCCTGGGTCCAAGGAGGTCCCCTCGGTCCGGGAGCTGCGTTCCATGCTTTCCGAATCTCCGGCGGAAAAGGACGAGAACCTGGACATGATTGCCGAGAAGAACCTGTTCACCCCCCAACGAGAGGCGTGGCAACCGCCGCCCAAAGAGGATCCAGACCAAGATGGCCAAGGACAGGAAAACGGCCGATCTTCAAATGAGGCTGCAGGGCGGGTGAGGGAGGTCCACCGCTCCAAGATCCGGCTGTACGGGACGGCGATGACTGACTCCGGCAAGAACGCCCTGATGTATATGGATCCTTTTCAGACCGACAACAAGCATTTTGTGGCTCATGAAGGGGATGTCCTCCGGGATGCAGGGCAGCGCGGAAAGTGGCTCTTCTTCAGGGTGATCTCCATCCGGCGAAATTCGGTGGCTCTGGAGGATCCGGGCGGGGAGACCTTTGATGTGGGCCTCTATGACCAGCAGCCCAAGAATGCACAAAAGCCCTCCCCGCGGGATACATCCGGCCTGCACATCACAGTGGGCGGGGACCAGGTGCCTCTGGATCCAGACCGGGCCGAGGGCGGAAAAAAAGATGCCCCCGGGTCTGAAAACGGGGAAAGGACCGCCCCGAGAGCAGACCGGGATGTGCTTATTGCTCCTGGAAGAGAAAAGGCCGAGCCCGGTTCGGCTGACCAATCCAAGGCCCAAACAAGCCCTGAACATGCACAAGGTGCCGGCAAGCAGGGTGGATCCCAAAGTCTGCAACAAGCCCTTGAAGGCCTCGGCGGCCAGGAAAGTGAAGAATCCGGGGAGTCATTGTCTGCAAAGGAGCGAAAGCAGCAGGTGGAAGAGGGTAAGATGCAAAAGATTGAGACCCCTTTTGGAACCATATACAGGCCGGTGCAGGAAAGCTCCCAAAAGCAATAGACATTCGCCTGGCAATCTCGGGAAAAAGGCAAGCTATCTGTTCGGTATTCCAGCGAAAATGCCGGGCAAAGCAGTCTCATGCGAGCCACCCCTGTGGTCCTTTAGAAAACCGCGGTTGTCTTAACCTGGGCTTTATACACACGTAACACCGTGGGATAATAAGTAGTGGTCATTATTCAACCATCCCTGGGGTCCCCTCCTTGCCAAGGAGGGGACTCTTAACCATCTGATCCAGCTGAAATTCTATAATTGCGGTTTTCGATAAGCCAGAGACTTGCCAAGAAAAAACGTCCAGACAACCGCGGTTCTCTTACTCCCCTCCTTAGCAAGGAGGGGATTAAGGGGTGGTTGGGATGATGACTCTGATCCCTTTGTGATCCCTGACGAAGGATGTGATCCGTAACAATCTGACTTGGATCGAAACCTACGATGACGAACCTCGATAAACCAGATTCTTGCAGACCAAAATGCAGCAGATAACCCCGACCCTCTTGAGTCCCCTCCTTAGCAAGGAGGGGCAGGGGTGGTTGGGATGATGACTCTGATACCTTTTCACAACGAAACCACAATGCACCAGGTACCCAGAAAAAAAATGTTACGTTGCTGTAGGGATCATCCATGATATATCCGAGTGGACAGCTGTCCCAGGCTCAGGCCCAATGTCAAGCCTGTATATGCCTTTTGGGCTTGTGCCTTCTGCTTATGCTCCCGGCCTGTGCCCAGCTGGAATCCAAAGTCCGGGACAAAGCGCCCACTCCGGTCAATCTCCAGGATGTACAGCGTTCGCGGACAAAGGACAAGGATACGGACAAGCTGCGCCCCAAACCTGAAGAACCCGGGGACGCGGCCGCTGTCTTGGATCAGCTCCAAGAGCGAAACGACCAGTTCAATGCCCGGATGGCCTCAATCATGGACCAGTCCGGCCCCCAAGGCCCAGAGGCCGAGAAGAGGACAAAGCCGGCAGAAGATACCATCTCCGGTCGGCAAGAAGTAGCCTTGAGTTTTTATCAGGCCGATCTTGTGGAGGTGGTCCGGGTGTTCATGGATCTCATCGACGGGGACTATGTCCTGCACTCCGATGTCGAAGGACAGGTCTCCCTGTCTGTGGAGGATGCCTTCTCCACAGATCAGCTTGTGGATCTGCTGCAGGGCGTTTTGCGGATCAACAATATGATCATGCTGGAGAATCCGGAAGGGATGTGGGAGATCATGCCCATGTCCGAGGCTTCCGGGCAGTTATCAGGAAAGCGCATGCTTCTGAGCCCACAGACACCAGGGCAGAAGCGGGGGCAGATCATCCAGGTCTTTTCCTTGCACTATATTGCGGCCACGGAGCTGATCAAGATCATAAAGCCCTACCTGAGCCGAAATGCCACAGTATATGCCCACGACGCCCAGGGGATTCTCCTGATCTGCGACTATCCCCATGTCCTGGACAAGGTGGATCGGCTGTCGGCAATGTTTGACGAGAGCGTGTTTGCCGATGTCCTGGCCAAGGTCTTCACCCTGAAGTACGCCCAGGCCGAAGAGGCGGTCGACGAGCTGCAGCAAGTAGCCCGGGAGTTTGGCCTGGGACCGGACCAAGGCGGCCCGAACCGGCGGGTGGGCTTTGTGCCCCTGTCCAGGACCAATACAGTGGTAGCCGTTGCCCGCGATCCCCAGGTCATGGACTTTGTCTCCGCCTGGGTCCAGGAGTTGGACACCAAGATGCCAACGGCTGTATCCGGCCGGAAAGAGACCGGCATCAATGTCTACTATGTCCAGTACGGAGATGCGGACAATATTGTAGAGGCCCTGCAGGGACTTTTCCAAGAGGTGCATAAGGCCCAGGAAGAAGATGGGTCCCAAGAGGAGCAGAGCCCTGTGGGACAGACAATGCAGGACGGGGAAGGCACAGATAAAGAGCAGGGGGAGCGGTCCGGGGTCAGCGGGGAGCTCAGCGGAGCGGTCACCTTTCAGGTGGATATGATCACCAATTCCATTTTGACCAGGTGCAATCGCAGCGATTACGATACCATATTATCGGTTATCGAAAAGCTGGATCTGTATCCCAAGCAGGTGCTCATTGAGATGGTCATCGCCGAGGTCCAGCTCAACGATTCCACCAAGCTGGGCGTGGAATGGAACTACTTGATGGATGTGGGGTCGGACGCCACAGGGGAGGTTGATTTAAATACCAATCTGGCCGAGAACATCTCTTCCGGGCTGAGCTATGTGGTGGAGAACACCAACAGGCTAACAGCCAGACTCAAGGCCCTGGCCGAGGACAATCAGGTCCAGATCCTGTCCACGCCCACCCTGTTGGCCTCGGACAACAAAGAGGCCACAATCAATATCGGGGACGAGGTGCCCATTCCCACCTCCACTGAAGAGCGCTACGACGATACCAGTACGGCCAGAACCGAGACCACGACCTTGCAGTATCGGGATACGGGCATTATTCTGGACGTCACCCCCAAGATCAACAAGCACGGAATGGTGCGCCTGGAGATTTCCCAGGAGGTGAGCAACCGCAGCGACCAGCAGGTGGAAGGAATCACCGCCCCCATCATTTCCACTCGGAATACAAGCACCTCGGTGGCGGTCAACGACGGGCAGACCATCGTCATCGGCGGGCTGATCAAGCAGACCAGACAGCGAAGCAACTCCGGAGTGCCCTATTTGCGAAATATCCCCTGGCTGGGAAGTCTTTTCCGGTACACGGAAGAGAGCTTTGACAACACCGAACTCATCGTCTTCATCACTCCCCATGTGGTCCTCAATGAGCAGGATTCCGATTTTATCACCAAGGACTTCAAGCTGCGCCTCAAGCAGCTCAAGGAGGTGATGATGTGAAAAAGGGCTCCTGCGCAATAGTGGGTACCGGATGGAAGAGAGGGCTTTTCCATCCAGGAGACCCTGATAATCCTGTCAAAAAGTCTTTATTTCTGGAGCATTCCACAGCCGGCGTCGAAGAACCTCAAAAAGTCCCCCTGGGAGTGAGTTTTTTCAGGTAGTTCCATGCCCAATATCATAGACAGCTTCATTGCCCGGAACATGATCAGCAGGCGGGATGTGGACCGGGTCTTGGAGGCCAAGATCTCCAATGAGCCCCTGCATCAGCTCATCGTCCGTTCCGGACTGATATCCGAGGACGACTACCTGGATGTCTTGAGCCAGGAGCTGGACCTGCCCAAATTCGAGGACCTGCCCGCGGATTACGATCCAGGGGCTTTCAGCCGCATCTCCGCGCTGTTCATGGATGAACATTCCTTTGTCCCCCTGGATATGGACGATGCCCGTCTGTGGCTGGTGGTCAACGACCCCTTTGACCATTTGGTCCTGGACACGGTGCACAAGGTTTTTCCCGGCAAGCAACTCATGCTGGTTCTGGGCCGCAAGGAGCGGATCAGATCCATCCTGCAGGCCTCTTTCCACCGGGATGTGGGGCCGCAGCCCGAGGAGGAGGAGAGCGGGGAACAGGACCTGGACTCCGCCTACGGGTTCGAGGACGCGGAGCACCTGCGCGATCTGGCCTCCGAGGCTCCGATCATCAAGCGGGTCAATCAGATCATGACCACGGCTGTGGAGGAAAATGCCAGCGATATCCATATCGAGCCTTTTGAGAACCGCATCCAGGTCAGATACCGCATAGACGGCATTTTGCACGACTTCCTGGAGTTGCCGGCCCACATGCAGCAGGCCGTGGCCACCAGGCTGAAGATCCTGGCCCGGCTGGACATCGCTGAGCGCAGGATTCCCCAGGACGGACGGATCCGGACCAGAATAGCCGGCAAAAGCATCGACCTTCGGGTCTCCTGCCTGCCCACGGTGTACGGAGA
>JBNJII010000111.1:0-7548 GCA_051749205.1 Thermodesulfobacteriota bacterium | reverse complement strand
TTTTGAAAGACCGACAGATAACCGGGGACCTCAAGGGGCAGTGCTTCGCGTCTTCGCGTAATGCCTGCCTTCTGGGTTTTCAAAACACCCCCGGTGTCAAGTGTGTGCTATGCACAGCCTTGAGGGGGGGGGTGTTTCTTGCATGGCGACAGATGATTGATGACAAGGCACCAGCGGCCCTGAAATCTTCCTATCTCTCCCACCCAAAGGCCCGGGCCAGGAGATGCCGGCTCAAGCCCCCCAAGTCGGCCGGGGTATAGCCGAAAACCGCTTTCCATACCTCATCGGACTCCATGCACAAGTAAAGCTGCTTATGGAGTCCATGTTTTTGCAACCTGCCGACCATAAACCGGAATTGCTCCACCCGCAGAGGCCGAAGCAGGCGGAACTTGCCGTCCAGCCCGGTTACATACTCATCGTAAATATACCTTGATCCGGGCCAAGTGCGGGCGATATGGGCCTTGAGCTCCGGCATACCCCGAAAAGACCCCAGACTGAGATAGGCGATGTCCTTTGGCCGCAGATAGTCGAAGATCATATCCACAACCCGCCCATAGCCTTTTTCCCAATCCGGAAAACGGATGAGGGGATCAAAATGCAGGCAGACCCGGAAACCGGACCTGGCACACTCCCTTGCAGCTTGCAGGCGTTCCTCCAGGGATGTGCTCTGGCACTCCTCCCGGCTGACCACTTCCGGGGCATTCAAGGACCAGGCCGGAAGGATGTTCTGCGGCCGCTTGACCCCTTCCATCCAGCTCAAATCCACCACCTTGGTCTTGAATTCCAGACCCAGATTGGGGCAGTCGTTCACATAGGAGACCAGATCCCGGCTGTATCCAGTTATCGCCTCCAGGGCCAGGGAGTCGGTGAACTCCCCGGTCCCAGCCCGGAAAAAGGTCTGCGGTCTGTTCTTCACCTCTCTGTCCAATTCAGCAAACAGATCTTCCTGATTGGCCCAGACCTTAAGCACATCGTCTTGAAAATAGGATTTTAAGATGCAGTAGGAACAGTTTAAAGGGCAGTTTTCTCCGATGTGGATGATCCGGTACCCGCAGCAGCGATAGCATTTGGTTCCCGGACACCAGCGCCAGAAGGCTCCCTTGTAGTGCTTGAGATACAGGACAGTACCCTCGGCCTGTGGACAGGACCGGCCTGAGGGTAAGATGGTCCACGGCAGGTGCCCCAGCCGCTGCCCCACCCGCCGGGTCAAAGGCGCATCCCGGACTTCGTGGTCCACCCAGACCTGGCTGATATTTTGTAAGTACAAGGGGATATGGTTCATATATTCAGCTGAAGTCTCTCTCATCCCCTGCCGTCCAACTCCCGCTCCTGCCAGGACCAGAGCCGTTGCAGGTCAGAAGACTCCACAATGGACTGCAGCTCAGCCAGTGCTCGCTCCGCCTCCGCCTGAGAGCGGATCCTGGTTTGCAGGGTCAGGCCATTGGTTTCAAAATGCTGCTCCGGCTGCAGACTCCATCTGGTCTTCCCGGTCACATCCTTCTGAAGACGCTCAAAATCCTGCTCCAACCGGCTCAAAGCAGGAAAACGAGCCCAACGTATCTGGCGGACAACAGCCTGTTGGGCATCTTTGGGTGAGAGGTCCCGATGCAAAATGTCCAGGACCTCCATTTCCCGGAGCAGATCCTGTACCGACCGGTCTTGTTTCGTGCAAAGCTCTCCTATCCAGGTCACTACCTGTCGAGCCTTATTCAGGGACCAGGCCGAATGGGAAAACAAGGGCAAGAAATCCCGGGATTCTCTGGGATCAAGTGCAGCCAGGGTTGGTCCCAGCTCAAAAGGAACCTGTCCCTTGGTTATGAGCTCATCCCAGTCTTCGTCCAGACCAAGCCAGGCCTGCAGACAGCGCCAAGCCTTGGTCCCCAGCAGGGGCTGCAGGCTGGAAGCACAAAACTCCCCAGCCTCCTCCTTGGGCAGGCGGGTAAAGATATACCTGGCCCAGGCCAGGGCCGTCGGTCCGCTGCGCAATTGCTCAGCATTGCAGTGCAGGGAGATCTCGGCACAGGCCAAATCGTCTGCTGTGATCGACAAACATGGGATGGGAAGGTCCATACTGCGACAGGCCTGGACCCTTTTCCATCCGCAAACCAGCAGCCAGGCTGAATCCCTTTGGGTGACCAAGACCGGCTGGACAACTCCGAACTTGGCTATGGTGGATACAAAGCCTGAATCCGGCTCCTGCCTGGACACCAGCCATCCCGGACTGCAATCGATTTCTTCAGCTGAAAGATAAAATACGTGAGCAGTCATTTTTATTGTAATAAGAAAACGGTTTGTTTGAGTGTCATTTAAAAAACGCCCGATAGGCCAAAATGGTGGCATACAAATCCACCGGACTGGTCAACTCAAAAGGACTGTGCATGCCCAGAACGCTGGGACCGAAATCGATGATATCCATCCCATACACAGCCAGATGCTTGGCCACAGTCCCTCCGCCTCCGGCGTCCACCTTGCCGATCTCGGCCATCTGCCAGGGAATCCCTGCGGTATTGAGCAGCCCCCGCAGCCAGGCCACATACTCGGCCGAGGCGTCGTTGGCCCCTACCTTGCCCCGATGGCCGGTAAACTTGCAAAACACCGGACCGTAGCCCAGCCTGGAGGCGTTGAGCTGATCGTGCAGATCCTGATAATCCGGATCTATGGCCCCATGCACATCTGCGGAAACAGCCTTGGAATTCATGAACACCTGGGCCAAGGTAGCCTTTGGTTCCCAGGCCTGGATCAACTCTTGGAGGGTATATTCCATAAACAGGGACTTGGCACTGGTAGCCCCTTCCGAGCCGATCTCCTCCTTGTCCCAAAAGATGACTATCTGGGTATACTCTGGATCCTCCTCAGCCATCAAGGCCTGAAAGGCGGCGAACACGCATATCCGATCATCCTGGCCGTATCCGCCGATAAGGCTTTGGTCCAAACCTACCCAGCGGGCCGGTCCAGCCGGAACCACCTGAACTTCGGCGCTGAACAGATCCTCTTCCACCAATCCGTAGCCTTGGTTCAGAACCTGGAGGATCTTATTTTTGAACTGCTTGCTCTGCTTCTCACCCTCTTTGTCTGCATCTTCCTTGTCCGCCGGCCTATTGCCCAAAATCACATTCAGCTTTTCGCCTTCAAAGGCCTCGGACACTTTGCGTTCATTCTGTTTGGAGGCCAGATGAGGCAGAAGATCGGCAATCACAAAGACCGGATCGCCATCCTCTTCTCCAATGGACAGATTGATGCGTTGCCCATCCGTGGTCACCACCACACCATGCAGGGCCAAAGGACGGGAAAGCCACTGATATTTGCGGATACCGCCGTAATAGTGAGTCTTGGCCAGGGCCAGATCGCAGGCCTCGTACAGGGGATGCTGCTTGAAATCCAGGCGCGGAGTATCGGCGTGGGCCCCAATGAGGCGAAACCCTTCGCTCAAAGGCTTCTTGCCCCGCCTGGCCAGGAGCAGGCTTTTGCCCTTGACTTCGCGCATTACCTGCGAACCTTGCATGTGGATAGAAAAACCCGCGGCCTCAGCCCGCTCCTTGAGCCAGGCCACTGTTTCCCGTTCCGTCTTGCACCGGCTCAAGAACTGCACATATTCCTGCCCGAATCCCTGGATTTTTTTTTCATGTTCCGCTCCGGCAAAGAGCTCCCATCCGCTCTTGGCCTCATGCTCCAAACCTGTCTGCATTGCATGCTCCCTTCCATTTTCATCTCAAAGATGAAAATGTATATTTTTTAGCTTTACCTGTTCGGATTGTTCGCCAGATTTGCCGGAGGCAAAGCTGACTCCTGATTCGGACTCAACATTTGCACAGCCTGTTCCAACACCGGCCCCACCAGCTTAAGCTCCTCTGATTGGAGCGTTCGAGGATCCAAGCACAGGCTGTCATGTTCTATACGGCCGACCAGCGGTGGATCGGTCTGGAGAAGGACATCCCGCATCTCCTCCACTTTTATTTGCGTCTTGGGCATCAGTTGAACCAGGGTGGTGGGCAGATCGAGCTCCGGGCTGGCACCTCCCCCTACCCTGGAGGACCCGGAAATTGTCCGAATCTCAAAAAACTGTCCCAGTCTGGGGCGCAGCTTGGCAGCCAGGCGCCGGGCTTTGGCTTTGAGCTGTTCCGGCCGAGCACAGATCATGCGCAAAGTGGGCACCTGTTCCCCGGCCGTGTCTGGGTCTAAATACAAACGCAAAGTGGCCTCCAGACCGGCCAGGGTCATCTTATCGATGCGCAAGGCCCGGTTCAAGGGATTTTTCTTGATGGGATCGATGAATTCCTTGCGGCCCAGAATGATCCCGGCCTGGGGACCGCCCAGGAGCTTGTCACCACTGAAGGTGACCACCGAGACCCCGGTTTGCAAAACACTTTGTACAGTGGGCTCGTCCAATCCTGTGGAGGAAGGAAAGGAGAACAGGTTGCCGCTGCCCAAGTCCTCCAAGACCGGGAGATGAAAGCGCTTTCCAAGCTTGACCAGTTCGGGCAGGGATACTTCCTTATGAAAGCCTATGATCCGGTAATTGGAGGTATGGGCCTTGAGCAGGGCGCCGGTGTTCTCGCCAATGGCCTGCTCATAGTCATACAGGTGGGTTCGGTTGGTGGCCCCCACCTCCTTCAAGATTGCCCCGCTCTTGGCCATGACGTCCGGAATGCGGAAAGATCCGCCTATCTCCACCAGCTGGCCTCTGGATACAACGACCTCTTTGCCCTTGGCCAGAGTATCCAGCATGAGCAAAACAGCCGCGGCATTGTTATTGACCACCAAACCGGCCTCTGCCCCGGTCAACCTGCAAAGCAGATCTTCGACCAGGGCGTAGCGGCTGCCCCGCTTGCCGGTAGCCAGGGAAAACTCCAGATTTGAATAACCGCGGCAGGCCTGCTCCACAGCCTTGGTCGCCGGTTCGGCCATAAGGGAACGTCCCAGGTTGGTGTGCACCACCACCCCGGTGGCGTTGATCACCTGCCGAAAGTTGGGCCGGCCCTTGTGACGCACAAAGTCCACAACTTGAGGAACGAGGGTGGATAAGCTCAGCTCCTGTTCATCCTGTATCCGCCCGGCCCGAATCTCACTCCGGCATTGATCCAAAAAGGCATTGATGAGATCCTTGCGCAGACTCCAGGGGATGTCTTTTATCTGCGGTCTCTGGCCAATGGCCTTTAACAACTGATCCACAGAGGGAATGCTTTGAAACAGGGTGTTCATATGTGCACTCTGAGCTATACGTTGTGCGGACAAAAAAAAGAAGTTTTCTCGGTTCATGTCTGCATTGTCAAGCTTCTCTCTCCAGGAGCCGCCAGACCAGGATTGCATATTCTGCCTTGACCAAAGGACTGTAGGACTTTATAAGGAAAGCACGCGCCAGTAGCTCAGCCGGATAGAGCAACGGCCTTCTAAGCCGTAGGCCGCAGGTTCGAGTCCTGCCTGGCGCGCCAATCATCTCAAGGATATGATCCTGTCCATGCATCCAAGCCCCAGCTCCCGGTGTGTCACAAGCAAGACCGTCTTTTCGGCCAGCACAGGCTGCAGTGTCCGCCAAAGGTCCTGTTCGGTCTGCAGGTCAAGGCCCTCGGTGGGCTCGTCCAAAACAAGGACAGGCGTTTTCTTGAGCACTGCCCGGGCAATGCCCAACCGTCTGGCCTGCCCTCCGGAGAGCTTCACCCCGGCCTGTCCTACTTGGGTATCCAGCTTGTCAGGCAGGGAGCGCACAAAAGCATCCAGCCTGGCCGCCTCCAGGGCCTGATACAGATCGACATCCAGGGCCCGGGGGTCGGCCAGGAGCAGATTCTCCTTGATGCTGGCATGGAAAAGATATGTGTTCTGGGCAATGACCCCGATCCAGGACCGCAACTGCTCGGAGGCATATCCGGCTATGCTGTGTCCACCTACCAAGATGTCACCCTGGTCCAAGGGATACAAACGGAGCAGGAGATAGATGATGCTCGTTTTTCCGGACCCGGTAGGACCTATGATGCCCACTCTTTCCCGGTCCCGGACCTCAAGATCGAGATCCTCGAACACCGGCAACTCCCGGCCCGGATAGGTAAACCGGACTTTGTGCAAGGCGATTTCCCAAGTGTCCGGTTGCGGATTCTTAAGATCCGGCTCCTTGATAAGCGGTTTTTGATCAATAACCGCCCAGAGCCGTTGGGCCGAGGCCTGTATGCTTCCCCAGGCCTGCAGGGCCGCAGGCAGTGGCTGCAAACTCTCAAAGCTGACCAAAGCCAAAACCACCAGCATGGGCAGATCGACTCCGGACATGCTCCCTGTATGCACCAGGGGAATGGCCAAGAGCAAAACGCCCCACGCACAAAGGCCCACGCACAAGCCCATCCCAGCCTGAGAAAAGGCTTCCAGTCCGGACAGCCCAGCCTGGCTTTGAGCCAGCCTGGAGTTCTCTTGCTTAAGCCTGGAGAGCATTTTTCGGCTCTGACCCAAGACCACCAGCTCTTCCAGACCGTGAATCATGTCCACTGCTCTGGTGCGCATCCGGGCTAAAGAGGCAATCCGCTTTTCCCCCCGGTTCATTCCCTGCCGGCGGAGGAACCAAGGGAGGACGACCCCGGCTAAGCCCCAAATACAGGCCATATACACAGCCACGTGCAGACTGAAAAAGCTTACAAAGATAAATACCACCGCCAAGACGAGCACAGCCGAGGCGGCCGGCAAAACAAAACGCAGGTAAAAGCCGTCCAAGTGATCGATGTCCGCCTTGATCCGGGAAAAAACGTCTCCGCTGTGCAGGCCTATGAGACCGGCCGGAGCCAGGGGCTCCAAACAGCTAAAAAACCAGACCCGGAGATTGGACAGGACCTTGAAGGTGGTCTGATGGGAAACTAGTCTCTCCGCGTAGCGGCCCAGGGTGCGAATAATGGCCAAAGTCCGGATGCAACCGGCCGGCAGATGGTAATTAAATGGGACTTGGCTGCTTCCGGCCAGAGCCATACAGGCCAGAAACCAGGCCGCCAGGGCCAAAAGAGCCGCGTTGGCCAGCAAGGTCATGACCGAGCACAGCACACCAAGGAGCAGCCATTTCCACTGGGCCCGCATCAGGGCCAGAAGTCGGAAGAAGTCTTTCATACAACCTGGACCGCGAAAGGCAAAAGATCCGGATCGTGGGTGCTGGCGATGACCAGCCTGGTCTGGGCCAAATCCCTGAGTGCCTCATAAATCAAGCCCCGGGTGGAGGTGTCCAATCCGGATCCGGGCTCGTCCACGAGGATCAAGGGACAGTCCCGGACAAAGGCCCGGGCCAGGGCCACTCTCTGTCGCTGCCCACCGGACAGATTGAGCCCGTCTTCCCCTAAAAGGGTGTCCCAACCTTGGGGCAGGGCCTGGATCTCTTCCTTGATCCGGGCCCGGGCGGCAGCTCGCTCTATCTGCGGCTGTGAGGCTTGCTCATTGCCCAGACCGATATTGTCCCGCACGCTTCGGGCAAAGAGGTGCGGCCGCTGAGGCACATAGGCAATATGCTCCAGCCAGGCCCGTTTATTCAACTCAGCCAGGTTCTGGCCGTTTATGGTAATACAGCCCCCTTCCGGACGGATAAGGCCC
>JBNJII010000110.1:0-7550 GCA_051749205.1 Thermodesulfobacteriota bacterium | reverse complement strand
CCAAATGGCCTGGCGGTCCAAAAACTCCATTGTGGTAGGTATGATCTTGCGCCGAATGATCTCCGAAACCGTTTTCCCGGCGTCCAGAATGGAAGGGAATGTGGCTGTCAGGGTCTTTTTGGCCTCCGGCAGGGGGATAAGCTTGACAAAGGCCTTGGTAACGATACCCAGGGTTCCCTCAGAGCCGACCACAAGCTGGGTCAAATTATAGCCCACCACATCTTTGACACACTTGGATCCGGTATGGATGATCTCCCCATTGGGCAGGACGACTTCCAGCCCCAGGACGTATTCCTTGGTCGTTCCGTACTTGACCGCTCGCATTCCTCCGGAGTTCTCGGCAATATTGCCTCCGATAGTCGAAAAGTTCATGCTGGCCGGATCCGGTGGGTAAAATAGACCTTGGGCCTCCACAGCCTTATGCAGCTGCGAGGTGACCACCCCCGGCTCGACCACAGCCACGAGATTTTCGGTATCTATTTCCAGAATATGGTCAAACTGGGTCAAAACCACAACGATCCCCCCGGATTCGGGCAAGCTGCCTCCAGTCATACCGCTTCCCGCCCCGCGGGGTATAACGCAGACCTTGTGCGCATTGGCCACACGCATTACCTGGGCTATATGGGCAACCGTAGGCGGAAAAACCACAGCTTGGGGCATAAAGCTCTTGCCGGTGGCATCATAGGCGTAACAGATCAAGTCTTCCTGATCATACAGGACCGCTTCCCGGCCCAAGCTGGATATAAGTTCATCGGCGAGTTCGGCGTGCATCATTTCTACCTCAATCAAGCATCGGTAACAGGTGAACGTTTCCTGGGTATCCTGTATCTTGTCCGACAATCATAATATAGGGAATCCTTCTTGACATACTTCTTAAGCTATGGCAATAAATATCCCATATGGTGCAAAATGGACTTCTTAATTCCAATAAATTGACCAGGCCGGAACATCTCTCCGATCAAGTGGCATCCTTTATTTTAGAAGCCATCGATCAACGACAGTACCAGCCTGGAGACCGGCTGCCCTCGGAAGCCGCTCTGGCTAAGACCTTTGGGGTCAGTCGCACTGTCATCCGAGAGGCCTTGGCCCGTCTCAAGTATGACGGTATTTTAGAATCCAGGCAAGGCCAGGGCGTCCTGGTCAATGCCGCGAATGATCGGCGGGCCTTTCGACTGGACGATCTCAGCCAAGCCACCGCCCATGAAGCCAACCATCTCTTTGAACTCAGAGCCATCCTGGAATGCGATTCCGCTTCCCTGGCCGCCCAACGCCGAGACGATCTCCTGTTGGAGCGGATGCAGGAATGCCTCACCCAGCTGGATCAGGCCATTCTGCACAAAGAAGACGGCGCAGAGCCGGACTTCGATTTTCACCATCTCGTGGTTACAGCCAGCAGGAACCCCTATCTGATTGAGCTTATGGACTTTCTGCATATCCGCATCAAAAACGTGATTCGCCGGGCCAGGGAAGTATCCAGCTTGCAGCCCGGCCTCCCTGAAGCGGTGCAAACAGAACACGTGGCTATCTATGACGCCATCCAGGCCCAACACATGCAAAATGCCCGGGATGCTATGCTCAATCACATCCTCAAAACCAGCGAACGTTTGGGGCTGTGCATTCTCAGACCTTTTCCCCAATAACGGCATTTCTGCATAGCAGCAGGCACAACACGCAAACACGTACATGTTTCCATATTGAGGTCTTCGGCCCTGTTTCCTCTTCTAACCTCAGGGAGGTGCCTGTGTTCAAGAAGCTGCTTACCATCGTCATTGGTGTATGTCTCCTCTTTTCCTTACAACCCAGCAAAGCCGAAGCAGAGGAAAGTCTGATCATCGCCACGGCCACCACAGGTGGGACCTACTATCCTGTCGGCGTAGCCCTGGGAACTCTGATCAGCATCAAGCTGGCCAAGAAGCACGGAATTACGGCCACTGCCATCAACTCGGCCGGCTCTGGGGAAAATGTGCAGATGCTGAAAAACAAAGAGGCCCAACTGGGGATCTTGCAATCCCTGTTCGGCCTCAACGCCTATCAGGGCAAGGGTCCGTATGAAGGCCGGGCGGTCAAGGACTTCCGTTCCATCACCATGCTCTGGGAAAATGTCGAGCATTTCAGTTTGCTGTCCAAATACGCAGACAGCTCTACCATCATGGACCTGCAAGGCCTGGAAGACAAGTTTTCCATCGGCAAGCGGGGCAGCGGAACGGAAGGCTCCGGCCGGGCCATTCTTCAGGCCCTGGGCATCGACCCGGAAAGCCTGAACCTGGAGTACCTGGGATACAATCCTTCAGCCCAGGCCATGATGGACGGGCGTATCGTAGGCATGAACACTCCGGCCGGGCCCCCGGTGGCCGCAGTGACCCAGCTCTTTGCCCAAATGGGGAGCAAGAAAGTAGAGGTCCTTGATTTCACCGATGAGCAACTGGAAACCATCCAGTCCGAATACCCCATCTGGAACCGCTATGTGGTCAAAGCCGGGACCTATCCGGGACAAAAGGAAGACCTCAGGACCATTTCCCAACCCAACTTCCTGGCTGTGAATCCGGATGTCTCTGAACAAACCGTGTATTTGATCACCAAGACAATATACGAAAACCTGCCTTTTTTGCAAAACATTCACAAAGCCACCAAAGCCATGTCCTTGGATCGGGCCATCAACGGACTCCCGGTTCCTCTGCACCCCGGCGCGGTAAAGTTCTACCGGGAGAAGGGTATAGAGATCCCCAGCTCCCTTTTGGATGACAACAGCGAGGAGTAGGGTCTTTAGCCCTTTGTCACCCCGTTATAAGGGACCTTTGTGCATTTTGGAGACAGGGCCGATTTCTGATTTTTCTACAACCTGCACATACAGCCCAAAGTACGCACTATGACCACATACGAACATGATCAATCCAGCGGCGTTGAGCAAGACCAGGGCGAAGTCATGACCACCCGGCGGACCCTGACCGGGAGAAATCATCAGGTGGTCTACTGGGTGGGCGTACTCATGTCCCTGTTTCACTTGTGGGTGAACACTGTAGGGATCATGCCCAATATTCAGCGCAATGCCATGCATTTCGCCTTTGTCTGCTTCTTGGGCTATCTCCTGTATCCGGCCTGCAGGCGTCTTGCGGATAAGACTCTGAAGCTGGACTATATCCTGGCTTTTTTGTCCTTTTGCGCCGGCCTGTACCTCATCTTTTTTGAAGACGCCCTGCATGCCAGGAACGAAGTACCCATACTCTCCGACCTCATCTTTGCCGGTCTGGCCATTGTGCTCATGATCGAAATCACCCGCCGGGTGGCCGGCTATGTCATCCCCATCCTGGCTGTTGGTTTTTTGGGGTATGCCCTGGGCTTGGGCAACTACCTCAGCGGACTATGGAAGTTCCCGGGGGTGAATCTGGAACGTATGCTCTATCGCATGTACTTCGCTCCGGACGGGATCTTCGGCAAGATCGCCACCATCTCCTCCACATATGTCTTCCTTTTTGTCCTCTTCGCCGCCTTTTTGTTGCAGTCCGGAGCCGGAAACTTCATCATCCGTCTTTCCTTGGCCCTCATGGGACGCTTGACCGGGGGCCCGGCCAAGATGGCCGTCTTCGCCAGCGGCCTGATGGGCTCCATATCCGGAAGCGCTGTAGCCAATACAGTGGGCACCGGTTCCATCACCATACCCCTTATGAAAAAAGTAGGTCTCAAGCCTCAATTCGCCGGAGGTGTCGAAGCGGCCGCTTCCACCGGCGGACAGCTCCTGCCGCCGATCATGGGGGCCGGGGCCTTTATCATGAGCCAGTGGACCCAGATCCCCTACCTGACCATTGTGGGTGTAGCCACTATCCCTGCCCTGATGTATTTTCTGACTATAACCTTTTTTATTCACCTGCGGGCCAAAAAACGGCGTCTGGAGATACTTCCCAGGGAAGAAATGCCGGCCATAGGCCAGGTAATTAAAGAAGGCTGGAACTTCATCATCCCCATTGCCGTGCTCATCGCTTTGCTTTTGAAGGGCTATACCCCCACCTACGCGGCCTGTGCCGGCATCCTGGCCATTGTGATCTCCAGCTGGATCAACCCCCATACCCGCATGGGCATACAAGATATCCTGGATGCCCTGGCCAAAGGGGCGGGAAACATGGTCACCACCGGGGTCATCCTCCTGTGCTCCGGCATCGTGGTCGGCATTGTGCTCATGGTCGGAGCGGGCATGAAGTTCTCCATGCTCATCACCGGCATCGCCGGAGGCAGTCTGTTTATCACCATCGTCCTGGTCGCCCTGGCCTCTCTGATCTTGGGCATGGGCTTGCCGGTGACCGCCTCGTATATCGTTTTGGCTGTTTTGGCTGCGCCCTCCATGTCCATGCTGGGGACCTCTGTTTTGGCTGCGCACATGCTTATATTCTGGTTCTCCCAGGACGCAAACGTCACACCTCCGGTCTGTCTGGCCGCCTACGCAGCCTCCGGAGTGGCCGGGAGCAAACCCCTGGCCACCGGCTTTGAGTCCTGGAAGCTGGCCAAGGGTTTGTATATAATCCCCCTGCTCTTTGTATACACCCCCTTGCTCTTTCAAGGACCGACCTGGGCTGTGTTGGAGACCGCTGTTCTCGGAACTCTGGGGCTTTATTGCGCTGCAGCCTTCTTTGAAGGCTTTCACCTCTTTGACCTGTCCTGGCTCATGCGCTTGATCATGCTCGGGGCGGCCGGGCTCATGCTCTGGCCCGAATTGAGCCTGCACGGCCTGGGAGTTATCGTCTTTGTCCTGGCCTCAGGCATCCAACTGTTCATAAAACGCAGGCATGAGAATTTCATCGCCCTGGCTCCCTAACCATTTTGAGTCTTTCCTCTATGTCCACTCCCTCTCTTCCCCATTGGGCCTGGATCGAACAACACTTCGATCCCGCCTGCATTACAGACATCGACGGTGAGGTCACCAGGCAGATCCAGGCCCTCACCCTCTCTGCAAGAGTTCGCCCCGGGCAAACGGTTGCCGTCACAGCCGGCAGCCGGGGAATTGCTGAAATAGGCACCATCCTGGCCGTCCTTATCCGCAACCTGAAAGAACAAGGACTCAAACCTTTTATCGTCCCGGCCATGGGCAGCCATGGCGGGGCAACTGCCCAAGGCCAGATGAATGTCCTGGCCTCCTACGGCATCACCGAACAAGCCATGGACGCTCCTATCTGGGCCTCAATGCAGACCGAGCCCTTAGGGTATACCGACCTGGGCACACCGGTGCACCTGGATCATATGGCCCTTACGGCCGACCACATTGTGGTTGTCAATCGGATCAAGGCCCACACCAAATTCAAAGCCGAGATAGAAAGCGGATTGATGAAGATGCTGGCCGTGGGCTTGGGCAAGCACACCGGGGCCAGCCTCGTGCACACCTTGGCCCCGGTTTATGGATTGGGTCGGCTTATTGAGCACACAGCCAGATACATCCTGGACCATAGGTCAGTGTTGATGGGCCTTGGCATTGTGGAAAACGCCCTTGGTCAATGCGCCAAGATCCAGGCCATATTTCCTGAGAAACTGGAAAAAGAGGAAAAAAAGCTCTTGGTCCTGGCCAAAAGACGCTCCGCCAAGATCCCCTTTTCTGATCTGGATGTGCTCATTGTGGACTGCATAGGCAAGGATATCAGCGGCACAGGCATGGACACCAATGTCACCGGCCGCAACCGGGACATCCTGGGGGATTTTTGTACCACCCCCCGAGTCAAAAGGATTGTGGTCCGGGATCTGACTGCAGCCACAGAAGGCAATGCCCTGGGCTTGGGCTTTGCCGACTTTTGCACGACCCGGGCCGTTCAGGCCATGGACACAAAAAAGACCTATACCAATGCCATGACCGGGGTCAGTCCGGAAAAAGCGGCTATTCCCATGCATTTTGACGCTGACCGGGAAACCATTCAGGCCGCCCTGGACTCTCTGGGGCAGTGGGCCCCGGACAGGGTTCGAGTGCTCCGCATTCAGGACACCCTGCATCTGACCCGCATGCAGGCTTCCGCAGCTCTTTTGGCCGATCTGCCTGAGCATTGCTCGGTGCAGGGTCAGGCCCAAGAAATGCTTTTTGATGAAAACGGGAATCTGACGGATGAACACCTTGGGGGATCGATTTCATGACCGGAACTGATATCAGGTGCATGCAGCGATTGGAAAACTTTTGTAAGGCCCTGGGTCAACTATCCAAGTTTATTGAGAAGAAAGAACTCTCCGAACTGGAAGAACAGGGATTGATCCAGGCCTTTGAGTATACGTATGAATGAGCCTGAACCACAATCAGGGATTTCTACGAAAATCAAGGAGAAACCGGAATTCAAGGGAGCAGGGATGCAATCCGTTTGGCGTATAGGCGGCAGCTTATCAAAGATGGTGATGCATGGATGCGCATGATTCAAAGCCGAACTCTCACATCACATACCTATAATGAAGACACGGCCCGGAAGATCGCCTCAGAAATATTCAACGAATATTATCCTCAGTTCGTCCAGCTCAAAGAATCACTTGCTGAACGCAAGGACAAGGAAATGCAACAGCCATGAATTTCGGCCTGGATGAGAGGACTCTGGATATGCTTGGATCGGTCTTTGCCCGATTCGGCCAAGTCGATGAAGTCATCATATACGGCTCCAGAGCCAAGGGAAATTATTCACCCGGTTCGGATATTGATCTGGTTGTCAAAGGGCGAGACCTTTGTCTATCTCTTCTCCATGACCTCAACCGAGAAATCGACGACCTCCTCCTGCCGTACTCTGTAGATATATCCCTCTTTGATCACATCACCCACCCCAATCTCCTGGACCACATTCAAAGAGTTGGTCAGCACGTGTATACAAAGCCCCAGACTCAATAGCACTCTTCAAGACAGCCTGGTCTTGATACGATCTATGGCATCATCTGCTTGAGTCTGGTCAAGTGCTTGCGCTCTTCGTCTATGCACTGGTCGATGAACTTTCGCTCCCCTTCAGGGACAAAATCCTTCATCTCCTTGAAAAACAGAAGGGAATCCCGCTCAAAATTCATGGCCAGCTTCAAGGCTTCCTGCTCATTGTGCACTTGATCCAGCATAACTTCGCCCCAACCGCAGGAGAAGAGCATGTGGGAGTTGATCAAGGCGTCAAAGTACTGATTGTACTCCTCCTGGTCCGAGTAGGCCGGCACCTCTACCGGTTCCAGGCGATCCAGAATGGACTGAAAGATCTCCTGGTGCTTGTGCTCTTCCCGGGCCAATTCAATAAACAAATCCTTGATGCCGGTCTCCTGGACCTTGCCGGCCAGACACTCGTAAAAGTCCTTTCCTTTCTTCTCCGCTTCCACAGCGGCCCGGACGATATCGTTGGCCTTAAATATTCCGGCCATAGCTCCTCCTTCCTTGCTTAAGTATTCAGTATTCAGCTTTGCCTCCGGCAAATCTGAAATATTTTTTGCCCCAAAGCGGGCAAAAAAAGGGAAATTTGCCGGATTGATCAGGTATGAAACGTTTTGTGGGGATGCTGGAATTCCCAAAAGGGCGACTGCCAGTCGCCCCTACGAGTTGTTCGATGACCCCTAGTTAAATACAAACACCGTAC
>JBNJII010000109.1:0-7634 GCA_051749205.1 Thermodesulfobacteriota bacterium | reverse complement strand
TTAAGGAGATTAAGCAGGGGTCACCCAGTTAAACCCTGCCTGTCGGCTGGAACCACGCTCTGTAACGTGGTTGTTTAACCGGGCGAGCCCCGGGTGTACAACAAAAAGTGCGGGCGGAAAGGTACATTCTGGGCTGAACGGTTTACCCAGTTTAAATAGGACGCAGGCCTACAGCTTCGCTGTATTTAACCGGGTGAAAGAGCGTGATTGTGGAAAAAGGAGAAACCCTGATTCACCCGGTTAAACAGACCTTCGGTCTGCGGCTTTGCCGTGTTTAACAGGGTAAAACTGCCTGGCCTACATTGATCTTCACCCGGTTAAATCCAGCGGAGCTGGGCTGCAAAGCAGCATTTAACTGGGTAAACCCGGTCCGGGCCGGACTGGTGGACAGGCCTGAGGAGTACCGCTGGTCTTCCCTGGGCTATCGGTTCCGCTCCAGCCGCAAGGATGAGTTTCTGTCCTGGAACCTGGGCCTGAAGGAATACAATGTGAAGAGCCCCAAGGAACGTCTTCGCCTGTACCGGGAGTTTGTCTATGCCCGGGGAGGCGTGGACCTGGACCCAGTTAAATCCTGCTTGCAGCAGGGCCGCTCTGCGGCATTTAACCGGGCAAGCAAGGGCAAGATCCTGGATGCCGTACCCTTACCGGAAAGCGTGGAACGCTTCATCCAGCGCACGCGGTTTTTTACCCGGTTAAACAGACCTCCGGTCTACGGCGATAGCCGTGTTTAACTGGGTGAACCGATGCCGGAATCATCGGCTCAAGAGAGTTCGTCCGCCAAGGATTCGAGCTCTTCAGGGACATCATAAGGCCCAAACGAGAGCGAAAGCCGCACAGGATCCAGGGGTTGGAGCAGATCTATTCCATGAAGCGGCTGAATTAGGTTGATCTCGCGAATTGAGACAGCAGAGACAGGGGACTTGCAATTGACGCAACTCTGGACCGTCCTTCTCGGCCCAGGATTTCATCGGGGCGCCTTTGTGGTTCAATCCTCTCCCTTCACCGCCTCCGCGACCTTAGCACCTTGGAGGTTCAACTTCCCGCTTCCTCCTTTCAGCTTACAGCTCTCCTCCTTGACTTCACCCAGCTAGAGCCATAAAATTACAACAATCAGCTCTTGTCAGACAGATGATGAGCCTGCTCACCCATAAAGAAACACCAAAAAGACATTCGATCACATAAGCAGAGGCAGGTAGAATGAACGTCACAATCGACAGACTTTTGGACGGATTCCACAGCCTTGATATGGAAGACAAGGAATACGTGGCCCAAATAATCAACAAACTGCTTGCGGAATCCAGAAGGGACTACTTGGCAGCCCGGGCCTCTGAAGCCAAGGAAAACTACAAGGCTGGTCAATGCAAGTCCGGCTCCCTGCAAGACCTGATCAAGGACTTAGAGGATGATTGAAATTGTGTGGGACCAGGGCTTTAAAAGGTCCTACCGCAAAAGGATTTCCAGACATCCCCAACTGCATAAACAGTTCCACAGCAAGATGGCTCTATTTATAGAAGATCCCTTCGCTCCTCAACTCAAAACCCACAAATTAAGCGGTAAGCTCAAAGGCCTCTGGGCCTTCAGCATAGATGACAACTACCGGGTGCTCTTTGAGTTCTTAAACCAGAACAAGGTATTGCTCATCGACTTTGGAACCCATGATGAAGTGTATTGACATAATCCGAAGGGTTGGCAAGCTTAACTCCCTTACGTTTCCCCTCTTCCCATCAGTCGCCCCTGCTTGACTTTCACCAATCTGAAACATTGATTGGCCGAATGGGGACATTATGCTGCCCAGTTATAGTAATAAACGGGGACATCCATCATGATAAGAAAGTCAAGAGGGAAAGCGGAGGTTTCCCTTGGCCATCTGGATTCTCTATAGTTACCCCCCACAAACCCATCACAAAAAATAGTCGCACAATCCCTGGCGTAAACACGCTTCAATACTCAGCCCTTCGCCCCCAACGACCCAGGTGGCAGCCTGAGGATAGCGTTTGGCAAAGGCCTCCAGGCCACGGTGGCGTTGGGGAACGATTCCGCTTTTGACTTCCAGCGCCGCGACCCGCTCGCCTTTCTGGAGCACAAAATCCACTTCCACGTTGCGTTCCCGCCAATACCTGACGCTGATCCCTTGGGCCACAGCCTGATTCACAAGATGCGCACCGACCGCGACTTCAACCAACCGCCCCAAACGCAGGGGATCGGCTGGCCATACATGGGGACATAAGGGACATTATGTTGCCAGTTGTATTATGTAGCGAGAATGGAGCATAGAAGGTCTCTGATACCCCGATACCCCGCCAAGATTTTTAACCAGTACCCCGATTACCCCCTCCCGGTTAAATGCACTGCATGCTTGCCCTTACAGGGAGACGAATATACCCTGATGACCGGCCAGATCCTCTTCTACCCCCAGAAATGGACATCCCTATCCGAATATGTGAAGGAGATTAAGCAGAATTTTACCCGGGTGTACAACAAAAAGCGCGGACGAAAAGGAACCTTCTGGGCTACCGCTTCCAGACCAGCCGCAAGGATGAGTTCCTGTCCTGGAACCTGGGCCTCAAGGAATACAATATAAAAAGCCCCAAGGAACGGCTTCGCCTGTACCGGGAGTTTGTATACGCCCGGGGATGCGTAGATACTGGAAAGGGCAAGATCCTGGATGGAGTTCCCCTGCCGGAGAGCGTGGAGTGCTTTATCCAGAGGACCCGGTTCTTTACCCGGTTAAACAGACCTCCGGTCAACGGCGATAGCCGTGTTTAACTGGGTGAACCGATGCCGGGATCATTGACTCAAGAGAGTTCGTCCGCCAGGGGCTTGAGCTCTTACGGGACATCATCCAGCCCAAGCGGGAACGCAAGCCGCAAAGGATTCAGGGGTTGGACAGCATCTACTCCATGATTTTTTTCCATGCCCCGGCTAGTGCCTTGTCATCAATCATCTGTCGCAATGCAAGAAACACCCCCCAACCCCCTCAAGGGCGGACGAAGATGGAGCGACAGATGAAAGTTGATTTTTCACTAGGTCTGGCCTTATCTCTCACTTTTTCCTTTTTGGAAGTGCAAGATGGGGCAATACTACACCAAAGAGACAGTACGCAGGCTGATTGAAATCAAGGGCAAATGGTGACGATTTGCAATTGTTTCCCTGACTGGCGGGGGAAATCCACAGCTTTTCTTGCTTTTACCGACATATCACCTTGGTCCGACTTGGTGTATATGGTTACCAAGGTGATGTTGTCTATATCTTGCACATAGTATATACAGCGATATCCAACAGAGCCCTAATACTGTGCTTGAATTCAAATGTGAACCATATAGTTATCTGTTCTTTAAACATCAATGCCTTCCCAATGCACTGAGATAGGCATGGTATTTACGTTCTTCGTATATTTGTTCAATGCATATTCAATAAAAACGCAGGGGTATCTCCAGAGCCTTGTCCAAAGCCGGATTGTCTGAAGGATTGTCCTTGCGCAGAATCAATGTTCCCCGCTGTCCATAGGAAGGAGGATCAAACTCAAGTCGACTGGTAAAGGGAACAAAGTCCTCGCTCATCCAATCTCCCTGAGCGGAAGCAATTCCTTGGGCAATGATACGCCCATCCCAATCCGTAAGCAGGACAGGAAAATCACCTTCAAAATACCAGGAACCCTTGGCCTTCCCCTGGATGTGCACCGGCGATGTCACCACCTTTCCGGGTAAAGGATTCTCGAGGACTATATGATCTTCCTTGCAGTTTCCTTTGGGATCGATCCGCAGGACCCGGGAAATGTGGAATACACCTGTTCCCTCTTTTCCTGACTCTTTTTGTTTTCCAGCCAGGATCACAAAGCGCGGCATCCGGGGCATCTGCCGCAGCTTGTCGACCAGATCAAACCAATCCTCGTCTTCAATCTCCCGGGCGCACACCAGGTACTCCTGCTCTCTTTCACCGCAGGGCTGATATTTGACCTGCTCCTTCTTTTGATCCCAATATACATGGCCTGGCCATACATTGTCATCTGCCTTCTCTGCTTTGGGAGGCAAAGGGTCATGTTCTTTTCTCGAAGGCCCGCCCTGCTCCAGATACAGGAAATACCCGATCAGGAAGATGATGCTGACGACCACAAGGATTGCCAGATAGCGCACCTTTTTATTAGGCATACTGTGAACGTTTCCTCGGCATTTTGGCTTTATACTCCAAGCACATTGTGTACTTCGATGTCCCGGCAACATGCCGAGGCAGCTCCAATATATAGGGTACCTGCTCAAGCAGACTGGCGGCAGGCTGCAGGGCAGCACATCTTGGCCATTGACAGGCACGCCATTTTACTGAAAACTCGACTCAAATGTGCAATCAGCATGAAAAGTGACCAGCCAGGAAAACGTATCGTACCGTAGCCTTGGCTAAATACCACCACCCTTATTGGAACCTGTTGTCAGAACTTCATAGCCTATGCGCCTTGTAGTAGCAAATTTTGACCGTCAGCACATTGTTTCTAAAGAGCAAGTGGTTGCGGCTGTGCAACGCTTACCCCGAAGCCACTATACCGGGATACGGGCAATTCGATACGATCCGCATCGGACACTGGCTACTCAGTTGTTTTATCTGAACAACAAGCCCTCTTCCCCGCGCACTCAGGGAATCTATTACCATGATCAGGATCTTTCAGTCATCGTCATTTTCCAGTTCAACTCGGCATCGCAATTTTACCATATCCTGTATCACGAAATCGGACATTACGTCTTTCTGCGCGTTTTGTGCCAAGAACAAAGAGACCGCTGGTTTTACCATGTCCGCCCAAGTGAAAACAGATTCATCTCCCTACAGGCCCGCCAAAATTCCAGGGAAGATTTTGCGGAAACTTATGCCTTTTATTGCACCTCCCCCTCCCGCTTGCAGGACACTCCGCTCAAGGCCGCGTACTTCCAAAATTCGATTTTTCAAGGGGCCGTTCTTCTCACCTGATACCCAGAGAAAGACAATCTCACAGACACTGTCTCTTCTCACGTGCTTTCTTTCCGGCTTTTCTTGCGCAAGGCCAACAGAAAATCATTCAAGGTCTTGACTGCCTGACTGGGCCATTCGGCAGTGAAAAAGCCACCATATCGATACCCACCTTTTTCTTGAATGCAATTGGCGATCACAGCTTGAGGAATAGTGATCTCTCCCCCTTCAAAGTAGCACTCCTCTTCCGAACTGCAATAGACAGGCGGCATACTTAATGTGGCGTTTTCCAACCTGTTGTCCTTTGTAAAACTTTGATTGGAAAAAAAGGACAACCCTTTCTGGGAAATATCTGCAACCGGCATGCTGTTTATCGTGACCTCATAATCAGGCCACAAACGATATCTCTGGTGACTCCTGCGCTCCTGATAAATTATCTCCGGCATTTCCAAAAGATAATCAGGACTCTCGGCTCCAATCCTGCCCAAGGCATTGGTTGCAAAGAAGAAAAGATAGTGCTGAAAGCGAAAGCTGAAGCGCACCGGGGCATAGTTCCGGAGGAAGTCCTCACAGGCAGTATCCGTGGAAATATTCAGCACATGCACAGCGTCCTTCTTCACTGCCTGCACTGTATATTCGCGGAACTCTTCATATGACTCACCCGGAACGTGAAGATACATAAGGGGTTGCTTCTCAGTCGCAAAATCCTCTAAAAGCCTGTGAATGGACTTTTTCTGAATCTCAGACCCCTGGAGCGAGCTTGAATAGTCTGGCTGTGCTTTGTGGGCTTGAGACGGGAATTCTTCCTCCAGATCCATCCATTCATGTTTCTTGCGTTTAAGGCGAGACAAAAAATGACCCATTACATTCCCCTTCAAAAGTTACCTTTTTATGCCCTAACCATTTCAGATGCATACATGTCATGGATATGATTTTTCCTTATCCCCCTGTTCACAACGTCCTTGCCTATCCGCCCACCCTCATGTACTTTTGGACCAGATTTTCGTTAGGCAAGGTCTCCATGCACAGTTCCCAAAATACCAGCTCGCAAAGACCAAAACACCAGTTCATCCATTTCCCAAAACAAACTGAAAGCCAATTGCGCATGACTATGCCCAGCAAATCACAGTCACGTCAGAACGAGACCAACAAAGCTCACGACGACGAACAATACTTCCCTATCTGTCCAGCTGTTCTCAATCCGGAGGTCATGACCGATTTCAGGGTCTACCTCAAACAAAACGACAGATTTGTCCTGTACACTCTGGAGCGTCAACGTTTCACCCAAAAGCTCAAAGACCGCTTAGTGAACAACGGGATAGAGACAGTTTATGTCCCCAGCCACCAGCAAGAAAGCTATGAGCAGTACGTATTTGAGAACCTTGACACAATCTTAACCAACTCGGAAATCGATGAAGAAGTCCGGTCCAGAGTTCTCTTGGACACCTCCGCAAAGCAGATGGAAAATATATTTGAAAATCAAGAAAATGCAATAACTCAGGAGACAATACAGGATCTTGGCAAGCTGGTCGACTCCAGCATGAAGTTCCTGAGCCGAATAAATGCTATTGAAAGCTTGGCCAAGTTTGTATCGCACGATTACAAGACATATACGCACTGCGTCAATGTCTTTGCTTACTCCAGCTTGATGTTAAACACATACAATCTTCCTTTTTCCTTCAAACGAAAAGTGGGAATGGGTGCGCTGCTCCACGACATCGGCAAGACCCTTATTCCCCAGAAGATACTGAACAAGCCCGGCAAGCTCAACCCGCAGGAATGGATCGAAGTGCAAAAGCACAGCATTTACGGCGTGCGGGTGTGTTCCCACTTGACTCTTTCTCAGACCACCATCCACTGCATCCTTTTTCATCACGAAAAATACAATGGCCGCGGATACTTATCAGGTTTATCCGGGGACGAAATTCCTTTTCCGGTCAAAATCATTACTTGTTGCGACGTTTATGATGCCATCACCTCCAAACGCCCATATGCAGATGCAGAAACGTCACTTAACACCTTGAAAATCATGAGCCAGGAGATGGAAGGCTCCTTTGACCAGGAAATTTTCCAGCGTTTCGCTTCCCTGGTGAGTCCGACCTGATGCATAGCCGTTCTGTGCACACCGGATTGACCACAACCCTTATGGGTAAAGAAAAACGAACAGATGACCGATACAAATTCAGAAGGCACATATCGGGTATGACTTTCAGCTGAGAACCCTTGGATACGCACATTACTTCCACCATGAATTCCATTTATTCGGACATCCACAGCCAACCGCCCCATATAGGCAATGCTCAAAAGGCTCTTTTGCGATCCTCGAGCCGTTTCCAGGAGGAACTCGGTGTGCAATTGGCCCAAAATGGAGCGGCGGCCTCGTCCGGAGCTGACCAGGGCAGACAAAAACAGTCTTTGGTCCACTTGGGGCGCTTGAGCCCTGCCCAGCCCACAGTTTCTCACCTCATCGTCAATCATCCGGAACACAAGGAAGATTGCTGGTCCATCGTCCACGACTCGATCAACAGCAACAAACATTTCCGGCAACTGCCTGCAAACCAGGACGTCTGGCTCAACCCCGCCACCCGGGAAATCGTTTTTGAGCCAGATCAGCAACACAATGGGTACCGGACAGCCAAAATGGACGCACCAGAACCGACTGTAGCAACTGAGAGGCAGGAAATCGCCTCGTCCACAGTCTA
>JBNJII010000108.1:0-7733 GCA_051749205.1 Thermodesulfobacteriota bacterium | reverse complement strand
ATAAACTTATAAATGAAATAGAACCGATTGCCAAAAATTGAGGCAATATTTTTGAGACGCAGTACTAGTACCGTGTCTTATAAGTTCTGTCCCATATAGAGGCAATTTGTAATGTTGATTTTCTTTCGAAACTTGACCCACTATTCAACGACACGGAAATACGATATTAATAAACTTATAAATGAAATAGAACCGATTGCCAAAAAATGAGGCAATATTTTTGAGACGCAGTACTAGATTGCCCGGTGAGTCTGATCCCGGTGTATTCGAATTGTCCGGGCCGGGCAATGACGGAGAGGGACATCCGTGCGTTTCATTTGTGATCAAACCGGCGGCGTCTTGCAAATAACAGATAACTGATAACCAATAACTGGCCGCCAGAGGCGGCGCTGAAATCGGAGTCCAAAAGATGAGCGGATCGGATATGCTTTTGGCAGCTAATATTGCGGTATGGAGCGGGATTGTTCTCTATATAGTGTCTTTGGGCCGGCGATATGCCAGATTGGAAAAAAGGATGCGGCAGTTGGAGGTTTCCAGTGACCGGCATGAATGAGGTCAGCAAGGTGCCTTTCCATGTAACCCTGGTTCTGGTGGGAGCGGCTTTGCTCTGCATGGCGGCATACTCTACCCTGTATCGCCTGGAGCATCCCTCATTGACCCGCCAAAGACATGCTGCCCATAGCCAGGAGCAAGGGGACATGATGGGCATGGTCGGGCAGTTGATGCAGCGCCTGGAGAAAAATCCCCAGGATGCCTCTGCCCTGCAAGGTTTGGGACAGGCTTTCATGCGCATGCAGGCCTGGTCGGAGGCTGAACGCTTTTTCAGACGCCTCCTGGAAGTGAACCCGGATGATGTCCAGGCCAGACAGCAGCTATCCATGTGCCTGTTCCGCCAAGAAGAGTACTCAGCTGCTGCGGAACAGCTTACCAAGGTGCTGGCGGCGGAGCCGGACAACGCCTATGCCCTTTTCAATCTTGGAGTGCTCTCCACCCATTATCTAAACAATACACAACAAGGCCGCGACTACTTCCGCCAAGTCCTGGATTCGCCGCAGGCGGAGCCTGACCTCAAAGACCAGGCCCGGGAACAACTCAAGATCACCAATGGAGGGTAAAAGGACAATGACCAAGGTGCTCAAGCACGCCCTGACTTTCGACGATGTCTTGCTCAGTCCCAAGTATTCGGATGTCTTGCCGGACACTGTGGATGTCTCCACGCAGCTCACGCCGAGCATTCGTTTAAATATTCCCTTGCTCAGTGCAGCCATGGATACGGTGACCGAATCCAGAATGGCCATCTCCATGGCCCGGGCAGGTGGAATCGGGGTTATTCATAAAAACATGTCCATAGCCCGGCAACGGATAGAGGTGGACAAGGTCAAGAAGTCTGAAAGCGGAATGATTGTGGACCCGATCACCATTGAGCCGGAATGCACAGTGGGCAGGGCCTTGGAGATCATGGGCGAATACCGGATATCCGGATTGCCGGTGGTCAAAAACGAGCAGCTCATGGGGATTGTGACCAATAGGGACGTGCTGTTTGTGGAGGACATGCAGACCAAGGTCTTTGAGGTCATGACCAGCGAGAACTTGATCACCGTGGCTCCAGGCACCAGCCTGGAGCAGGCCAAGAGACTGCTGCATAAAAACCGGATTGAAAAGCTCCTGGTTGTGGACAGCGATCATCAGCTCAAGGGACTGATAACTATCAAGGATATAGATAAGATCAAGAAATACCCGGATGCCTGTAAAGACGAACTGGGCCGCCTGCGGGTGGCCGCTGCAGTGGGCGGCGGCGAGGATCTGGAGGAGCGGGCAGATGCCCTGGTCAGTGCCGGGGTGGATGTCCTGGTTCTGGATTCTGCCCACGGCCACAGCCGGAATATTTTAAACGGTGTAGCCCAGATAAAGTCCGATTATCCGGAGATGCAGGTTGTGGCCGGAAATGTGGCCACCACAGAGGGCACAGAGGCCTTGATCAAGGCCGGAGCGGATGCCGTCAAGGTGGGGATCGGACCGGGGTCGATATGCACTACCCGGGTGGTGGCCGGAGTGGGTGTACCCCAGATAACGGCGATCATGGACTCTGCCCAGGCCTGCCGCAAGTTCGAACGTTGCCTCATTGCCGACGGCGGGGTCAAGTTTTCCGGGGATGTGGTCAAAGCCATTGCTGCTGGAGCGGATTCGGTGATGATGGGGAGCATGCTGGCCGGAACTGAAGAGAGCCCCGGGGAGACCATCCTCTACCAAGGGCGCAGGTATAAGATCTATCGAGGGATGGGTTCCATTGATGCCATGAAAGAAGGCAGCAGTGAAAGGTACTTTCAGCAGGAGAGCAACAAATACGTGCCGGAAGGCATAGTGGGCCGGGTCCCGTATAAGGGCCGGGTGTTGGAGACCCTGTACCAGCTGGTGGGTGGTCTGCGTTCAGGCATGGGCTATGTGGGCTGCGCCTCTGTTCATCAACTCAGGCTGGATACTGAGTTTATTCAAATCTCGGCCGCCGGGTATAAGGAAAGTCATGTCCACGACGTGATCATCACCAAGGAATCTCCCAACTATCAAATCGACACGTATTAATTTCGGAGCGGTGTATGCATCCTGAAGAAACAGTGGTCATTCTCGATTTCGGTTCCCAATACACACAACTCATCGCTCGACGGATTCGGGAAGCAGGCGTATACTCCGAAATCCATCCCTGTACCCTGTCCATGCAGGAGTTGAAAAAGATTCATCCCCGGGGCATCGTTTTGTCCGGGGGGCCGGCCAGTGTCTGCGATGCGGACTCTCCGGGAGTGGACGCGGAGATCTTTTCTTTGGGTGTTCCCATACTGGGGATCTGCTACGGCATGCAGCTTATGGCCAAGGATCTGGGCGGAGAAGTGGTCCCGGCTCAAAATCGGGAATACGGCCGATCCGAGCTCCATCTGCTTCAGAAGAATGCCTTGTGGGCCAATATCAGTGATCAGGATTTAACTGTGTGGATGTCCCATGGGGATCGGGTGCTTCGACCCCCGAAGGGATTTGAGGTCCTGGCCCGGACCGATCAGGTGGACATTGCGGCTATGGCTGATACCGCCCGGGGATTGTACGCCCTGCAGTTTCACCCGGAAGTTGCCCATACCGAGGACGGAGACCAGATCCTGCGCAATTTCTTGTTTGAGATCGTCCAGGCCAAGGCGACCTGGACCATGGCCTCCTTTGTGCAGTCTGTGGTCCAGGATATTCCCGGGGAGGTGGGAAACAGCCAAGTGGTCTGCGGCCTCAGCGGAGGAATCGACTCCACTGTGGTGGCCGCCTTGCTCCATCAGGCCATCGGCAAGCAGCTGCACTGCATTTTCGTGGACAACGGGCTGCTCCGGGCGGATGAGGGCGAAGAAGTCGTTCAGTACCTGCAAAAGCACTTTGATCTCAATCTGAAATACGTCCAGGCCCAGGATGTATTTTTGGACCGCCTGCACGGGGTGCAGGACCCGGAAGAGAAGCGCAAGATCATCGGCAATACCTTTATTGAGATCTTTGAACAGGAAGCCAAATCCATTCCCGGAGTGCGGTTCTTGGCCCAAGGGACGCTGTATCCGGACGTTATTGAGAGCGTGTCCTTCAAAGGACCTTCGGCGGTTATCAAGAGCCATCACAATGTGGGCGGTCTCCCGGAAAAGATGAATCTTTTGCTCATAGAGCCTTTGCGCGAGCTGTTTAAGGACGAGGTGCGCAAGGTGGCTACTGAACTGGGACTGCCCGATTTTCTGGTCTGGCGGCATCCATTCCCCGGTCCGGGGTTGGCCATTCGGGTTATCGGCAGAATCACTCCGGAGAGACTGGAGATCCTGCGCAGGGCGGACAAGATTGTACAGCATGAACTCATGGCTTCTGGATGGTATGCCAAGGTCTGGCAAGGATTTGCCGTCTTGCTTCCCCTGAAGACCGTTGGGGTGATGGGGGATGAACGGACCTATGAACATGTTGTGGCCTTGCGGGTCGTGGAGAGCAAGGACGCCATGACCGCGGACTGGTCTCGGCTTCCTGAGGAGCTTTTGTCCAGGATGTCCAACCGGATCATCAATGAGGTCCGGGGAGTGAACAGAGTGGTCCTGGACATATCCTCCAAGCCGCCCAGTACCATTGAATGGGAATAATTTTTTGTTGGTGCATTGAAAAGGAAAAAGAGCATGTTTGGAATCGGCACTACGGAAGTCCTGCTCATTCTGGTTGTGGCCTTATTAGTCATCGGACCCTCCAAGCTGCCTGACGTAGCCCGGACTTTGGGCAAGGGCATGGCCGAGTTCAGGCGGATGAGCTCCGACGTGAAACGGACCATAGATTTTGAGGCCCAACGCGCGGATATGGAGCGGGATACATCCCAGACAGAAGCCCCTCGTGGGGGGCAAAGCGCCGCAGAACAGCCCCAAAAATCTCCAGACGCGGAGGCAGAGGACGCAAAGCGGGCCGCAGATTCTTCCTCCCCGCAAGAGTCCTCTTCCGATAAGGGCCCAAGCGGTTCAGAAGCTGATGGAGCGTATACATCAGTGGCGGACAATGACCCTCGGAGCACCCGGAATGAGTGAGAACCAGAAAGGACATGAACAGGATCAGGATATTGGCCTGGGTGAAATGGGGTTTCTGGAACACCTGGATGAGCTGCGCCGCAGCTTGATCCGGGCCCTTGTAGCCGCCTTTGTCGGGATGCTGGCCTGTTACGCCTTTGCCGAACGTCTCTTTGATTGGCTCATGCTTCCCCTGTTCAACGCCCTGCCGGAAAAGAGCACCATGATCTATACCGCCCCCCATGAGGCTTTTTTCACCTACATCAAGGTGGCCTTTGTGGCGGGTATCTTTCTGACCAGTCCGTACATCTTCTATCAGATATGGCTCTTCATCCGACCCGGTCTGTATGCCCATGAACGCAAATACATCATGCCCATTTCCTTTTTTTCCGCTCTTCTTTTTGTTGTGGGCAGCCTCTTTGGATACTTTATAGTCTTTCCTTTTGCCTACAAGTTCTTCATGAGCTTCACTGATATATTCATCAGCCCCATGATCACTATGAAGGAGGGGTTTTCCTTCGCCCTGCGCCTGCTCATAGCCTTTGGCATCGTTTTTGAGCTCCCTTTGGTCATCTTTTTCCTGGCCAGACTGGGACTGGTCACCCCGACCGGATTGCGCAAGAAGCGCAAGTACGCAATTCTCTGTGGCTTTTTGCTTTCCGCCCTGTTGACGCCACCGGATATATTCACCCAGACTTTTATGGCCGGACCGCTCATCTTGCTCTATGAGCTGGGGATTTGGATTGCGGTCTTTGTGGGCAAAAAACGGGAACAAGAGATCAAGGAGACGGTCCATGCCCAGGATGACGGCCCAGCTTGAGCGGCGCACTACAGAAACCGAGATTTTGCTTTCCATGTCCATGCCCGGTGATGGGGATGTTCAGATACGCACCGGCATGGGATTTGCCGACCATATGCTGACCTTGATGGCCTTCTGGTCCGGGATGGATCTTCGCCTTGACTGCCAGGGGGATCTGGAAGTGGATGCCCATCACAGCCTGGAAGATATTGGGCTTTGTCTGGGGCAGGCCCTCCAGGAGGCGGCAGGGGACAAGAGCGGTCTGGCCAGGGTCGGCTGGGCCCGGGTGCCTATGGATGAGGCCTTGGCTGATGTGGCTGTGGATTTTTCCGGCCGTCCGTATCTGGTATATGATGACGATATCCTCCCGGATTTTCTTGTGGGGCAAGAAAAGGATGTCTGGAGGGAGTTTTTCAAGTCTCTGGCTTTTCGGGCCGGCATGAACGTGCATATATGTTTTGCCTATGGCAGCAATGGCCATCACCTTCTGGAATCTGCCTTTAAAGGTTTGGGCCTGTGCCTGCGTCAGGCCCTGCGTTCCGAATATTCCAGCATTTTTAGCACAAAGGGGAAACTGGATTGACCATCAGGTATGTACTCATTGTTGTGGTCCTGTTCAGTCTGGTGGTGCATTTCGGATGCGGGCCCCGCCATGTTCAGGGGCCGGATCTGGACCAGACTGAGCTGGCTGTGGCCGGCTTTAAAAAGCCGTGTGATTCGTGGCAGCTCTTGGCTGGTTGCCTCCCGGAGAATGAAGAACCCTTATCGAAAAATGTGATCCAATCCCTGAATGCCATTTTGACTCAAGAGCTCAAGGCCCGGAACATAACCGCTTACCAGGGAAGGTCCGTGGTTCAGCAATGCCAGGAGATCGTTTTGTTTGAGGCTGAGGATTTGGATATGTCCGGGTTGCAGTATTGGACCAAGATAGGGCGGTGTGTGCCGGCGGATCTTTTGCTTATACCCCAAGTCTTCGAGTGGCGGGAGCGCAAAGGCGGGGAATGGGGAGCAGATGAGCCGGCCAAGGTGGTCTTTGATCTGTTTCTTTTGGATGTGCACAAAAAAGAGCTTGTGGATCGCTTTCATTACGAGCAGGAGCAGAAGGCCCTGAGCGAGAATCTCTTGGGATTGGGCCGTTTTCTGCGCAGAGGCGGGCAGTGGGTCACTGCCGAAACCTTGGCCCAGGAAGGGATAGCTCAAGGCTTGGAGGCATTGGGGTTATGATTGTATTTCCGGCCGTAGATATCAAAGATGGGCAGTGTGTGCGCCTGCGGCAGGGAGTGGCCAGTGAACAGACAGTGTTCTCCCCGGATCCGGTGCAGGTAGCCCTGCATTGGGTGGATCAGGGAGCCCAGTGGCTGCATGTAGTGGATCTGGACGGGGCTTTTCAGGGAGAGCCAGTGAATCAAGGCTTGATTCAAGAGCTGTGCTCGCAGGTCTCTGTGCCGGTGCAGCTCGGAGGCGGCATCCGGGATATGGATGTGGCCAAATGCTACTTTCAAGCCGGGGTGGCCAGATTAATTGTGGGGACCATGGCTCTGGAAGAACCAGAACAGCTGAAGTCTCTGTGTCGAGCCTATCCGGGGCAGGTCGGGGTGTCCCTGGATGCCGCCGACGGCAGGCTGAAGGCCAGGGGATGGGTGGCGGAAACCGACTTGACCGTGGAGCAGGTGGTTCCGGAGCTGGAGGACATGGGGGCGGCCTTTGTCGTGTACACCGATATAAGCCGGGATGGGATGGAAAACGGGGTGAATGTCCCCGGGGTGACCCGGGTTCTGGAGGCGACCTCCTTGCCGGTTATAGCTGCTGGGGGAGTGACCGATCTGGAGGATATCAAGGCTCTTTTTCCCCTCACCACTCAAGGACTGGCCGGAGTGATTACCGGAAAGGCCATTTACACCAAGAGTCTGGACCTGAAAGAGGCCATCCACTGGGTGGAGGCGGAGAAAGGCCGAGTCGCCAGAGAACTGGTGTAGGCAGTCTTCAGCTTTGCCTCCGGCGGGCCAGTGTTATTCGTTATTGGTTATTTGTTATTCGTAAGTGTCGCCAGTTTGATCACGAATGAAACGCACAAAGGTCCGGTCCCTCCGTCATTGCCCGGCCCGGACCCTTCGAACATATCGGAATGAGGCTCTCCGGGCAATCTAGTACTGCGTCTCAAAAATATTGCCTCATTTTTTGGCAATCGGTTCTATTTCATTTATAAGTTTATTAAATTCGAATATCGAAATCCGAAATTCGAAACAATCAGAACAAATGACTTAAAAAAACAAAATTCAAAACAAAGAAAAAAACAAATCCATATATTACAGTGTCTTATTTTGAACATTATTTTTTATTTTGAATATTATGTCTTATTCGGATTTCGCTTTGATTGTTTCGGATTT
>JBNJII010000107.1:0-7757 GCA_051749205.1 Thermodesulfobacteriota bacterium | reverse complement strand
ATTTTTTTCCGGTTCATTCAAAGCAACCGCAATGAAGGTATTTGTATCAGCTATAATTTTCATATGTACAATTGTACCTTAATTGAGCGATATTGGCAAGCAATATTTTGGGCCGAACAAATGAGAGGTGTCGATCAGAGCATCATAAATGCCACTGGGCCGCTTGAGTGTCATAGGGGAGAAGGAGAATAGGGATGCTCGGAAGGAGCACGTCGAACAAAAAAAGCCTCAATCCGACTGCGTTTCTTGGATGCACAGCAGCCGCCGGGCACCGAAAATCAATTCATGCCACACCACGCAGGCCGTGGAAATCCGGTCCTCAGCGGCTCGGAAGGAAGACACTATCTTGGAGTCGGGCACTGGGCGCAGGAGTTCAAAGATAATATTGGTGTCTACGAGATAACCGGTTGTCATAATGGAGGGTTCCGCACTAGTGCGCAATCGCGCACATTGTCAAAGTCATCTTCCGCAAGAGCCGCATCCGGCTCGTGTTGCCATGAGGCCTGGAAATGATCATACGCCTGCGTAAATGAACGAGGACGTTTTTGCGTCAGCCGTGTATAGATCTCCAAGGACAGCAGCACCGCGACTGGTTTTCCCCGTCGGTGAATAAAAATCGGTTCGTCGTTTTCGGCCTCGTGGATCAGGGCGGGCAATCGGTTCTTGCTCTCAGCTATAGAGTAGTGTTTCGAGTGCAAATTTATCCTCCTTGTATACTTTATAGCCATGATTATGGCTATCTTGGAGGTCATGTCAATTCCGGTCTGATATTGTTGTCTGTGTTCTGTGGGAAGAACTAGGAGGCGGGAAGCGGGGGACTGAAGAGAGAGGCCTAAAACAGAGATCAGAGATCAGACATCAGAGGTCAGGGGGAAGAAGGCGTGGAGCATGGGGCTTGGGGCATGGAGTGGAAGACAGAGGTCAGAGATCAGAAGTCAGCGCCGCCTCTGGCGGGAGACCGCCAGTTTGATCGAGGAAGAAGCTCACAGACAAAATATTAACCGCGGAATACCCTGAAAAAAAGCCGAACATTTCATCCTGGATTGAACACTTCCATGGCCATCTGTCCTTTGAAAATCACCCCCTGAATTGGGACTTGGCCTTTTTGTAGGCATCTGCAAGTACCTCCCAGGCCTGCTCCACCCCGGAACGGAGCTCTTCAAAGGCATTTTCGCCGGACTCAGGCATATTCTCCAGGGTTTCCTTGAGCTCATCTCTCTTCTGCTTCAGTCGAGCGATTTCTGAGCGGAGCCTGTCATATATCTTTGCCCACCGGGCAGCTCAGCTCACATGTGCGGCAATACTTGACCCAGGAGGACGATTCATTTCCAATCACTACAGCAGATACCGCATCCTTGGGCCACGCCACCTCACAGATTTCCATGTCCTCTTGTCTGTCCTGCCAGTGTGCACTGAGATCCATGCCGATCTTGGGATATAACAGGTGGGACGGTGACTCCAGCAGAGGCCCGACATCGGCCACCCCTGCAACAGATGCGCCCAGTGCTTTGGCTTTTTCTACAATGTGTGTAGTTAGCTCAGAAGGTGAAGGCATATTCGACATTTTCTCCTTTTATTCAAGCTGCACAGCCCCACCACTGTCCCCCTGATCATCCTGATCAAACCATTTGATTTCGATTTTCAGTGAGTGCTGAGTGCCCTTGATGCCCTTGTCTTCATCTTCTACCTGCAATTCCAGGGTCACGTTCTGGGGCATCTCCACTGTGATTTTCTCCTGTCCTTGACGCAACGAGACCTGCCCGGCCCCTACTTTGTCTGCCAACTGATGGAGAAAGGCACTCACATCAGACCGGACCTTCCGCTCTTCGCTCTTAAATAATTTCGTTTCCCAGCCCATTTTTCCTCCCCAAGGTGTATTCTCATAAAACTTATAATTTTTATAATGCCTCTTGTGATCATGGCTCAGGTGCAGCGAAACAGGAGTTTCGCCAGGAGGCAGGCATACTTGCGACATGATTGTCTGCTACATCATCTTATCCTCTCAAGAAGTCTTTGTAGTGCACCCCCACGTTTATAAGCGCAAAAATTAATGCAATCATACCGAGAGTGTCGGGATCGATAAAAAATGCAATTGCTATTAATACGGCCGTTATGAGAGACAAGTAGGGTGCCCATGCACGAATTTTGGTCTTCTTTGATCCGGGGTCTTTATCCATGACAGATCTCCATAAAACAAAAGACTTTGATCTTGGCTTTCTTCCCTTCTTAGCTGACAACTACGTCACCTGGTCCATTAAAGAACGCAGATGATTCTTCCTTTCCGGAACATACAAATCATCAATCTGCTTCTGGGTGGCCAGATACAGGACAGACAAAAACAAAATGGTCTTGAGGGGGCGGAAAGAACTGGCAGGCTATCGCCGGCCGCAAACAACCTTCAAAAGCCTCTTTGTCCCTTCAGGAGACAGCCCCAAGTCGTCTATCTCTTGCTTGAGTCGTTCGCATCCACCATGGCCTGCCAGGTAGCCATTGATCCGGGCCGCAGCCGTGGAATCGACAAACCTTTCAGAACTGGGGTATATGCGCTGGAACTCTTTCATGAGCACCTGAGATTGGCGCAGGGTGTACTTCTGATGGTAAGCTTCGGCCCGGGTAAACCCTGTGTAGGGCAAAACCTGAGTCTTTATCTTTGCTTTGCTTTTGGAAGCGATGCGAGCCAAACTTTTGTCAATCGCATCTTTTTGCTCGTGGTTATGATAGAAGGCTGCTGCCATGTACTGCCTTGACATTGCAGAATGTTCCGGGCTGTGGCTGTCCCAGAATATCTGGAGAAGTTCAGAATAAGATACCACTTGCGGATCAAACTCAATCTGCAGTGTTTCAGTATGATCACCGAGATCATGATAGGTGGGGTTTGGCTTTTTCCCGCCCGCATAGCCGACTCGGGTTTTGACAACTCCAGGTATACTCCCGAACCGGGAGTCAGGTCCCCAGAATCAGCCCAAGGCAAAAGTGGCAGTCTCGGTCTTGGCTGGAACCTTTTGGTCCATGGGTGGGATCATATCCTGGGCAGCGGATTTTGAACTGGCTAAGAGCATATCTTCTTCCTCCTGGATTCCATAGCTCCCGGCCATGAGGAGCACAACTGTCAGCAAAATGGTCATCCAACGTTTGGTCATCATATGTACATAATAGTCTTGTTTGCGGGGTTGTAAACCCTCAAGCAGACTTCCGGCATAACGGATCTGTGGACTGTATGGTCAAAAGAGCTATCGGGGGCCGCGGTAAAAGGCCAGTCCGGAAGCGTTCGGCTTGAAGGCAGTCTCCAGCTCGGCCCGTTCGCTGTCCTCAAGAGGTCCGCTTTGAACGGCACTGACCAGTTCCTGCACTTCTTGCAGTGAGGTACACCCCACGACGATCAGATCCGAGCCGATGTGCAGGGCATAGCGAAGCAGTTTGTGAGCTGTGATCCCGATTTGGGGCTGCACATATTGGCCGCCTCCCAGGCATTTCATGCCGATGACAACCATACCCTTTTTCCTGGCCTCCTGGAGTACATGGTCCACAAATCCGCCCACCAATGTCTCTGCTGGATTGGCCGGCAGGAGGACAGAATCCAGAGGCCAGTTTTGAACGCATTGGTAAAGGATGTGCGGATCGTGGTGTCCGGTGACCCCGATATGTTTGACCCGGCCCTCCTTATTCTTTGAAAAAGCAGGCCTGCATAGAAGGAATGGCCCCTGGTCCCTTTTCTTCTTCGGCCATAGCCGTGCACAGGGCCTCTTGAACTGGAATGCGTCTGATTGGAATCAAGGAAAGGATCTGCTCATCTCGGCAGGTGACCTCGTTCTTCAGGCCCGCGATTAATGGCCGGACCAGAGAACTTGGGACTGGAGTGATCAATTGTACCCAGTAAGAAGCAAGTTTGGGGGTGAACAAAGGCACGGTAAAAATGAGCCGCCTCAGACCCCTTACTTGAGCATAGGTGAGCATCAACTCCCGGTAGGTAGACCGGTCGGGTCCACATATCTCCAATACCCGGTTTGCTGTTTCAGGAACTTCCAGGCACCCAAGCAAATAGTCGAGGACATTTTCAACGGCAATCGGCTGACATAGTGTCTTCAGCCACTTCGGGCCTATGATAATCGGGAGACGCTCGGTCAGGTAACGGATCATTTCAAAGGAGGCCCCTCCGGACCCGATGATCACCCCTGCTCTAAGTTCTGTTACGGCCAGGGACCCGGAAGCCAGGATATGACCGACCTCTTGTCGGCTGGACAGATGGTGGGAAAGCCCGGCGTTTCGATCTCCCAGCCCGCTTAAATAAACAACCCGCTGCATTCCGGATGCTTCTGCCGCTTGACGAAAGTTCTCGGCAGCCTGGCGGTCCTTTTGGGCAAATTCACCGCCCCCCTTGCCCTGAGCGGGGCCCATAGAGTGCACCAGATAATACGAGGCCCATACCTCCTGCATGGCCTCAGCCAAACCGGTGCCATGAACCAGATCTCCTTCAACAACCTCTAAACCAGTTTGAGTTCCAAACACAGTCTGGAGCTTCTTGGCAGAGCGTACCAGGCACCTGACCGTGGCCCCCTGCTCTTGAAGACGTATGAGCAGCCTGCCCCCGATAAAGCCGGTCGCCCCGGTCAACAATACTCTCTTTTTGTCCATACACATCCACCGGGCAAGCCCATGTCAATCATGACTGTACAGGGCCTTACACAGGCTCATACACAGTTACCATGCGAGCTGATAAAGTCTGAAAGATATACGGCTTTCAATTAACACTACAGCGAAACTTCAGTTCTTTTCCGTCATTCCTGCGCAGGCGGGAATCCAGGCATCCCGCCATATAATAATGCGACCTAAGATATCAAAGCTTTCCCCTAGATTGCCCGGCGAGTGAGATTGCGATGTGTTCAGAGATCGGGGCCGGGCAATGACGGAAAAGGCATGTAGCTCCTATCTTACGTTGTAGTGTTAGAGATTGGAGAAAAAGAACAAATAATAGCTTTCAAGCTCACAGCAAATCTTAGAGACCCATAATTATAATTACTAATGACCAATTATCTGTCAAGATTTTTTTGGGAAATGATGAGGATCCAATATCGGAAGGCTTCAAGCAGCACACATTTATTGAATAATTGTATTTCGTTTGTGCAGGAGGTGATACGCATCGTCCCTGACGAGAATGGTGTCAGGTGTGCAAACTCAATCATCCCAGCATATACTTAATATCAGCGCTGTACGTTGGATACGCCCACGGCAGCTCTTGCAGTGCCTTCGACGGAATTTGATATTTCATGGCCAAAGCGAAAAGATTGATCAACTCCCCTGCGTGCGGACCTACCAGATGGGCGCCAAGGACGGTCTCTGTCGTCTTGTCGATGATGACTTTGTATCCCACATGAGACTCATTGAGGCGAAGATAGTTCGGCCAGCCGGCACCTGAGCCCTGGGCGATACGGATTCCTTCCCTCTCTTTTGCCGCCTGCTCGTCTATGCCCACCATGGCAAGCTGGGGATAGGAAAAGACAACACTCGGCAGAGTACTTATATCCGCAATTTCGCTACCCGGAACCAGAATATTTCGAGCCGCTGTCCTGGCCTGCAGGTCGCTCACCGGCGAGAGCTGCTCTCCCTTCACGCAATCGCCGACGGCATAGATGTGATCCTGGGAAGTACGCATGTGCGCATCTGTTTGGATACCACGCCTTTCATAAGCAACCCCGGCCTCCTCCAATCCAAGGTCATCCACATTGGGAACCCGGCCGATAGCTCCCACAATCAGATCGCCTTCAACCGCCTGGCCGTCTTCGAGCAGGACCTGGTAATGGCCGGATTTCATCTTCCGGATTTCTAAGGGATTCACCCCAGTGCGGATATCTATCCCTCGGATCGAGCAGGAATCTTCGAGGATAGTTACCATGTCCGGGTCGAATTGCTTCATGATCCGCTCGCCGCGCTGCAGCACTGTGACCGAGGCCCCTGCTGCCGATGCGGCATAGCTGAACTCCATGGTGATATAGCCGCCACCAATGAACACGACGCGATCCAAAAGCTTCTCCAAGGAAAGGAATCCGTCGCTGCTCACAGCCATTTCGGCTCCTTTTATGCTGAGCGGCCGTGGACGGGCACCAGTGGCGACAATAAAGGACTTGGCGGAGATCCTCTGATCTCCACAGAGCAGAGTGTCGGGAGACAGAAACGTGCAGTGGCCCGTTAAGCAGTCGATCCCCTTTTCCTCTAAACCGGCTTTGGTGTTTTGAGGAACCGGGTCTGTGAAGTCTCGTAGAGATCGATGCATGCTTTTCCAGTCCAGCTGGGGGGCAAAACGAAAACCTCGCTCGGTGAGAGCCTGGCCCTCCATGGCCGCATGAGCCGGCACAATCAGATACTTCTTCGGCTGGCATCCCCGCAGGGCACATGTTCCGCCATAGGGCCTCTCATCGGCTATTCCAATACGAAGTCCGTTCCCTTTTTTGAGCAGCTCGGATACGGCCGTTTCACCCGCTGTGCCTGTCCCAATGACAAAAACATCGAAATTTTTCATATTTTCCTCCTTCGCTTATCCAAAAGCATCTCCACAGCCATGATCCCTTATCCGTGAAATGTGCATTTGGGTGGGTCCGGTGGGTGTCGGCGGTAACACTCAGGAGAAGAGCAGTACTTTTGATCCGGATTTCGGGGGCTTGAAATAAATAACCGGCGGCAATGCCGGCAGCGCCTTTTGGTCATACCACCTCCCTGATGATGAACCTGCAGCAGGTATATGACCAAGCAAAATGAAAAACAAGGCGGGCACAGATCACCTGCATCCCGCCTTGTTTTTCGTCCAGTACAGCACATTTCTTAACGAGCTCGTATGAACCTCGAAGAGGGATTGCCCTTGGGGGCAAGGTCGGCCTCCTTACGAGCCCGGCAATGACGGAGAAACCGGACCTCCGTGCGTTTCATCCTTGATCAACCCGGCAAATAGTTCTCCTTTTGCCCGCTTTGGGGCAAAAAATATTTCAGATTTGCCGGAGGCAAAGCTGACCAAAAACCAATCTCAGGCAATAACACCATCACAAGCTCCAGGAGATACGATTCTCTCTTGATGCAAGATACTAATGATCTTTGCCCTCCTTTTCGGGGGATGCTTTTTTCCCCCCCATCTCGGCACCCTTTCCACTCATTTTTTTGTTTTTGCCCTTACCCATCATGTGACACATGGCAAAGCTGTCGGATAGAGGCCCCAAAGCTTTTTTCAGGGCCTTGTGCGGAAGGCCTCTGGCTTCAGCCATTTCCATAAGCTTGGCTTTGTTTTCCCTTACCCTGCTGAAGACTTCTCTCACCTCATTTTGAGCCGGAGACTCCTGGGACAGCAAAGTTCGAAGCTCCATTACGGCTCCTGCGAAGTCCTTGCGAACCGTTTCCGACTCCTGCATGAAAGCCTGGAATTCTTTTTTCATGAAATCATGAAAGTTTTCCTTAATTAGGCTTGGACCATGCATACCTTTCCCATGTTGCATACCTCCCTTGCCTTGGGCATTTGCAGGAACAGATTGCATAGAGAGAAGAAGAGCCATGCACATCAGCCCAAAAATTCGTGAATAATACCTTTTCATAACTAACCTCCATTTTCGTAGTGTTTTGAATACATTCTATATGCCAACCAATACATACATTAACTTAGTGAGATGAACCGATCTTATTTTTCCACCTTCAAGAATTTGGCGTTGATGGCCACGATGACTGTGCTCAGGGACATGAGCACCGCGCCCATGGCCGGGGATAAGAGAATGCCCCAGGCA
>JBNJII010000106.1:0-7828 GCA_051749205.1 Thermodesulfobacteriota bacterium | reverse complement strand
CAACTTTTTGACCTTGTGGCCGACACACTGATTCACCATGGTCAAGCCATCGATAAGGACCTGCGAGGTGGCAAACTTCCCTTCAGTGATCGCCGCATCATTTGCCGATTGAGAAGTTCGAAACAAGAGTTCATATCCCCACACCTCTCCGGTGGTATCAAAAACAGGCTGACGGGCGACGAACACATTGCCCGCTTTTTGATCATGCTTTTCATCTTTGTCCGTCATATACTCCCCGTATTCACACACTCTTATCCAGGTCTTTCAACATCAAAGAAATCATTCTGACATGGTCGAAGCCTCAAATCCTGTCTCCATCCTTTTAACTGCACATGAGATCGGGTGCGGGTTGTATCTGTGCCCAGATGGGGCAGCTTATGCAGAAGGTCCATGCAAAGTTTTAAGGCTGGTCATTAACCTAGGAGTTCGCCGAGTCTTGCATGCCTTAGTGAATACCAAATAATTAAAATTTCGTCAAAATAAGAGCTGATAAACCTTGATATTTCATAGTTAACTAGGAGGATTTATCAAGAGAAATAGGGATGCAGGATACAGGAAAGCATAGAGGTTACGAGGATGGACCCTGGTTTGGGGATTGGTTCTGTTTCATTTGAACCCTCAAGTTCATAGAGCTAGAGATCATCTTGACAGGCTTTCTCCCGTTTTTTCTCCTCCAGACGCATTGTGCGACGTGTTTGTGCTTCCTTATTTCTTCTCTTTTCAGCTTCTGTCTCCACAGCCAGCTGCGGCGCAGGTTTTGGTTTCAGGTCTTCGTCCAGGGATACATATGTCAGATATGCGGAGGCGATATGATACCTATCTCCAGTGAGCACCCGTTCGGCCTCCACCCGTGCCCCGACTTCCATTGAGGTTGAGCCCACCATGTTTATGCTGGCTTTGACTATCAGCAAATCTCCTATGTAGGCTGGATTGTGAAAGTCTATTCGATCTACAGAAGCGGTGACCGCATTGCTTCGGCAATGGCGAACAGCCACGACCCCTGCGGCATTATCAATCAGCTTCATGATGGTCCCTCCATGCACATTCCCAGCCACATTGGCATCTTCCGGCTGCATGATCTGGGACATCACAATGCTGGTTTCGCTGACTTTTTTTTGCATAGCTCTCTCCTGGGACTAGTGGATAAAACGTACAGACAACCGTGGTTCTCTTAACTCCCCTCCTTAGCAAGGAGGGGCAGGGGTGGTTGGGATGATGACTCTGATACCTTATTTTTTCAGCACCCATGCACGGTGAAGATGGGGATATCGTCGGGCTGTGGAGATTTTTTCCAACAACACCAAGAAGATCGACGTGCTTCAGGATATGGAAGAGCTGCGCCGGGAGGTGTTTCGAGATCAGCTCACAGGTATAGGAAACAGGCGATTCACGGATATCACTCTGGAAAACAACGAACGGACCTTGCAGGAAAGCACTGGGTCCTTCGGGATACTCTTTGTGGACATCGATCTCTTTAAAAGCTTTAATGACAACTGGGGACATGCTGCCGGGGATCAGGTGCTGTACATGGTGGCCCAGACCTTGGCCAACGGGCTTCGAGCCCTGGATGTGGCCTGTCGCTGGGGCGGCGAGGAGTTCGGGATAATTCTTCCCAACATTTCCGAAAAATCTCTGCACGAAGTTGCTGAACGGTTGCGGATGCTGGTGGAAAAGAGCTGGCTCAGCTTTGAAGGCCGCCAGCTGACAGTCACCGCTTCATTCGGCGGGGCCATCTCCAGAGAGGACGAGTCCGCTGAATCCGTTGTGGCCCGAGCGGATCAGCAAGTGTATGTAAGCAAGGAGGCGGGCCGAAACTGTGTGCATATAGCCTGATTGGGGATGAAGAGGAGACCAGGTTCCAACCCGCTTTTGATGGTGATCATGGAAAACTGATCAGTTTTCGGACTATTTCTCAGGCTGATAAGGCAATGAAGAGTGGTGCAAGAAGATAACAGGACGACCGTCATCCGCAGACCTGATCCCCAAGGTAAACTCCACTTGAACCTCTTCTCCAGTCTCTGCAGCAGTGAAGTAGTAGTTGCCCATCGCTATTGCCAAACCTGTGTCCATCTTGATCTTGTGATTTTCAAAGCGGACATGCGACCAGGGTTGCAGGGCGAACCCAGAATCCTCTGAAATGCTGCCCCCAACAAAGTAGGAAAGGGCCTGCTCTTGTGTTTCCCGGAACTGCACCTCTGTCGCCTTCGTCGGTTTAAACAGGACCCCGCCCTGATCAAAGGCATACATAACATTGAGCATATCTTGGGCTGCTTTTCTGTAGTCACCGCCTTGCTGATACGTCCTGCCTATATCCACTATGCAGTCGCCCCACCTGTTTTGCACCTGGAGCACATCATCTATGGTCAACATATTCCACCCTGCTTGTTGAAGAATCAATTCTTCTCCCATCGTTGTGATCACCCCAACCCGTGCACCCGACCCAGATTCAGCTCTTGGACGGCATCCGCCACCTGCCGGTGGTGGGAAAACAACAAAACCTGGTTCTTCTCCCCCAGCCGGGCCAAGGCCTTCAGGGCCGCTTGGGTCCGTTCCTCGTCAAAGTTGACCAGGATATCGTCCACGATAAAAGGCATGGGCTCACTGGTCTTGAGCCGATGCTCCAGAGAGGCCAGACGCAGGGCCAGGTAGAGCTGATCCCGGGTCCCGGAACTCATGCCCCCGACAGGGACGCGCTCCTCCCCGCGCAGGCCGACGATGACCTGGCCGCCCTTGTCGTCCACGTCAGTGCGCAGGCCGTCGAACGAGCCGATGGTCAATTCCCGGAAATAGCCGCTGCCCAAGGCCAGGACCGGATCCTGGTTCTCGGCCCGGTAGCGCTCGATTGCCTCCTCCAGAACCGTGGACGCCAAACGGAGCCGGGCGTAGCGTTCGGCCAGACGGCGGATCGCAGCCAGGGTCGCCTGGGCCTCTTCGGCCTTGCGCGCGGCCGCGTCCCGGCCGTCCATCTCCCGGAACTCGCGGCGCAGTTCTCCCGCCTGGGCACTTTGGCCTTCAATGTCCCGGTCCAAACGCTCCAGCTCCTCGTCGCAGGACTGCAGACGGGCCGGCAGCTCGTCCGGATTTTCGGCCTCCACCTCAGCAATCAGCGCGTCCTCATCCCTCACCCCGGGAATCTCGCGGAGCTCGTTCAAGGCTGTGGCCTTGTCCTGTTCCAGGGCCTTGTGCTCCTGCCACCGCTTTTCAACCCCGGCCAACTCCTCGGCCGTGGTGCAACCGGCCAGGTCACAAAGCGCAGCCAATTCCCGGTTGGCCGCATCACGTGCAATTGTGGCCGTCTCGATCTCTTCCTGCGTGTATGCGATTCGCTCCCGGTAATGATCAGCGGTCGTGGCCCGATCGCGTTCGCGCTGCAAGAGACCGTTCAAGCGCTCTATGGCCTGATCCACCGGAATAGCGGCAAGGTCCGGAGCGATCCGGGCCACAAGACAGGCCACATCTTGCTCCAATTCCCGACTGTCCCTCCGGATGCCCTCAATGCGTTGACGCAGCCCATCGGCCTGGTTCACCCGGCTGAGATAGGCGTCGATATCGCTGAAGAAGCTGCGAACCGCTTCGGGGGTCGCATCCCCGGGAAGACCCAGCTCCTGCATGGCCAGACCCCAATCCCTCTGCCAAGCGGCCTTGGCCTCTTCGGCGGCGGTCAACCGTTGCCGGGCTGCAGCCGCCTCCCGCTCCAGCCGGGTCCGTTCATCCTGGAGCTGCTGCTGCTTGCGGGACACCTGGTCCCGGGCCTCCAGGACAGCATCTGCCCGCTCGCGGACCGGGGTCAGGTCTTCCCCCCCGGGCACCGCTTCATCCAGGGTCTGCAGCTCACGGACCAGGGCCTGCCGGGCCGCCTGCCGCCTGGCCTCCAGCTCCTGGAGCGCGAAACGGTCCTCTTGGAGACTGTGGGCCTGGTCGACCACTTTCTGAAAGCGTTGCAGCCAGGCGAGCATAGTTCGCGGATCGTCGGGCTCGATTCCAGCACCAGACCAGACCTTGCGCCACCGGTGCTGCAGATCCCGGCAGGCGGCGTCCAGCTGTCCTTCCGCCTCCTCCAAAGCCGCCCACTGCTGCCGGGCCTTGTCATACTGGGCCACCAGCCGGGCATGGGTATGGACCCGGTCGCTCTCCCGGCGCAAGCGGTCGGCGATGGCGTCCGCCTCCTGGAGGGTGCGCTCAAAATGCTGGATCAGGTTGCCCTCAGGGGTGATTTCTAAAATCGAACCGCTGACGTCTTCGCCGTCCACCCACTGCCGGCGCAGCAGAGACCAGGCCGTATCCCGCTCCCGCCGCTTGGCGTCCAGATCGTTCTCCGAAGGCACGGTCCCGGCCTCCTGTTGGGCCTGGAGCTGCTCGTGCAGATCGGCCAGGGTCTGGGTCAGCTCATGACGCTGCCCCTCAAGCTCTTGTGTGCGGCGCTTAGCATCCTCCCACTCCTGCTTCAGGGTCTGGACCGTTTCCTCCAGCGGCAAGGGCAGGGCCAGGACGTCTTGGGGCGTACCGTGCCATCGGCCCAGCCGGGCGAACATTGTGGCGCATTCCTTATATTTGCGTTCGCATTCATGGCCCTTTTTTCCGATTTCAGCGTCAATATCGCCAAGACGTCCGGCCTGGGCCGCTGCCTGATGCAGGAGCGTGGTGTCCTGGGCGGCGGGCAGGTCCTGCAAGGCATCCCGGATCTGGTCCAGCTCGCCCTGCTTGGTCTGCCAGAGGGTGCGGCTGTCTTGGAGCTCCTTGTCTACCAGGGGCTTGCCCTGGCCCAGGGTCTGGACCCGGGACCGGGAGGCCAAAAGCGCCTGCACCGTATCGCTGTCGGCCGGGTCGAGATCCGGACGCTGCCTCCGCAAAAGATCCCGGGCCGCGGCGCGCTGTTCACGTTCCTTGTCTTCCAGGGAGCGCAGATCGGTCTGGCCCTTGCGGTAGGCACCGAGGCGCTGGTGCAGATCAACGATAGTCGCGGCCTGATCCAAAAGTTCGCTGTTCAGGGATATGGCCTCGAGCTTCTGCTGGTCAATGGTCAACCGTTTTTTTGCATTGTCCAGGGTCTGCTGGGCTTCGCGCAACTGGTCCTGGCCCTCCTGACGCCGTTTGGGAAAATCGTCGGGCAAATCAGGCACCGGACCAAGTTCGTTCAGCCCGGCTTGTGCCCGCCGCAGTCGGGCCAGGGGGTGCAGTGCCTTGTGAATCCGCTCCAGGCGACGGCGTTCGGCCTGCTGGACGCTGCGCTGCTCCTTGAGAGAATCCAGAACCTTTTCCGCCTCGCGCAGGACCCGTTCCTTGTGTTTCCAGGCAGTGCTGGACAGAGCCAGCTGGTTGCACTCCTTTTTGAGCTCGCTGTAGCGCTGCAGGGCGGCGTTGAGTTCCGGCCTGCTGCCGCCGGGCTTGAACAGGGCCTTATACTCCTCCTGCAAATCGTTCTGGATTTGCTTCAAGGAAGCAATACCGCTGCCGGCGGCGAACAATGTCGTGCCCGTACTGCCCTGTTCCTGCAGAATCGTTGATCCGCCCTGGACCAGACCGGGATGATCCAGACCGAAAAGGGCCTGAAAGGTCTCCTGATCCAATCCCTGCAGCCAAGCCGCCACCACTTGGGGATCGACGGCATTGCCCTGGGCGTCGAGGACACTGCCCTTGCGTTTTTTGCGCCGGGAAAAGGTGAATGTCTCCCCGCGGCCGTTCTCCAGGGTGCCGGAGACACACAGGCGGGGATTGGCGTGCAGAAAATTATCGGCGGTACGTTCAGGAAAGCCGTAGAGCCAGGCGGTCAGGGCCCGCAGGGTGCTGCTCTTGCCGGCCTCGTTCGGTCCGTAGATCAGATGCAGGGGCTGCGGCTCGAAGACAAGACTGGTGTCCGTAAACGGGCCGAAGGCCTCCAGCCTGAAACGGGCGATCCTCATTCCACGCCTCCTTGGCGCAGCAAGCGGCCGAGCAGAAGCTCGCGGACATCATTTTTCATCCGTTGCCACTGCTGTGCATCCTTGAGATTGAAGTCCTCCTCGCCCTGGCTGATCTCACTCGGAAGCTGCTTCATCAGGTCCCCTAGTTCCTTGGTGCAGCTTTCCGGCAGTACCTGGGCCTCAATGCATTGAATCAGTTCGCCCAACGGCGAATCCGGATCAACCTCTTCGGCCTGATCAGCAGGCGGACGGATCTTAAGCCGGATCTGTTCGATCCACACATCGCCCAGTTCGGCGGCCAAGGTCCGCCATTCTTCCTGGAAATGCTGCTCGCTGTCGTGAAGCCGGGCGTGCATTCGTGTCGCTCCGGTGCATTCCAGCCTGACCGCGACCGGACGGCCGTCACCCGCGTCTTGGGCGGCCTGCAGCTGCCTGTGGACAGCCTGGCGGACATCTTCATCACAGGCACATGAGCTGCAATCAACGCTGCCATGGTACCAACGCAGGACATCAATCTCCTGATGCACAACATCCCGGATGCGGCCGTCCTCGACCTGGACCAGACTGCACCCTTTGGGGCCGGTTTCCCGGATGTGCCGGCCCTGGATGATGCCGGGAAAGACGATCCAGGGATCACGGTCCACGATCTCCCGCTGGTGCACGTGGCCCAGGGCCCAATAGGCATACCCCTTTCCGGCCAGGATATCGGGGTGGGTGGGGGCGTAGGGTTCGTGACCTGGACGCCCGGTCAATCCGGTATGCAGGAGCCCGATATTCAAGGCCCCGGGTACAGCCGGCGGATACTGGTCGGCCAGGTCCTCGCTGGTCTCGCGTCCGGGATAGCTCTGGCCGTGGATGACCGTGTTGCAGTGCTTTAGGGTGACGGACTCCGGCCTGGTGGCTGAAAAGAAATGGACGTTGTCCGGCGGACGCAGCGTCTTGCCGATGGGATTGGCCGCATCGTGATTGCCGCTGACAGCATAGACCGGTATCCCGGCCTCCCCCAGCCGACCCATGCACTGAGCAAAAAACAGGGCGGTGTGAAAATCGCGCCAGGAGTTGTCGAAGACATCTCCAGCCAAGAGGACAAAGGCGACCTCCTGCTCCCGGGCCAAAGAGACCAGGTTGTCCAGGGCCCGGCGGGTGGCCCCCCGGATCTGTTCCACCGGAGCATCCGGATAGGTCTCCAGCCCGCTCAGGGGGCTGTCCAGATGCAGGTCTGCGGCGTGGATGAAGGTGAAAGAGGTCATACGGGGTATCTCGGATTGCAGCTTAAAAAAATGTGGCCTCAATTTTTGGTTTTCGCGGTGGTTCGCAACCGCTGTTCATTACTCCTCCAGTCCAAGGGCTTGCCAAGAGGCAGAATAAGTGAATTTTGGATGCAATTCAAGGACGGGGCCCGGATGAACGAGACACCACTTCGTCCGCTATTCCCACGAAGGGGGGAATTCAGAGCAGATAGAAAGGGTTTCCCCTAGATTGCCCGGCGAGTCTGATCCCGGTGAATTCGAACTGTCCGGGCCGGGCAATGACGGAGGGGGACATCCGTAGGTTGCATCCTGGATCAAGCCTGCGGCTTACCAATTACAGGTCCGGCAGCGGCCTGGTCTTTATACACATATAACACCTTAGGATAATGAGGACGGTTTGAAATGCAAACTTAACAACTTGTGAGTTAAAAGTTAAAGGTAAAAGGTTAAAGGTAAAGACAAAGAAATCAAGATGTTAAATCCGTTATCGCTACGGACATTGAGGGCCATACAGATGTTCAATAAAAACAATGTATTGCCAGAGAACTTTTGCCTGGCTAGTTAACAAACAACCTCGGTTTTTCTTAACTCCCCTCCTTGGCAAGGAGGGGCAGGGGTGGTTGGGATGATGACTCTGAAACCTTATTTTTTCAGCACGTTATAGCCCCACGGTGTCAA
>JBNJII010000105.1:4603-7837 GCA_051749205.1 Thermodesulfobacteriota bacterium | reverse complement strand
CGCTGCATGCCCGCCCTGTCTGGGCTGTTTGCCCCGGCAGGAGGATCTGGTCATGCCTTCCCGGCATCTGGGGCTGTATACAGCCGAGGATATAGAGGACAGTCAAGACATCCTGCCTGCCCTTATCCAATGGATTGAAGAGAATGTGCAGGTGGACCGCCTTCTGGACATAACCAGAGGTCAGAGGGCAGAGGACAGAAGTCAGAGGTCAGGGAGCGGGGAGCAGAGGGCAGAGGGCAGAGATCAGAGGTCAGACGTCAGACGTCAGATGTCGGATGACAGAAGACTGAGGTCAGAGGACAGAGGTCAGAAGCCAGGGAGCGGGGAGCAGAGGGCAGAGGGCAGAAGGCAGGGAGCGGGGCAAGTTTATCAGGCCAGGGTCCGCATAGGGCTGGCTAGGGATAAGGCCTTTTGCTTCTATTATCCGGAGAATCTTCGCCTTTTGGAGCAGGCCGGGGCCGAGCTGGTTCCCTTTTCTCCTCTGGCGGACAGCAAGCTCCCGGACAATCTGCAGGGGCTGTACCTGGGCGGCGGATATCCTGAACTGCATGCCCGGGAACTGGCTGCCAACAGGGGGCTGCGGGAAGAGATCGTCCGCTATGCTGCCCAGGGCGGTCCTGTGTACGCGGAATGCGGGGGGTTTATGTACTTAATGCAGGGCCTGCAGGATGGGCAGGGAAACACCTTTCCCCTGCTCGGCCTGTTTCCCTTTCGGGCCCGAATGCATGATCGCCTGCGGGCTCTTGGCTACCGGGAAGTAGAAGTGCGCGAAGCCACATTGCTCGGTCCGGCTGGAACCGTGATCCGGGGGCATGAGTTTCATTATTCATCCATTGCGGACAACCTGGAGAAGGCCCATTGCGTGTATTCATTGCGAGGCCGCAAAGGGGAAACCGTGAGCTGTGAAGGGTATACAGTGCACAATGTTCTGGCTTCCTATGTGCACCTGCATTTTGGATCCTGTCCTCAAGTATCTGAAAACATTGTTGATTTCTGCCGGAAGTTTGCCGAAAAATCATGATCTGGAATCTTCAACCGGGAATTGGCAATATGTTTGAAAATGACTCCTTTCCATTAGGCATTCACCAGGCGTTGCCTCTGACTCTGTCCAATATCACTCCTATCGGCACCGAGAGTATTGCTCTTACCGATTGTGTGGACAGGATTTCAGCATCCAACATGCATGCACTTGTGGACTCTCCTTCAATAGATGCGTCGCTTAAAGATGGATATGCTGTCATGTCCCGGGATGTAGAGAATGCATCCCCGTCCCAGCCGGTGCCTCTCAAGGTCACCGGCCTGAGCGCGGCAGGCGGGGAAGAAGAGCTGGATATTGTTCCCGGAACAGCTGTCAGAGTTCTTACCGGTGGGAAGATCCCGGATAAAGCTGATGCGGTCATACCAGATGAGTTGACCCGACACCACCAGAACCAAAGCTGGATTGAAGCCCTGAGTGCTGCTCAGCCAGGCCGGAATATCCTGCCCCAGGGGGTTGATGTCAGCATTGGGCAAGTGATTGCTGAACCCGGGCAAGCTTTGACCCCAGCTGTGGTCGGCCTTTTGGCTGCCGCGGGTCACAGCCGGGTGTCTGTATTTCAAAAACCAAAAGTCACGATTGTGGCTACCGGTGACGAGGTTGTTATTCCGGGCCGTCCGCTCCCTGAAGGCAAGCTGTATGCAAGCAACCTGGCCACGCTTGATGCCTGGTGTACCCGCTATAAGTTTACAAGCCGTATCCTGGTGGTCCAAGATGACCCTGAACAGATATCGGCCGAGCTGGACCGGGCTGTATCAAAATCAGATGCCGTGATTACCAGCGGAGGGGCCTGGACCGGAGACCGGGATATGGTCGTGGACATGCTGGAGCGTCTGGGCTGGGAACAGATTTTCCACCGTATCCGCATCGGGCCTGGAAAGGCTGTAGGATTCGGACTCCTGGGCCACAAGCCGGTTTTTGTCCTTCCGGGCGGGCCTCCCTCGAATCTGACCGCCTTTCTGCAGATAACCCTGCCGGGACTGCTCAAGCTGGCCGGAAGCTCAAAGCCCGGTCTGCCGGCCGTGACCGTTCGGCTGGCCGAGAACATCCATGGCCGGAGCATTGATTGGACTCAATATGTCTTTGGGCGCATTGAACACCAAGAAACAGAGATCCTTTTCCATCCCTTGCGCACAGCCAGCCGGCTGCAATCAATGGCCCATGCCCAGGCTGTTGTAGCCATACCCGAAGGCCGGACCGAGATTGAGAAGGGGCAAAGGGTCATGGCTCAATGGTTGGTCTGATGTATCCCAGACATTTCAACAGGAGCCCCATGTGACCTGTTCACAATTCGCCGTGTAACCGCACAACATATCAATTGTAACGTGCCGTGATAAGAGGTAGGATTTAAGGCTCGATTGGCCACCATGGTAAATATGGCCTCGTGGATAAACTCAGTTCTGACATAGCTTGTACTCGCTCCACGAGCTATACTGGGGGCTGATGCCCCAGCCCCCAATTGCTGGCTTGTTGTTCATCCAACGTCAGGACAATCCCTTGTGATGTCGCACATTGAGAGCTTTCCATTGGAGAAGAGGCTGGCATTGTATATGTTCTTGAAGAGTTTTGTCTGGAGTCAAAAGTGACGCATCAATTTTCCCGTGTTCAAGCAACAGATCCAGAAATTGGCTTTCGACATCTGTAAAAGGCAATACTTTGAACAGTCCTTGTTTGCACTCTTGCATAAGGGAAGCCCCATATTCTGCAGCTTTGTTCTGATCACGCCGAAACTGACGATGAAGAGTAGGGATCAGCTGTTTTGCCAATTCTTCTGCCTCGAAATCAAGATCATCTGTTGAAATGCTCCTCCAGTCTTTACGGTTCATTCCGCCATAGATGACGAAGGCTAGCCTCAGCCGATAGATATCGAGAGTTTCGAGTTTAAACATTTGATAACAGTCGAACAGATCTCTCGCCTGCATCCGAGCAAACAGGGCTGCGAGCTTGCCTGCAAATAACTCATGGATGTCCAGAACAGGAATATTGCTCGCCGAGTATTCACCAAGATGGTGTGCATCGTTATGCCGGATGTCCCAAAGAGGTTGTCGGAACATGAAGTTCACATCAACTTCAAGATTGCTGGATTGCCCGGAAAAGCTCTGATAGCTCAAACGCCATTTTCCGCCTGCATGTTCGGTCGGCACCTTCTTGGTTGTGAACCCTTCCCGGGAAAAAACCGCTTGGATTGCTTGTTCAAT
>JBNJII010000105.1:0-4503 GCA_051749205.1 Thermodesulfobacteriota bacterium | reverse complement strand
TGTAATTCAGGTCGATATCTACAGACAGTCTGGGCATTTTTAGGATAAACACATTCAGTGCAGTGCCACCTTTTAAAGCCCATTTCCCTTTGAGATACGGGTGCGAATTCAGGGCTTGCAGAAGATGCATCACCTGGAGAACCTTTTCAACCATATCCCCCCTGAATCCTGTCGATTCTGCTATAGGGGCAATTTCTTCGGGCGAGAACCTCAAAGTACTTCCCCCCATATCCTCTTCAGAATGTCTGCCGGGACCATGAGATTCCAGCCTTTGATCCATTGGCAATCCCCACGATGTGCACGCTCCAGATAGTGGGGCTGCCTCGGCCGGAGCTTGCGCAACGGTTCCAATGCGGTGTCTTCTAATAACAAGCCCTCTTTGTGCTGTTCAAGATAAAATCCCACCTTTGCGGCCGTGGTTCTATTCTCCAATAAGAAGGTGTACTCTATGACCTGATCGAGGTCGAAAAACTCAATCATTTCCAGAGATCGCCATATCTCTTCCCAACTTCCCGTCAAATCTGGGCGATCCAGAATGTCGACAAATGTTCGTTCAAGATTCGTGACCTTCACATCCACTCCGGAGCGCTTGTAGGTGACGACCCCGAACATGCCTGCACCTTTTGCCAGTAAAACCTTGGGCACAGGGGCGCAAATGATTTCATACGACCCGAGAATGACAGGAAGCGACTTGGCCTTGGATGTATAGGTGAGTCTACTCAAGACAGAATACGCCTTCCCGTGAAACTCCAGAGCAGTATGATAGGCAAGGACTGCGTCTTCGGTCATTTTTGCGGTCACGAGATATGGATCAACCGGATTTGATGACAGATCGGACCCAGGCGGCAGAGTCGCATAGAGCCCCCGACGGATTCGAACTATCCGGCCTCGCTTGAGGTGATAGTTTAAGAGAGCCTTGCGAGTGTTCGGATTGGCCGATCCCCTTTTGGAGAGAAAGAGATCCAGGTCATCGATTGTAAACACCGCGTGTTGGGCCAGGAATTCATTCACATTCATGGGCAGTCTTTTGACATAACTGCGAGATAGTCTAAATATTTTTAATACTATCTAAGAGCATTGTCAAAACATTTTTTGACAAACAGCCTACAAAAGACGAGTTTGTTAATGCTTAGTCAACAGTTTGTCAAAAGAGTGATTCCTGTCCCTGTGCCCAGTATATTTACCAGCTTATTCGTGTCTGCTGAACCGATCGCTGATCAACTTAAGTAGATAAAGTCAGCTTGATAAGCAAGTGCAGGCCAATTGGTCTGCCCCTTCGATAATCAATTCGCCGCGTTAGCACACATCATATGAGGCAAACCAGGATCAAGGATCATCAGGCAGCTTACGTACCTCCCCATTTCCCACAATAGCAATAATGCCCGCAGTTGGTCAGGTAGGCCACCCCGGTCACCGAGACCCCGTAAAATATGACCGGCTTGTCCCGGAGCAGGGAACGGTAGGTATTGTTGATCACCGTGCTTCCGGTGGCCAGAACGATATTGCTCCAGTCAATGATCTCAGGGGTCTTATCGATTGCCTCAATCTGGATCCCGTAGCGTTCTGTGCCGATGTTGTCTTCATCCATATCCGTGACCCGGAGGGGAAAATACCTGGATGGGAATACAGTTTCCAAACTGTGATGAGGCCATTTTCAACTCCTTTGGCTACGGAAGATGGCTGTCAGAAACGGTGCGTACTGCATCGAAGGGACTGCAGGAAAATACTGTATCCTGAACACAGAAATCAAGATGTTTCAAGGGGCTGGAGGTCGAATGCACAGGAAGCAGGGTTTCACCAATTCTTAATATGAATCTTGACATATGTCTAATATGACAAACTATTGTTGAATTTTAGGTTAATGACAGAACGAATGCTATAAATAAAATAAGTTTTGAAGTTACTATAAATATCTAAAATTATGACCAATATAAATTTGATGGATCTCAAGATTATATCTTTAATTTCAGACTCAACAGGTTGAGAATAGGCAAGCTTGACATATCCATGATTGGCCAATAATATTGCACTTTCCTTAATATACTTTTCCCTCTGATGCTCCATCTGTGACAGTATTACCCTACGCTTTACTCTGTTTTATGTGGGCAAGAAGATTGATTTCGTGTTGGAAATCCCGTTGATCATGGAAATGAAAAACCAAAGGAGATCAGTATGCGCTTGAAAATGTTCTTACTGTACCTGGTGTGTTCAATTTTTATTCTGGGTGGAATCATTCCTCAGGCCAGTGCCCAGGATAAGATGCAGTTTGACGCAGTCTATGGGCAGGGGGATCAGGTTTTGCGCATTGCCACTGGAAGCCCAGGTTCCCTTGGATTGCTCAAGGAAATCGGACTCCCTTTCTGCAGGGAAAATGATTGCCGGATCAAGTGGTTGAAGCGGGGAAGCGGGGCGTCATTACAGGCCTTGAAGGACGGGCAGGTGGATGTGGTCCTGGTTCATGCCCCGCAGGCCGAGCAGGAAGCTGTGGAGCAGGGGTGGGCCACAGGCAGGACCCTGCTGGGCAGCAATCAGTTTTATATTGTCGGCCCTGCATCTGATCCGGCCAAAATCAGAACCGCGGATTCTGTTGCAAAAGCATATGCCATGATCGCCAAGGCCAAGGCCCCGTTTTTCTCCAGGGCGGACAACTCTGGAACGCATAAGAAGGAGATGCATATCTGGGAGCTGGCCGGCATTGAGCCTGAAGGTGAGTGGTACAAAAAGACTCATGACTTTATGGGCCCGACCCTCATGCAGGCGGACAAAAGGTCAGGTTACTTTATGACCGATTCCAGCACCTTTGTGGTCAAGGAGGCCAGGCTGGAAAACCTGGCCGTCCTGTTCAAGGACGATCCCATCCTCATCAACGTCTACCATGCTCTGATGGGCAATCCGCAGGAACTGCCGGGTACAAACGATGCCCTGGCCAGGAAGTTTCTGCGCCATATTGGTTTTGGTCCAGGGCAGGCCGCTTATCGTTCCTTTGGACTGGAACAGTACGGACAGCCCTTGTACAAGGACGCCTTTGAGGCGCAGAAATATCATGAGTAACCAAAGGAGGAGTGGTATGCATACAAGAGGATCATTGATTTGTGCTCTGTGTCTGGGGGTATTGCTTTCGCTTTGCTCAGGCCAGGCCCTGGCCAAGGAGAAGCTGATCATTTTTCATGCCGGGAGCTTGTCGGTACCCATGGAAAAGATGGAAAAAGAATTTGAGAAGAAATATCCAGATATTGACGTGCAGCGAGAAGTAGGGGGCAGCACCAAGATGGCCCGGCTGATCTCCGAGGTGGGAAAGCCGGCCGATATCATGGCCTCGGCTGACTACAAGGTTATCGACAACAATCTTATTCCTGAGTACGCCACCTGGAATATCCGTTTTGCAAGCAATGAGCTGGTCTTGTCCTACACGGACCAAAGCCGTTATGCCGACGAGGTGGATTCTGACAACTGGTATGAGATTTTGCAGCGTGATGATGTTGAGTGGGGGCATTCAGATCCAGATCTCGATCCATGCGGCTACCGGGCTCTGATGGTTTTGCAGCTGGCTGAGAAGTTCTACGGGGTTGATGGACTGTATAAAAATCTTATAGCCAACCGGCCTGAAAAGAATATCCGGCCCAAGTCTGTAGAGCTGGTCAATCTGCTGAAGTCAGGTCACATGGATTACGCCTGGGAGTATCTCTCTGTGGCCGTTCAGCACGATCTGCAATACATCACCCTGGACGAGCACATTAATCTGGGCAATTACCGGTATGACAACTTCTATAATCAGGCGCAGGTGGAAGTCTCGGGCAAGGAGCCAGGCTCGCAGATCACCAAACATGGCAAGTCCGTGACCTACGGAGTGACCATGACCAATGATGCACCAAACCCGGAAGCGGCCATGGCCTTCTTGCAGTATATGCTTGATGAGCAAGGCGGTCTGCAGATCTTAAAAGAAATGGGGCAGCCGCCCTTTGTGCCGGCCCGGATTCCTGAGCAGGATATGATGGGTGAGCTTCCTGAACAGCTCCACGATGTGGTTGTCGTCAAAGAATAAAATCAAGGCGAGTGTAACACCTCGTGTTGTACTCGCCAGGAATCAGGTGACAGCCCTGCCGCTGGTCACAGACGGCCACTTTGATCGTGAAAGAAACTTTGAATTACACCCTCTGTCATTCCGGCGAAAGCCGGAATCCAGACTGAAAATATAAGAGCTGGACCCCGGCCTACGCCGCTGAGCATAGCACACACTTGACACCGTGGGGTGATAGAAATGGATAGATAAGGATCCGGAATCACACCACCCTCCCCTGTCCCCTCCCTGGAAAGCTGCGCAAAGCCGCAGCAGGGAGGGGAAGTAAGAGGATCAAGCTTATCAGCACATTCGTGGGCTGGTTTGTCAAAATCTAACGAAGACCAAGATCCTTTGATTTTCAGCATGAGCAGTCGGTTTTGGAGCCCGGGCCTCTCCGAGGGCCGGGGTGTGTGATAATCGAAGAGGCTGGGCCTCGGAGAGGA
>JBNJII010000104.1:0-7851 GCA_051749205.1 Thermodesulfobacteriota bacterium | reverse complement strand
GATATTCGAATTTAATAAACTTATAAATGAAATAGAACCGATTGCCAAAAATTGAGGCAATATTTTTGAGACGCAGCACTGGATTGCCCGGTGAGTCAGATCCCGGTGTATTCGAAGGATCCGGGCCGGGCAATGACGGAGCAAGACATACGTAAGTTTCATGCCTGATCAATCCGGCAAATTTCCCTTTTTTTTGCCCGCTTTGGGGCAAAAAATATTTCAGATTTGCCGGAGGCAAAGCTGAACACTGAACACTGAAACCTGAACACTCCTGGAAACTTACATTTGAGAACAAAATTACCGTCGGGTGTGCTTGACAAGGTATAGCCGGGTCAGTATTCCTCGTACCAAAATTGCAGTGAGCACGAGGGATGAGCCTTGAACCAATTTTTAAGCAAAGCGTGGTGAGTATGGAATGTGTACGTCTCGATTCCAGCATTGATCAAGATTTTATTCATCTGGTGGCTGAAGAGAGTGAGCAGGACCCGGCATTGTGCTATCAATGCGGGAATTGCACAGCCGGATGTCCGTACACTTTCGCCTACGATATTCCGGTGCATAAAATCATGCGCCTGTTGCAAGCAGGACAGAAAACAGACATCCTCAGCTCGCATTCCCTCTGGCTGTGCGCTACGTGCGAGTCATGCACCACACGGTGCCCGAACAATATCGACGTGGCCCGAATCATGGATGTGCTGAGGCACATGGCCCGGCGGGAAGGGTATGCGACGGAAAAGCAGGTCAAACAGTTCAACGACAGTTTTCTGCATTCGGTGCAAAAGCACGGACGGGTCTTTGAGCTGGAAACCCTGATTCGCTATGTGCTGCGTTCTGGAAGGTTTTGGACCGATATTGAGCTCGGGCCCAAGGTCCTGGGGAAAGGAAAAATCGCCGCCCGAGCCCACGATATCCAGGGCAAGGAGCACGTGTCCGGAATCATCAACCGTTTTCTGGGAGATGAAAAGAAATGAGCTCTGATCTGACCTATGCCTATTATCCCGGGTGCTCCGGTCTGAGCACCTCCAAAGACTACGATGCATCCACTCGGGCTGTTTGCGCTTCGCTGGGGCTGCAGCTGAAGGACATTCCGGACTGGAGCTGCTGCGGTTCAACCCCGGCCCATACTGTGGACCATGTTTTGTCCGCAGCCCTTTCCGCCCGCAATCTGGTTCTGGCCGAATCCATGGAGGTCCAAGGGATCATCACTCCCTGCCCCAGTTGCCTGACCAACCTGAAGGTGGCCGGCCACCGGATGGAGGACCAATCCTTCAAGCACAAGGTCAATGCCCTCCTGGAGCAGCCCTGCGCCAACACCCTGGCCACCAAATCCGTGCTTCAGGTCCTGGTTGAGGATCTTGGAGTGCAGGCCATTCAGGATGCCGTGACCAAGCCATTGAAAGGGTTGAAGGTCGTTCCCTACTATGGGTGCATTATGAATCGCCCTCCAGGGGTTATGGACTTTGACGACCCGGAAAATCCAACTGCCATGGATCGGATCTTGACCGCCCTGGGGGCCGAGGTCCTGGATTTTCCGTTCAAGGTTGAATGCTGTGGCGGTTCTTTCGGGGTAGCCAGAAAGGATATTGTGGTCCGCCTGTCCGGAAAGCTCCTGGAACTGGCCCGGGATGCAGGAGCGGATGCCGTGGTCACCGCCTGCCCCTTATGCCAGATGAACCTGGACCTGCGCCAGGCCCAGGTTAATGCCACCCTGAAGGAAACCTTCAATATTCCGGTTTTTTACTACACGCAGCTGATGGGCTTGGCCCTGGGATTGAACCGGGACGATATGATGCTCAAGAAGCTGGTGGTCAAGCCCTGGAAGGTGCTGGACAAGGTTGAGGAGCCGGAGGCGGCGCTCGTATGAAACTCGATCTTTCTTTGTCCGTCATTTTCGCGAAGGCGGGAATCCAGATCAGATAGAATGGCTTTCCCTGGATTGCCCGGCGAGCATGATGAAAGTGTATTCGTATGATCCGGGCCGGGCAATGACGGAGGGGGCAAGCCGTAAGTTTCATTCATGATCAATCCGGCAAATCCTTTTTCTGGGCGCTTTGGCCCAAAAATATTTCAGATTTGCCGGAGGCAAAGCTGAACAGAGGAGAAAAACGCAATGCGACTGGGTGTATTTATATGCCATTGCGGAAGCAATATCGCCGGCACCGTGGATGTGGCCCAGGTGGCCAAGCAGGCCGAGGCCTATCCGGATGTAGTCTATTCCACGGACACGCTGTATGCCTGTTCCGAGCCGGGACAAGAGGGCATTGTCCAAGCTATCCAGGATTACAATCTGGACGGGGTGGTGGTGGCCTCCTGTACCCCTCGGATGCACGAGCCCACCTTCCGGCGGGCTGTGGAGCGGGGCGGGCTGAACCCGTACAAGTTTGAAATGGCCAATATCCGCGAGCACGTGTCCTGGGTAAGCAAGGACAAGGAAGCCAACACGGCCAAAGCAGCCGATCTGGTGCACATGGCAGTGGAGAAGCTGCGCCAGGATCGGCCGCTGCATGCCAAGACCTTTGATATCAACAAGCGGGTCATGGTCGTCGGCGGCGGGGTAGCCGGAATCCAGGCCGCCCTGGATTGTGCCGAAGGCGGGCTGGAGGTCATCCTGGTGGAAAAAACCACCAGCATCGGGGGCAAGATGGCCAAGCTGGACAAGACCTTTCCCACCGTGGACTGTTCCTCCTGCATCCTGGGACCCAAGATGGTGGATGTGTCTATGCATCCCAACATAACCTTGTATGCCTACTCCGAGGTGGAAGAGGTGGGCGGCTATGTAGGCAACTTCGAAGTCTCGGTGCGCAAGAAAGCCACCTATGTGGACTGGGACAAATGCACCGGCTGCGGTCTGTGCATGGAGAAGTGTCCGAGCAAGAAGTCCTATGATGCCTTCAACGAAGGCATTGCCCCGACCACGGCCATCAATATTCCTTTTCCCCAGGCCATTCCCAAGCGGGCGGCTATCAATCCGGACTACTGCCGGCAGTTCATTAAGGGAAAATGCGGGGTGTGTGAGAAAATCTGTCCCACCAAGGCTATCAACTATGACATGCAGGACGAGATGGTTACCGAGAAAGTCGGGGCCATTGTGGTGGCCACCGGCTACGACCTCTTCGACCATTCCAAGTACGGGGAGTACGGCGGGGGGCGATACACGGACGTCATCACTTCCATGCAGTACGAACGTCTGCTCAATGCCTCCGGTCCCACCAGCGGACACATTGCCAGGCCTTCGGACGGCAAGGAGCCGGAAAACGTGGTCTTTGTCCAGTGCGTGGGCTCCAGGGACAAGTCCGTGGACAGGCCGTACTGCTCAGGCTTTTGCTGCATGTACACGGCCAAGCAGACTATTTTGACCAAGGACCATCTGCCCAATTCTCAGTCCTATGTCTTTTACATGGACATCCGGGCCCCGGGAAAACAGTACGACGAGTTCACCCGCCGGGCCATGGAAGAATATGGGGCCAGATATATACGGGGACGGGTGGCTCAGATCTATCCCCACGGTGACTCCTTGATAGTTCGGGGGGTGGATACCCTGATGGGTACCCAGGTGGAGGTGGAGGCCGATCTGGTGGTCCTGGCCGTTGGGGCCGAGTGCTCCCAGGGGGCTGGACAGCTGGCCGAAACCCTGCGCATATCCTACGACACCTATGGCTTCTATATGGAGAGCCATCCCAAGCTCAAGCCGGTGGAGACCAACACCGCCGGTATTTATCTTGCCGGGTGCTGCCAGGGTCCGAAGGACATTCCGGCCTCTGTGGGCCAAGGCTCGGCTGCGGCGTCCAAGATACTGGCCCTGTTTTCCAGGGATCAGCTGGAATCCGACCCGCAAGTGGCTCAAGTGAACCAGGCCCGATGCGTGGGCTGCGGCAAGTGTATATCCACCTGTCCCTTTGGGGCCATCCAGGAGATTCAGGACCGCGGAGGCAACCCCAAGGCCGAGGTCATTGAGACCATCTGCCAGGGATGTGGGCTGTGCTCGGTGACCTGCCCCCAAAAAGCCATTCAGTTGGAGCATTTTACAGACAATCAGATTCTCGCGGAGGTCAACGCTCTATGTCAGCCCATGATGGAAGAGAGCTTCGAATAATCGGCTTTTTGTGCAACTGGTGCTCCTACGGAGGGGCGGACACAGCAGGGGTGGGCCGCTTGGTCCAGCCAACGGATCTGCGCATCGTCCGCCTGCCCTGTACCGGGCGCATGGATCCCTTGTTTATGTTCAAATCCTTTTTTTCAGGGGCGGACGGGGTGTTGGTCTCTGGCTGTCATCCTCGGGACTGTCATTATTCCGAAGGCAACTTTTACGCCCGGCGTAGACTGGAGTTGGCCAAGAGGCTTCTGCCCTTGCTGGGTTTTGATCAGCGGCGATTTGAATATACCTGGGTCTCGGCCTCGGAGGGGAAGTTGTGGCAGACAGTGGTCAGTAAATTTACAGACCAGATCCATGAGCTCGGACCGGCTCCCAAAGTGGGCAAAAGACAGACGTCAGAGGTCAAAGATCAGACCTCGGCCCCGTCGCGGGCCGCCGACGTCTAACTTGATCGGATATGAAACGTGTGTTGCGGTGAGGCCATAATTCCCAAAACGGCGACTACGAATTGTTCCATGACTCCTATGTAAAAATCAACATCGTGTCATGCGAGTTGACGCTGGACTATAAACAACAGCAAAAATATCAAAATTGGTTTACGGTCAAAGACCGGGCACAAATATTGGTAGGAGGCATAACTCGTGAGTGTGCTTGAAGAAGTGAAAGCCAAGATTAAGGAAGAGCTGCCCAATCTGGATTGCGTGATTGGCTGGAAGCAGGGGTTTGATCCTTTGCACGCCACGCCTCATTTTATGCGCACAGAACAGGATGTGGATCAGCTGATTTTCAATCCATTATGCGTACAGAATCCGGCCACCTATTTGCCGGGAATGAAAGACAAAAAGATTGGGGTTTTGGTCAAGGGATGCGACAACCGCTCTGTTGTGGAGCTTTTGCAGGAAAATTTGATCAAGCGGGAAAACCTGGTCATTTTTGGCCTGCCCTGTTCCGGGGCAGTGGATCTGAAAAAGGTCAAAGACGAGCTCGGCTCTTGGGGCCGGGTCACTGAAGTATCCTTTGCCGATGGGAAAATGGAGGTAACGACTGCGGACGGGTCCAGCACCCTGGAGCTCAAGGACCTGCTTTTGCCTAAATGTCAGACCAATCCGTACTCTGCTCCGGTACTGTGCGACCACAGCTTTGTACAGGACAAGGAGTCTGCCCCCTGCGGGCAGGGCGAGTCTGCTTCCTTGCAGGCCCTGGAGGCCATGACCCTGGAGCAGAGGTTTGATTACTGGCAGTACCATCTGGACCGCTGTATCCGGTGTTATGCCTGCCGTAACGCTTGCCCTATGTGTGTGTGCCGGGACCATTGCATCGCCGACACGAGGGAGCCGCATTGGTTGAGTCAGGAAACAGGGGTTGAGCAGAAATGGATGTTCCAGCTTATCCATGCCATGCATTTGGCTGGACGGTGCACTGAGTGCGGGGAGTGTGAACGGGCCTGCCCCATGGACATTCCCATTTTGAGCCTGCGCCAGAAGCTGAACCGGGAGACCAAGGAACTCTTTGACTATGAAGCAGGAGTGGACCCGGAAGGCGTTCCCCCTCTGCTTACATTCAAGGTGGAAGAGGCCAATATCAACGAGAGAGGATGGTAATGGCGGCAAAGACCTATCTTACATCCGAGGACATCGCCACGTGGCTGCAGGGTATGAGCGACAACGCCCGGGTCCTGGTGCCGGCCAAGGTGGGCAGCGCTGTGAAGTTTGTACCCTGGGATTTTCAAACAGAGCTTGTTTTGGAGACCAAGGCCATTGCTCCGCCCAAGGAAGCTGTTTTTCCCCAGACCGAGACACTGCTGAAGTATCGGTACACCAAGGATCCTGAGCATCCAGAGACGCAATCCCTGGAGATCAAAGAGACCCTGCCGGAGAATAAGACTATTGTTTTTGGATCCCGACCCTGCGGGACCAGGGGATTTGTGATCTATGACCGGGTTTTTGACACCGATACAATCACCGATCCCTATTATACCTCCAGGCGGAAGAATACGGCCTTTATTACCCTGGCCTGTGACCGAGCGGAAAACACTTGCTTTTGTCATTGGGTGGGCAGCCATCCAGCCGACGCTGAAGGCTCGGATGTCCTCCTGCGCCCGGTTGACGGCGGGTATCTGGCTGAGGCGCTCACCCAATGGGGGGAAAAGCTCCTCGCCCAGGCTGCAGGCCGGGAAGCCACCTCCCAACAGGAGGAGGAAGCAGACACAATTTTGGACCACGTACGTGAAGAGCTTGGAGAAGCCCCGGATATTTCTGACCTCCCGGCCAGTCTGCTCCAGCTTTTCGACAACCTGGACTTTTGGAACCAGGTCTCGGCCAAGTGCATCAGCTGCGGGGCCTGTACGTATCTGTGTCCCACCTGCTACTGCTTCAATATCACCGACGAGGCCTTTGGAATGACCGGTAAAAGGATACGGAGCTGGGACAACTGCATGTCCTATCTGTTTACCTTGGAAGGCAGCGGACACAATCCGCGTATGACCAAAGCTCATCGCTTGCGAAACAGAGTAGGACACAAATTTAGCTATTATCCGGAGCTGCACGGGGGGCTGTTCGCCTGCTGCGGATGCGGGCGATGCATCAAGCATTGCCCGGCAGCTGTGGATATTCGGGAAATTATCCTGCGCGCCAAGGAGACTGCTGATGAACAATCCGTATCTGCCTGACATTGCAACCATCAAGGAGATTATCCAAGAGACTCCGAATATAAAGACCTACCGGGTGGTCCTCAATGACCAAACCAGGATGCAACAGTTTGATTTTGCTCCCGGCCAGGTAGGACAGCTGTCCGTCTTTGGAGTAGGGGAGTCCACGTTTGTCATCAATTCTCCACCTACCCGCAAGGAACATCTCCAGTTCAGCGTTATGCAGGTGGGGGAAGTGACCACCAGGCTGCATTCCCTCCAGGAAGGGGACCAAATCGGAGTTCGCGCCCCTTTGGGCAATGCCTTTCCAGTGGAATCCATGCTCGGTAAGGACATCCTGATCGTCGGCGGGGGTATCGGAATGGCTCCCCTGCGCACCCTGCTGTTGACCCTGCTGGACCGCCGGGACGAGTTCGGAGATATCAGTGTGATTTACGGGGCCAGATCGCCTCAGGACCTGTGCTACACCTATGAGTTTGAGTCCTGGCAATCCCAGGGGGCCAATCTCGCGCTGACCGTGGACAACGAGTTTCCGGACTGGGACGGGAGAGTAGGCTTTGTGCCGACGGTTTTGACTCAGGAATCGCCGAGTCCTGAGAACAAAGTGGCCATTACCTGCGGTCCCCCGATCATGATCAAATTTGTGCTCAAGGGCCTCAAGGACTTGGGATTTGAAGACGAACAGATCATTACCACCCTGGAAAAACGCATGAAGTGTGGGGTGGGGCTGTGCGGGCGGTGCAACATAGGGACCCACTATGTATGTGTGGACGGTCCAGTGTTCACCTATGCCCAGCTCAAAGCGTTGCCTTCGGAACTCTAAACATGTTGAGTGTTGCTTCGCAGGCAACACTCAACATGTTTACATGTATTTACTCTTCGTTCCCAGGGGTCTCCCTGAAAACGAAGAGTGAAGAATATTCATGCCTCGCTTTGCTCGCGGCCTGGCGGGCAAAGACAAGCTTTGCCCCTACGATTTCAACCACGATTTTTGGTAGCAAGGGGCGGAACTTGTGTCCGCCCAGGTAGAAGAGGGCGAATGATTATTCGCCCCTACAAACTTCATGCCAGTACGGTGTTTGTATTTAACTAGGGGTCATTGAACAACTCG
>JBNJII010000103.1:0-7874 GCA_051749205.1 Thermodesulfobacteriota bacterium | reverse complement strand
TTCGAATTTCGGATTTCGATATTCGAATTTAGTAAACTTATACATAAAATAGAACCGATTGCCAAAAAATGAGGCAATATTTTTGAGACGCAGTACTAGTCCCAAGGCCCCGGCCTGGAAGAGGGCAGCCCGGCTCTGGGCATGAGTATTTGTACCTGATGACCAATAAAGGCAATGCGCCGACAATGAGGTGAGGTTGATGCGGAAGATAATACCCATGGCCCGCGGGCGGCAATTTTGGACTTTGGCGGCCTGCATGGCCTGGTTGGTCTGTGTGATCGGCATCTTGCCGGTTTCTCAGGTCCTGGCCTGGACCCCGGAGAGTCTGGATTGGAGCGCATGGGACAGCAAGCACTCCGTGGCCCGCAAGGAGACCTGGATGGTCATCCGGGAACCGGGGCGGGACGGGTGTTATCTGAAACAGAGCTATGCCGGGGAGAGGATGATGGATCTGACAGTGGATGAAAGCGACACCCCCTGTCTGTGGGGCCCTTTTTCCCCGGAGCCGGTGGATGTGCAGGTGAACTACCGGATTGATGATTTCCAAGAGGGCCAAATTACGGCCAAGGAAGTGACCAATGGGATACGTCTGCCCCAGGAACTGGTCAAGACCATGCGCCGGGGATTTTTGATGCAGGTGGAGGTTCAGAGCCTGGACTCGGAGGTGGACCTGGGTACAAGAAAGGAGCAGGAGTTTAGCCTCCTGGGGTTCATCGCCGCTACTGAGGTCTTGAATTCAGATGCCTGCCGGGAATGATAAATAAGGTTTCAGAGTCATCATCCCAACCACCCCTGCCCCTCCTTGCGAAGGAGGGGAGTTAAGAAAACCGAGGTTGTTTGTTAAATTTGCATTTAAAACCGTCCTGTTTATTATCGAGGATCGGAATCGAAGATTTTTAGCTGGATCAGCCATTTCAGATTCCCCTCCTTGGCAAGGAGGGGACTCCCAGGGGTGGTTGAATAATGACAATTACCTTATCTCATGGGGTCACGTGTGGGTAAAGACCAGCAAGAGGATGGCCGAACATAGCACACACTTGACACCGTGGGGCTATAACATACTGAAAAAATAGGTTTCAGAGTCATCATCCCAACCACCCCTGCCCCTCCTTGCGAAGGAGGGGAGTTCAGAGGACCGTGGTTGTCTGGACGTTTTTCTTCGCAAGTGTCTGGCTTATCGAAAACCGTAATCGCAGATTTTCAGCTGGATCAGCCACTTCAGAGTCCCCTCCTTGGCAAGGAGGAGACTAACACTACAACGAAAGATAGGAGCTACATGCCTTTTCCGTCATTGCCCGGCCCCGATCTCTGAACACATCGCAATCTCACTCGCCGGGCAATCTAGGGGAAAGCCTTGATATCTTAGGCCGCTTTATTATATTGCGGGATGCCTGGATTTCCGCCTGCGCTGAAATGATAGAAAAGAACTGAAGTTTCGCTGTAGTGTTAAGGGGTGGTTGAACAATAACCAACACCTTATTATCCCACGGTGTTATGTGTGTATAAAGAACAGCTTTGGCAAGGAGGGGCAGGGGTGGTCGTTTCATTCCTGATCAATGCGGCAAGCTTTTCATTTTTGTCCGCTTGGGGGCAAAAATGAAAATATGTCCGAGCTACTGGGCCGTGGTGGCGAACATGTGCTTGTGGGCCTTGTCCACAATCTGGGCCGGGTCGGGGGGAGTGGTCAGGATGTCCTGGGCTCCGTAGCGTACAGCCTGGATGACCTTGGACCGGGTCCATTTGGGGCCGCCGATGATCAAGGGACAGCGCCCTTTCAGCACTGAACGGACCTTGATCAAGGTGGCCAGGGTGTTCTCGTCTATGCTTTTTAAAACCAGGAAAGCGCCCAGCACGTTGTAGGACTTGAGCTTTTCGCGCATCTTGTCCCGCAGCTTGAGCTGAATGAGCTCCACCCCTTCGTCCTCCAGGCTGGTGGCCACCACCTGGCCCTGCTGGCTGTCATCGCTGATGACTGCGATGGCCGGCTTGCCTCCCCCTTCCTGGCCGGGAATGAATATGGTTCCGGTGCCGGCTTGTTCCTGCCCGCCGGCCCCGGTGGAGGGCTGCTTCTTCAGGGCCTCCACATCCTGCATGGACAGACTGACCAATTCCGGGGAGAGCAGGATGCTCATCTGCTCCAGGTTCTGGTTGCCCAGGCGCATTTTGTAGGTAGCCAGGAAGTACTCCCCGTCCGGAAAGGGCTCCTCAGAGGAGATATCCACCTTGGTCGGGGCTACAGTGGTCATGCGGTCTTTTTTCAGGCGCAGCTTGTGGGGGAAGTACTCCCCAAAGGCGTGGGAGTAGGCCCCGGTGAGGATGTTGATCACCTCTCCGTAGGCGTCCTCTTCATCTTCTTTGAGCTGCCCGCTTTTGATCTTGCGGGAGATCTCTTCCGGAGGGAGCATGATCAGCTTGCCGCCCAGAGTGATGGCATCGGCCAGGCTGAGAACGGCAAAGGCTGTACCGTAGTGATCGCCGGATACGGCCAGGTTGGTGACCACGATTTTGTTCTGAAACTGGTGCAGGAAATCCTTCTTGCTGATCACCCGACTGAGATAGTCGTAGAGCTCAAAGGTTTCCCCCAGAAAGGAGCCCAGCTCCTCCTCCACCTGGTAGGAGGCCTGGAGCAGGGTGGTGTGCAGGGCGCGGATATCCACTGCGGACTCAGCCTCGTCCTGCGCGGGCTCCTCGGCAGCCGGGGCAGGCTGCTGCTCAGCCTCGGCAGGGCCTTGATCGGCTGCTTCCTGCTCGTGGTCTTTCTCCTGAGCGGTATCGTCCGTATCCCCTTGCAAAACTTCGGTCTCTTCCCGGGAAGGGGTGTCTTCCTGAGCTGGAGCCTCCTCCTGGTTGGGGGCCTGCCCCTGGCTGGGATCCTCAGCGTCCTCAGCGTCCTGGCCCGAATCTTCTTCCTCATCAGACTGGCTGGGTCGGACCAAGGCGGCCATTTCCTCGGGATCGATGTTGTACCCGTCATCTTCTTCCCCATCCTCGAAGTCCTCATCATTGCTTTGAAACAAGGAATGGGGGACAAGGACCATGATCCGCCCCACAAGGGTGTGGTCTATGGAGACATCAGCGGTGACCTGCCAGGCCGGGGTGGACAGAAAGGCCGGTGCGGGGCGCTCTTCCTCAGGCCCGGGGAGATGATCCCTGTCGCTGACTGCCAGCTCCAGCTGCACGGAGTGTTCCTGGCTTATCTGGTCCACTGCGGACTGGGCCAGGACGGCGGTCAGATCTTCCACCGCCTGGGCCCTGGTTTCGTCCAGGGGCTGGGTCTCATCCACCTCCGGAGGGTCGGGCTGACCGAATGAGGCCTGGGCCAGATTGTGGGCCAGGCTGGAGTCCAGAGGCAGATGCACCGAGCCGCTGTACTCCCCGCCCACGGAGAGGCTGATAAACAGACCTGGCCCGCTGGAATACAGCTCGGAAGCGGATTCGGTTCCCGCATACTCCAGCTCGACCTCCTGTCCCAAACGGATGGAGGCGGTTTCGGCCAAAACCGGAAGGAGGCCGGAGACGAGCCGGTCCCAGTCCTGGATCGGGGGATGCTGGGATGCAGCCGCAGTCTGGTCCAAAGTGGGGGGGTCGGTTGGGGAGGCAGGCATGAATCAGTCGTTTCGCCTGAGTTGGAGTTCGACAAAAAATTGTCCCGATTGAATACTAAAAGGGACAATAACCCAATAGGCCTGGGTAAAGTACTTGACGCTGTAGTCCCCGTGAAAGACCGAGGGCAGAGAGAGCTGGATGTCTTTGCCGTTGGGGGACAGGACAGGTTTGACCGACCCGCCGATCATGTTGGCCAACTCGCTGATAGCGTCCTTGACGTCGTCGTCCACGCTGTCCACTTCCATGCCCAGAAAGTCGTGGGTGATGCCCATGGCTACTCTTTCCGGGGCGTGGATGGCCAACATGCCTTGACACAGTCCGGCCAGACCGACAATACCCGAGACATAGCGGGTAAAATCGTTCAATGGGGCACTGAGCGGTTCATCAGTTTGGATATCGGCCATAATCATGGTGTCATAGATCTCAGTGGTGGCCTGGGACACAACTTGGGCCAGATCTAATTCTTCCAAAGCTTGCACGCGAGCCTCCTCATTACAGCAAAGGGTTGAGCACTTCTTCCACCTGGTCGGCGGTGAACGGCTTTTTGATGCTCGCGGATGCTCCGTTGTCCTTGGCTTCCTGGACAACGTCTTCGGAGCCGCCTTCAGTGGTGATCATGACCACTGGGATGCCCTTGATGGACCCGTCCTGGGCCTTTTCCTTCAAGAAGGTGATCCCGTCCATGTTGGGCATGTTGATGTCGCAAAGGATGAGATCGGGTTTGTTCTGCCCCAAAAAGTCCAGGGCGGCCTGGCCGTCTTCGGCCTCAGAGATGGTGTCAAAGTTCAGACCAGCCTGGCGCAGGGTGCGGGTGATGATTTTGCGCATGGTTTTGGAATCGTCGACAATAAGAACTGATTTGGACATATGTTCCTCCTTTGGGTTCGGCTGATTCATGCAAGGGCTCGGCCACATGGCCGGATTGCCCTGTCCTATGCCGGCAATTATTTTGGCCACACTGGTATTTTTCGTCAAACCCAGGCAAAAACCTTAGCGGTGGGCATGTCAAGTGAGTGTTCTTGAGCAGACGCCATACTGATATCGCGGCCCTCTCGGTCTCAACCCCGGTCGTTGGCTCGGCCGTGCTGAAATCATTGACAATGGAAAACAGAAACCAAAAGCCCTGGATATGTCTGGCCTTGATTTTGCTTGTCTTCAGGTTGGCTTATAGGAGGGTGAGTTTCGATCCAGTTTTTTCCTCAAGCGGTGTGCAATGAATATACGGCAGACGATTTGGGTGGCGATTTTTTTGGTCCTGGTCTGGAGCGGGTGGGCCCTGGCCCAGGAAGGGGCCGAGCTGTTGACTATAACCAAACATCCGGGATTAAACAGCACCCGGATTTCCTTTCAGTTCACCCAAGTGCCTCGCTTTGAAGTGCAAAGAAGCGGACAAAAGGTGGATGTGACTTTTCGCCAGACCACAGCCGCCGACTCTGTGGAGCTTTTGTCCTCCAACGGAGATATTGTGGACTCCCTTATGGCTTCCCAAGACGAATCTCTGACAGTGTCTCTGCTGTTGCGTCGGCCTGCACAGACTGTCGAAAGCATGACAGTAGGGGATACCGACGTGCAGCTCAATCTGGTCTGGCCCAGCCAAGCCTCCCGGTCCAGGCCGGGTATGACCCTGGATCCCGGAGGCATGCTGCAGTCCGGGAAAGAAGACGCTGTGGTGGGCCGCTTTTTGACCTCCCAGTATTCCGAAAAATGGGATCGTTTCCTTGTTGAATACGAACCCCCTGTTGAGCTGGATGTGCCCATGCACTTTACCCGCAAGCCCTATCCCTTGGCCCTTGAGCAGGGAGAAGCTGCCGAGCTGCCGAAAAATATCCGCCGGGCGGCACAAGAAGCAGAGTGGGACCGGGCCCTGGGCTATCTGCAGGAGGCCAGCCCGGAGCCGAGAAAGGAGTATCCCGGATTGACTGCAGAGCTCTTGCTCCGCTCCGGCCAGGTTCAGGGAGCAAAAGAGATTATGAGTTCCTATCTGTCCACCAAAGAGGCATCCCGGGTACCTGCCCGGTTGCGTCTGTTGCATATATCCATTCTTTTGGCCCAGGAGCGTCCGTATCTGGCCTATTGCCACCTTTTTTCCGAAAACGCCCCTGAGGCTGTGGACAGCAGTGTGGACCTCTTTTGGCGGCTGGCCCAGGTGGAGGCGGCTCTGGACACCGGCAGACCGGAACAGGCCCTGGATCTGGCCCGGGAACTCACAAATGACTCCTCTTTGTCGCAGGCCGGGGAACAGGACAAGCTGGTCCGGGAAATGGCCGCCCTGCGGCGCATCCAAGCCCTGCTGGCCCTGGGACAGAAAGGTACGGCCTGGGAGGAGGTGCAGTCCATGCTCATCTCCCTGGCCCGCATGCTGAAGACCCCGCAGGCCATGGCCCAGCTCGCGGGGTTATACTATGAACGCGAGCGCTACGACCGGGCCCGTCCGTTTTACAATCAACTGGCCACGGTCCTGTCCCCGGAGGAGGGCAAGGCCACGGCCTTATGGCGGGCCGGGATGTGTCTTCGAAACAGCAAATATCCGGACTTGGCCAAACGGCTGCTACGTTCGGTCGTGGACGACTATCCGGATACCCCGGGAGGGTTTCGGGCCCGGCTGAGCCTGACCGATATGGCCGTGCACAAGGCCCTGCCGGAAGTGAGCATGGATACGGTGGCCAATTATCAAGTGGTCGCAGATACGGCGCCTGTGCGCTCTATCCGTGAGGAAGCCGAGTTCAAGCGCAGTGTGGCCCTGCACCTGATCGGAGAGCTGGAACAATCGGTGGATGCTCTGTCCAGGTTTTTGATCCACTATGCAGCCGGCCCTTTGTACCATCAGGCCCGGGCCCTCCTGGTTGAGCTGGTGCCCAAGCTGGTTCCGGTGCTTTTAAAAGACAATCGGGTGGTGGAAGGCCTGGCTATGGTGGCTGAGCACAGGGATCTCCTGGTCAAGAGTGATCTGCCCCAGGACTTTTTGCTGGCCATGGGGGATACGTTCGCGGAATTGGCGTTGAGCAGACGGGCTGCCCGGGTCTACCTGTACATGCTCTCCAGGGCCGGGGACGAAGATGAGCACGGCAAGATCTATGCCCAGCTTATCCACCTCTGGTCCAAAACGGATATGTCCAATCAGCTCTTGCAGTACGCACAGCTGTATGCAGACAAGTTTCCCAGGGGCAGATACCGGGCGGATATACTGGCCCTGGTCGCCAAGGATCTGCTGGACAGGGACGAGGCCGACAAGGCCCTTGAATACCTATTGGCCAGTGACCGGCCGGCGGACCGGGAGCTGGATGTGCTTACAGCCAAAGCTTTGTTCAAAGGGGGCGAGTACGAGCGCATGGACCGGTACCTGGAACGGGCCCGAATGCCTCAAAGGCCCTTGCCCCCGGAGATCAGGTTTGCCTGGGCCCGGGCCAAGTCTGCACAGGGAGAGCGGGAGCAGGCCCTGGATTTGTTTCAAGCCCTGGGACAGGGAGATTCCAAATACGTCCTGCCGGCTTTGTACCGCAGCGCAGAGTTGTTGGCCCAATCCGGACACACAGAGGAGGCCATTAAAACCTACCAGGAATTGGCCGATACAGGAGAAGGGACTTTGTGGGCCGAGCTGGCCAGGGAAGGTCGCTTTGTGGTTGAAAACGCGGATCTGCTAGACGAGGTGCAGTAAGAACCCTCCCAAGAGGATGGCCGGGCATAGCACACACTTGACACCGTGGGATTGTAACATGCTGAAAAAATAAGGTATCAGAGTCATCATCCCAACCACCCCTGCCCCTCCTTGCTAAGGAGGGGAGTTAAGAAAACCGAGGTTGTTTGTTTAATTTGCATTTAAAACCGTCCTGTTTATCGAAAATCGGAATCGAAGACTTAACGCCAGATCAGACGATTACGAGTCCCCTCCTTGGCAAGGCTGTGCATGGCACACACTTGACACCGGGGGGGTGAAACCCCAGAGGGCAGGCATTACGCGAAGACGCGAAGCACTGCCCCTACCCTGAGGTCCCCGGTTATCTGTCGGTCTTTCAAAATACCTCATATCCCGGAATGCAACCTCCGACCCTCCGGGTAGGGGCAATCCTAGGCGTCTTCGCCGTATGGTTGCCCTCTGAAAATAACAGACCCACGGTGTCATGTGTGTATAAAGAACAGCAAGAGGATGGCCGGAGCCATAAGAGGAAGATGTCCCCAGGGAGGGCCCTCAGTTGAATGGATAAGGTTTAACGGGGTAGGCCCTGTGAACGAAGAGAATTATCAAGTTACGAATGCCACATGCCGAATAA
>JBNJII010000102.1:0-7958 GCA_051749205.1 Thermodesulfobacteriota bacterium | reverse complement strand
AATGTTGAAAGGCAAAAGATGTTTAGACCCCGATGAAATGGGAAGAAATTTCATGGGGCAGGCAGGATTATCAGGATCTCCTGGATTATTTTCTGCCCGCATGCCGGAAGCCTGCGGGCAGTGAATCAATCACGCGCTGCGCATGATGTAAATAAAAGAGGAGAGTCAAGGGAGAGGTTTTCGACGCATTTACCTACATGGGGGTATGCCTGTTTTTGGCGGCCTTCCTGATCTCCAGGGTGAGAATCCCGGACGCCGGAATGGTATAGGGTATATCAAAAATTATGAGGAGCTCATGAAAATACTGCTCAAACCCGCCAACGAACCAGAAGCGAATGCGATCAAGTTGATCCTCAAAGAGAACGGCATCCATGCTGAAATACAGTCATACCAAGACAGGGCCTACGACGGTCTTTTCCAAATGCAGTACGGCTGGGGGGTGCTTCGTGTTCCGGAGAAGGATTTTGCAGAGGCGGAAAAAATTGTCCAGGAATGGCGGCGAGCCGCACCTGATGAACTTTCATGGGATGAACCCTGAAGGATGACTCAGGACCTGGGTAATATTGTCGCTGCTTCTGCTATGCTTCCATAAGCTGATAAGTTGATTGCTTAAGAGCCATGAAGCACGAACGAGAAACCAGTGCCCAGGAGATTGTTATGAGCCAGTACATAGATGAAACGTGCGCGGAATACACACCGGGGCAAAGATGTGGAGTCCGTTCCCTGGTATCATCTGTTTCAAGGCGAGCGGATCAATGACCACCCATCTGAGCCTGGCGGAAAAGAAAGAGGCCAGAAAACAGGCTGAGCAAAAGAAAAAATGATTGGTTTCTGGAAGTATCGGCCGACATCATGGAAGGCGTGGATTTGATTCTCTATGGCGATCCCGCTGATCGCGGCGGCGAAGGCGATGGGGATAAATTAATGCTGATAGTCAGCTGGCTTGGAAAATTACCCACTGGAAGGTGCCCAAATGGCAACAGAAAAAGCTGATTCAATAAGCCAAAATGGTGATAGCACATTTTCCACTCCATTGACGCGTGAAGCTCTGTATGAGCTTGTCTGGTCGGAACCTGTGCTTAAAGTGGCAGCACGGTTTAACGTTTCGTCTAGTTATATGGCAAGGATTTGTACGCTCCTGAACGTTCCACGACCGGAACGCGGATACTGGGCCAAACTTGCGGTCGGCAAGACATCCCCAAAACCGCCGCTGCCGGATGCCCAGCCGGGAGATGAGTTGGTGTGGTCACGAAATGGAGAACATATCCGTGTAGATAAACCCCTTCCGCGCCCGCCTTCCACACCCCCTCGCAGACGCACCAAAATGTCTTCAAAGAGGCCCAGCCAACACCATCTGATCAAGGGTGCCAAGGAACATTTCGAGGCTGGACGCCTTTCATTCGATTCTCAATATTTAAAGCCGACCAAGAAGCTTTTGGTCGATCTGGTGGTATCAAGGACCGGTCTTGAAAAGGCAATGTCTTTTGCAAATGAACTTTTTCTCGCTCTGGAGGATAAGGGGTATCGTGTCGTTATCGCTCCAAATAGTGAGCATTTTCACAGGGCAGATGTTGACGAACATGCAGAACCGCGGAAAAACCGCGGATACGATAATAATCTCTGGTCCCCCTGGCGTTGTACTGTTGTGTATATCGGTACCCTAGCAATTGGTCTGACAATTATTGAAATGTCGGAGGAAGTCGAGGTCCGATACGTAAACGGAAAATGTATCCGTGAAAGTGATTATGTTCCGCCCAAACGGGGGGAAAACAGGTATACTTGGACGACAAAAAAGGATTATCCGACCGGCAGGTTGTGTTTACAGGCATATTCCCCCTACTGGCGGGCCAAATGGATCAAACAATGGCGGGAAACCAAAAAGCGTGACCTGGATAAACAAATCAAATCAATTGCCAAAGAGCTCGAGCAGGCAGCTGGACCTGTTGCTCGTCTGGTTGAGGAAGGAGAGCTCCAGGCGGAAATAGAACGTCAACGGTGGGAAGCCCAAAAGGAACGATGGCGCAGAGAGGAGGCGGAGAGAAAGGCTGCCAAGGCACTTAAGGAAAGTAGAGAAAATTTGCTTCAAATTATAGATGCCTGGGCAGAAGCAAATCGCATAGAGGAGTTTTTCCATGACATTGAAAAAAGGGCTGTTAGCTTGAGCGAAAATGAAAGATTCAGGATATCAGAACGCCTGAAACTTGCTTGGAAATTGATCGGTAGCGTGGATGCACTCGACTATTTCATCAATTGGCGATCGCCCGAGGAGCGGTGACCTTGAGATCAAGCAGGGGTTTACCCAGTTAAACCCTGCCTAACGGCAGGAACCACGCGTTTTAGAGTAGAGACTATTTGAGAAAAATTAACCTGCATGATGGCCATGACCGCCCTGTGCGGCTGCTGGAACTCAAGCTGGGTGAAAAGTATACCTCCAAGGTGATCATGGAAGAGATGCACGACTTGCCTGTATTCTCACTTGGCATAAAGACGCCATGAAGCCGGAACTCGGCCTGGAGACCCCAAGCGAGATCCAGGCGGAGATTCTCAAGGGGATGGGCTATGTAATCCAAGACGCATGGGTTTTACAGGCGCAGACGACGCGAGGATATTGCGCTTGATGCCGCAGTCCGGAGTGGTCGGACTGGACGCTCCGCTTTCGTATTCGCCGGTCGGCGGGAGCCGGGAGGCGGATCGCGCCTTGCGCCAAGCGGCCCGGCAAAGCGGCCTGGCTCCGGGGGCGGTGATGGCTCCGTCGGCACCGCGGATGGTCTACCTGACCCTGCGCGGTGTCGCGGTGAGCAGGTGTATTGGCAGCGAGCGCCCAGGGGTCGGTATTGTGGAGGTGCACCCAACGGCCTCCCTGGCTTTGCGGGGCGCCCCGATCGCATCAGTGCGGGAGATGAAAACCGATTCCCGGGCCAGGCAGGAGCTTCTGGAATGGTTGGAGATTAAGGGGCTTCGGGGACTGGGCAAGCTTCCGGAACAAAGCGACCATTCTGTGGCGGCGTGTGCTGCGGCGCTGGCCGCATGGCAATGGTCCACTGGAAAGGCGGTATGGCTGCACAAAGCGGAGCCGCCGTTGCACCCTTTCGATTATGCGTGCTGAAGGGAGGTGGTCGAGGGGAGACCAACTTCAAGTTTCATTCTTGGTGGTTTTGATGTCCAGAATGTCCTGTAGTCTTATGTATTTATTGATTTTCTTGTCGTAAGACCCTAGTTCAAACGCAACATAAGGGACCAGAGAAAAATGCTTGATCCACTATCATTTTATCATCGCTAAAGCAGGAAAACCAATTGCAAAGAAGCTGATATCACTTTCTGTCTGACTGACAGCCAAGACTGTGGACACATTCTTTCCAAGCTAAGCACTCATTTATCAACTCGATGGTGGTCTTTGGAGTTCCCGGCGGTCCGTTGACCCCTTGGTAGCGGATAAATACCCCGTCCTTGGTCCGAAACCAATAGTCGGCGTGCCACACCAAGCGCAACAGGCCCTGCATACGAATCCGTACCTTTACAGCCGACATCTGACTGCCAGCGACCTGCACCTTCTCCTCCCCCATACGCTGGGCCCTTAATCCTACCAGCTCCAAGGTATCCGGGCGTATACAACAAAAAGTTATTTCTGGGGTACGCCCCAGGGCCACCTCCCGCAGGGTATAGGATAAGGGCTGGTGCCAGGTTCGTCCCTGCAGGTCCTTTGTCCAGGACACAGCACGACCATCGACTTCTCCCTTCAGGATTAATTGTCGTTCCTCCACCCAAGCCTTGGCCAGCACCCCTGGTTTTCTCACCTCCCAACGCCTGGTGCTTCCATGAAGACCGCACACATTGCGATAGATTTCATCAAGCTTGCGCGAGGTGATGACCACCTGATCCTTCTGCTGCTGCGAGGTCCAGCAAAAAAAGACCTGCTCGTTGCCAGTTTGATCTCGATAAAGATAGGTGGTGCTGTTGGCCGCCATGGCCACCTGAGGGCAAAGAATAAGTAACAACAAAATGCTAGAAGACAATAACCAATCAAAATATCTACTTCTTGCCACAACTAATCCTTTAATCTCATACTTTCCTTTCCTGACTGCCCCAAACTTCTCTATCATGTATTAAAAAGGTACAATATCAGCAGGTCCTACTCCTGAGCCGTGGGTCCATGAGAAGGGTCGTGTTGTGTTGTTGAAACAGAAAATTGACCAGCCCCTGAACTGACCTTGCAAGGAAAGCCTACGCCGGTTGCCTTGTATTTTCATCTGCTTACGCAGGCATTCCGGGAGCACACAGTTTATCGACTTCCCTTGCCCTTACCACCGTGTTTTCCCCGTTGGGATCGGATCAAAGTTTGGTTTTTGTTTTTAGAGCTCCGGTTATAGTACATCCGGTAAGCAGCATATATAATCACACCAATGATAACTAGACGAGGAATGATAAACAAAAGGATGATCCCAATCAGGGCGACAAGAGGATGGATACCCAGCCGGTTCAAAAGATTCTGCAATGATTGCCACGCATTGTTTATGTTTTTCTGAAAATCTTTGTCTTTCATGTTCGGCTCCCTACGTGTTTTGGATAGTTAAATATAATGTGAAAGATGAGTGCTGGTTAAGCAAGTATAAATTATGAATTTATTGTAATATTTTGGCCTTTTTCAATGCACTCATCTATACCATTTTGTCTGATTCAAAGGTGTTGTCAATATGTTCTCAATTTGACTTACTGATTTCATAACCTAATCTGAAGAGATGCAAGGAACAGGCTAAATTTGACACTACGGGGATGATAAATACCTGGCCAAGGAGCAGGTGGATGAGGTGCGAGGGCGTCTGTGCAGCCTGGCTGCCTATGTGAAGGATATCAAGCAGGGTTTTACCCGGTACTACAACAAGAAGTACAATCGGCGGGGTTATTTCTGAGGGGATCGGTTCAAGTCCATGATCGTGGAAGACTGACGAACCCTGGTCAATCTTCTGGCCTATGTGGATTTAAATCCCATCCGGGCCGGGATCGTCAAGCGGCCTGAGGATTACAAATGGTCTTCCCTGGGCTCCCATATTCAAACTGGGAACAAGGAACGAAAGAAGAAATACAAGGTCCGGCGGGTGGACCGATTCATGTATCGGACCCGGTACTTCACCGACGCCGGCATCATCGGTTCCAAGGAGTTTGTTGGCGAGGTTTTCGACCAGGTCAAACACCTGCTTCGGTCCAAGGATGAGCGCAAAATTACTCCGGTCGGAGGTGTGGAAGGGGTGTGTTTTATGAAACGGCTGGGAACGAGCTAGTGCCTTGTCATCAATCATCTGTCGCAATGCAAGACCCCCCCACCCCCCTTCAAGGGCTGTGCATAGCACACACACTTGACACCGGGGGTGTTTTGAAAACCCAGAGGGCAGGCATTACGCGAAGATGCGAAGCACTGCCCCTTGTAGTTCCCCGGTTATCTGTCGGTCTTTCAAAATACCTCATATCCCGGAATGCAACCTCCAACCCTCCGGGGCAATCCTAGGCGTCTTCGCCGTATGGTTGCCCTCTGAAAATAACAGACCCACGGTGTCAAGTGTGGGTAAAGGTCAGCCCTCAAGGGGGGACGAAGAAGAGGGAGCGACAGATGAAAGTGGATTTTTCACTAGGTGGGGGCGGTTGTACACCGAGGGACCGCAGGTGAACATCCTGACCTGGGCAGGGTCCCTGGGCTTGAAGGCATTCCTTTGCCTGCTCATGGTATTCTGCAGCACCAGCTTTGCCTGATCTGTTCCTTGGTTCTGGCTCATGCTGCTTTCTTTGTTGCTTGGCCTTTGCAGATAAAAAATGCATAAAAACAAGGATCAGGGGCTTCTGCTCAGCTGCTCTCCCAGCAGGAGCCCCAGATCCACCAGCTGAATCCGATCCAGGGGCAGGGAGGCAAAGCGGCTGAACTTGCTTGCGCCGGATTCGTAGAGCACCGCCAGCTGTCCGTCTACCCTGGCTATGCCCTCGCTCATGGGCGGGGCTTTGATTGTTCTGACATGTCTGGAGCTGTCCAGATGCCAGACCGGGACCTGCACCCCGCTCTCAAGCTCAAAGAAGTCTCCGGACTCCTCTGCAAAAGGCCTGCGATACACCGAGAGGCTGCTTGGGTTCCTCCTGCCATAGGACTGGCTGAGGATGATATGCTTCCCTGCGAATGCCGCTCCTTGGACCCGGTCCGGGATGGAGATAAAGAACGAGGGGTAGGCAGTGCCTGAGATCAGCATGGGTCCCTGAATATCATCAGACTCTTTGTCCAGGGGAAAGCCCGCCATCAGGGCCTGGTTGCGGCCGCCACCTGCAGTGGAATAAGCATGGGAGGGCTTGGTAGCATAGCGCTTGCCCCTGGTCCTGAACTCTCCCACATACAGCACAGACTCTGAGGCTGTGGCGAAGCAGGCCCTGACCTCGGTGCTCCAGCCCTGGTTCAGGAAGAGCATGTCCTCTGCCGCCATAATGTCCTGCAGGGAGATCCTGTACACAGTGTGGTCCGAGGCGATCCACAAGTGCTCTCTGGTTCTGGCCAAACCCCCGAGATGGCCTTGATGCATGCTCCCGTCACTATTGTACAGCCAGAGCACCTTTTTCAGTTCAAAGTCCTGCAGGGAGACAAAGGTCAAGACACCGGGCAGGTCCTGGTCCATGTAGCTGGAGATCACTAACAGATCCGCCTCTGGAATGTAGGCCTTGCCCTGGGGCACGGCCCCCTGCAGCAGCCCCGGAATCACCGGTCCCTCCTGCATCAGGGACAGGTAGTCCGGGAACCGGCTTTTGGGAATTTGCCGCGTATGGGGGAGCTCCTGCTGGCTCAAGGCAAGGCCGTAGCCTTCCTCCTGGGCCAGAATGCTCTCCTGGGGGGCTGCCGCGCAGGAAATCAAAAACAAGCCCAAAAGCAGGGAGCAAGGCCCTGCTGTCAAAATCCGCCTGTACATGCCTGTATCCTAGTCCTGCTTCCTGCGCCTGTCCAACAGCAGGCGCTGGATATACTCCACCCTCTCCTGAATATCCTGTTTCTGGGGCAGTTTAGCTTCCTTGAGGCCAGTCTTCCGGTCATAGCCTATCTTCTCCAGCCTGGTGGGCAGCAGGGCGAACAGCTGGCCTTGATGCAGGATCTGGGGGGTTTCATGCAAAAAAAGCACCTCGGAGCTTTCCCTGCCCAGCAGGGAGTAGCCAAAGAACTCCTCCGGCTTCTCCTTCTGCCCTAGCAGGTCTAGAACAGTAGGCCCCAGATCCGTGGGCGTGCCCTCCTTGCCGACCAACTCGGGGTCCAGATCCGGATGATGGATAAAAAGCGGTATATTTTCCGGGGGCTTTAGGTTCATCTCCATTTTAAACTCCCTCTGGGCGGAGTATCCCATGCCTTCCACCCCTGAGTGGTGGTCGGAGTAAATGATAAACAGAGTGTCCTCATACATTCCTCGCCTTTTCAGCTCCTGGAAGAACCTCTGCAGGGACTGGTCCACAAAGAAAATGGACCTAAAGTAATCCCGCACCAGGGGATCTAAAACGGTCTGGAATCTGTCCTGGACATATTCAGGGGGATAGAAATCAAACGGGGTGTGGCTGGTGACAGTAATGAAAAAGGCAAAAAAAGGTTCTTTTGCCTGCTGCAGGAAATCTGCCCCCTGCAGAAAGAAGTCGTAGTCGTTTATGCCGAATTTTGTGTTCTGGGTTGGCATCACTGCCTTATCAAAGGAAAAATCCTGCTTGCTGTAGAACCTGTCAAACCCCAGCTCCGGATAGGCCAGGTGCCTGTAGAAGAACTCCTTGTTGTTGCCGTGCAGGGCCAGGGTTTGGTAGCCTTTATCCTTCAGGATCTGAATCAGGGAGCTAAACCTGGACAGATCGTTTACCTTGAAGCCATAGTTCTTGTTTATGGGGTAGATTGAGGTCAGATAGGAAAATTCCGCGTCAAAGCTGCCGTTTACGTGCTGGGCATAGAAGTTCTCAAAATAAAG
>JBNJII010000101.1:0-8272 GCA_051749205.1 Thermodesulfobacteriota bacterium | reverse complement strand
TTGGCAATCGGTTCTATTTTATGTATAAGTTTACTAAATTCGAATATCGAAATCCGAAATTCGAAACAATCGGAATAAATGACTAAAAAAAGCAAAATTCAAAACAAAGAAAAAAACAAACCCAAATATTACAGTATCTTATTTTGAATATTATTTTTTATTTGGATTTCGTTTTGATTGTTTCGGATTTCGATATTCGTATTTCGTATTTCCGTGTCGTTGAATAGTGGGTCAAGTTTCAAAAGAAAATCAACATTACAAATTGCCACTATATGGGACAGAACTTATAAGACACGGTACTAGGGGAAAGCTTTTCTATCAAAAGGGCAGGGCTTGGGGTCAAGCCCGCCCTCCTGGAAGAGCCCGGCTCGCAGGTAGGACGCCCTTGCCCCCCAAGGGCAGGCCCTCTTTGCAGTAAATTCTCGTTTCATACGAGAGGACAGAGATCAGGGGTCAGTAAAAAAAAACAAAGGGTTATAGCTTCAAGTTTTATCGGACATGAATATAAAGCGACCTTTTGCACCGACATCGAGAAAATAGGTTGGCCAAAAAAAGGCACAAACGGAAAGTTCACCGTTTGTGCCTTTTTTCTGTTCAGCCTTGCCTCCGGCAAATTTGAAATATTTTTTGGTCCCCAGCGCCTACAACGAGGAAACCAGGTATGACGGCCAAGGACACCATTGCAGCCATTGCCACCCCGTTAGGACAAGGAGGCATCGGCATCGTTCGAATAAGTGGTCCGCAGAGCCGGTCCATCGGAGAAGTTGTGTTTCGATCGGCCAGGCACCGGTTCTTTGGGTTTGCTTCCCATGTCCTGCACCATGGCTGGGTCGTGGATGCTCAGGGCACCAAGGTGGACGAGGTCCTGCTCAGCTATATGCCGGCTCCAGCCTCGTACACCGGGGAGGATGTGGTGGAGATCAATTGCCACGGTGGTCCGGCAGTGGTCCAAACCGTTTTGGAACTGGTCCTTGCCCATCAGGCCCGGATGGCCGAGCCGGGGGAGTTTACCTTGCGGGCCTTTATCAACGGCCGCATGGATCTGAGTCAAGCCGAGGCTGTGGCCGAGATGGTTGAGGCTGAATCCCGGGTAGGCATGACCATGGCCGGAGTCAAGCTGGATGGAAGGCTCAAGGGGGTTGTTGATGGTTTGCGGAGCGATCTGCAGGATATCCTGGCCCGGATAATGGCTGACATGGATTTCCCGGACGAGGTGGAGGAGTCTGAGGCCTCTGAAGGTGCAAAGAGCAAAGACGATGTCCTTTCCAGGGTACATGCCGCTTGCCAGGGTATCAATCGGCTTTTGGAAGCCGCCAACCGCTACCGGTGTTATCGGGAAGGGGCCCTGGTGGTTCTTGCCGGTCGGGTGAATGCGGGCAAATCCAGTCTGCTCAATGCCCTGCTGGGGCGCAATCGGGCCATTGTCACCTCTTTTCCCGGAACCACACGGGATTATTTGGAGGAAGGCCTGAATCTGGACGGCTTGCCCATCAAGATTGTGGATACAGCCGGGCTGCGGCAGACAGACGACGAGGTGGAGCGGGCCGGGCTGGAGCAGGGAGGTGATCTCATGCACCGTGCGGACCTGGTCTGTCTGGTCTTTGACCGTTCTCAAGAGCTGGACCACGAGATCCAAGATACGGCTGTGGAACTGGGAACGGGAAAAGTCCTGGCTGTGGGCAACAAGAGCGATCTGTCCCAGGCCGAGGACGGTCCGGAGGATTGGTTCCGGGAACAGGGATTCGATGTGGTTTTCGTCGCCGCGACAACAGGGCAGGGCATGGACACTTTGACCCAGGCGGTGAGGAGCAGAATCATGGGCCGGGCCCCTGAACCCCGGGCTGATGCCTTGGTCCCCAACCTGCGCCAGAAGGATGCCCTGCACAAGGCATGGGATGCGTTGCAGGAGACGGCGCAGGCCTTGCAGGCGGGCATGCCCGCGGACATCGTTTTGGTCCCCCTGCAGGAGGCGACCGACAGGCTGGGGGAAATTACCGGAGAGATTGTTACTGAGGATGTCCTGGGCCAGGTATTCTCCCGGTTTTGCATCGGCAAGTAATATGATTGGGTTTTGGCTTTGCCCCTATAAAAGGTCCAGATCGATCTCCAGACGCTTGAGATTGACGTTGGCCAGGCGCACAGTCACCCTTTGGCCCAGGGTGAAAGTGCGTCCGGTGTGCTGCCCCAGCAGTTTATGTTCCTTGGGCAAAAATTGGTAATAGTCGTCGGCCAGAGTGGACAGGCGGACCAGCCCATCAGCCATGACCTCCTCCAGCTCCACCCAAAATCCGAAGTCGCTGATTCCGTTGATGAGGCCGGAGAACTCCTGTCCGATCTTATCCTGCAAAAAGAGAATGGTCATCCGTTTGAGAATCTCCCGTTCGGCCTGCATGGCGGTCCGCTCGGTCTGACTGAGATGCAGACACTGCTTGCGCAGTCCTTTGCGGCCGTGGCCGAAAGAGGTCTCCGGATCCAGGGCTGCCTTCAGACTGCGGTGGACAATGAGATCCGCATAGCGGCGGATGGGGGAGGTGAAGTGGGTGTAGCAGTTTGAGCCCAGGCCGAAGTGGCCTTGGTTCTCCGGGCTGTAAGAGGCCTGCATCATGGTCCGCAACAGGAGGCGATTGACCAGAAACTCCAGATCCGTACCTTCCACAGTGGCCAGGAGGGACTGCAGGCTTTTGATGTCTGTGTCCTTAGGCAGTTGATGGCCTATGTGCGTGGAGCGCAGAAGGGTAAAAAGGGACTTCAGCTTTTCCGGATCCGGCTCAGGATGGATACGATACACCGTGGGACGGTTCGTGTCCCGAAGGAACTCGGACACAGCCTCATTGGCCGCGATCATGAACTCCTCGATGATTTGGTGCCCGAAGTGGCTGATCCGGGGCTGGATATCGTGGGTCTCTCCCCGCAGGGTAAACAGGATCTCCGGCTCCGGGAGGTCGAAATCCAGGGAGCCGCGCTCCCGGCGTTTGGCCCACAGCTCCAGGGCCAGGCTGTGGGCTTGTCTGAGCATGGGCAAAACGGTCTGGATGTCTTCCTGGGCCTGGGGATCCCGGTCCAGGACAGCCTCTTTGACCTGGGTATAGGTCAGCCTGGCCTGGCTGCGGATAACCGCCGGGTAATACTCGGCCCCAAGGCGTTTGCCCTGGGAGGAAAAGGTCATGTCCGCGACCATGGCCAGCCTAGGCACCTGAGGATTCAAGCTGCACAGTCCAGTGGACAGGACAGGGGGAAACATGGGCTCCACGGATTGGGGGAAGTAATAGGAGTTGCCCCGGGTCCGGGCTTCCTGATCCAGAGGAGAACCAACGGGTACATAGTGGCTGACATCGGCAATGGCCACCAAGAGCCGATATCCTGACTTGGTATTCATGACACAGACGGCGTCATCAAAGTCCTTGGCTGTGGCTCCGTCAATGGTCACAAAAGGCATGTCCTGCAAATCGGCCCGGCCGTCCATGTCTGCAGGGCTCGGGTCCCGGGGCAGGGCCTCGGCCTGCTCCAGGGCCTGGGCGGGGAAGTCGGACGGTATGTGGTGATTGAGCTTGACCACGGTCTCCTGGACGGTGATATCAGTCTCCCGTCCCAGGTGCCGGCTGGCCTCTCCCTGCCACAGGTCCTGGTCCAGACGTTCCTCCGGGGTGACCACAACGACCTCGCCGATTTGGGGCTGGGTGGACAGGGAAGAGACCTGGACCAGGAAGTTGATGCGCATGTTGGGGTCCATGGGCTGGGCCCAGAACAGATCCGGCTTCATCTGCTTGGCCAGGACCACAGGAACATCCAGCATCCTGCGTTCCAGAATGCGGACGATGCGTCCTTCCGGGTTGCGCCCTTTGCGCTGGGGGAGCAAAGCAGCCACGACGCGGTCTCCGGGCCAGGCGTCGCCGAGGTTGGAGGGGGCGATAAAGACATCCTTGCGCCGTTGGTCCTCGGTGAGGACGAATCCGGCTCCGGACGCGATCATCTCCAGGGTCCCCCGAACCAGAGACATACGCTCCGGCAGGCCGAAGGACTTTCCTCCTCCCAGGCTGATGAGCTTTCCCTGGGCCACCAGGGATTCCAGGAGGGAATGGATGCGCTCTCGTTCTTCACTGCCCGGCTTGAGCTCCTTGAAGATGTCCTTGAGCCGGACCGGGGACTGTTTTTTCTTCACGATTTCCAGGATGCGTCCGGCAGTGATCTGAGGGCTTTTTTTCCGTTTTCTGGACATAGGTCTATATACTATCCTTTGGTTTGTGTATAAAAGAGAATAGTAAACCCTGTGGACAGCTTAGGCAAGCAGGGATGAAAATGGCCCAAGGTGGTTGTGTGGACAGGTAGAAGAGGTCAGAGGTGTCAGGACCGCAGCCGCAGAAGGCCGGTTTTATCCACAAGGGCGGTAAAGAGCATGAATGTTACCAAGTTTGCTATTCCGGAAGTTATTTTTGGGCAGGACTGCCTTGCTTACGTGGGGCCTTGTGCCCGGAGAAACGGGGCCAAACGGATCCTTTTGGTCAGTGATCAGGGCGTGGAAGCGGCCGGATGGGTGGAGAAGGTTATCGACTCCCTGGATGAAGAGGGCCTTAGCTGGGTCTATTTCAATACCGTGGACTCCAATCCCAGGGATTTTCAAATCCGCCAGGGGGCGGAGTTCTATCTGCGTCAACGGGCGGATGTCATTGTGGCCCTGGGCGGAGGAAGCCCCATGGACACGGCCAAGGGCATAGCTCTTATCGCCAGCAACGGCGGGGAAATAAGGGATTATGAAGGGGCCAACCGCATCCAAAGGCCCCTGCCGCCCATGCTGTGCATTCCCACCACAGCCGGCAGCGGGGCGGATATTTCCCAGTTCGCCATTATCACCGATATGGAACGTCAGGTGAAGATGGCTATTATCAGTCGGACTCTGGTCCCCAATATCACCTTGATCGATCCCACCTTTTTGCAGACCAAGCCGGACTGGCTGATCATCGCCTCGGCCATAGACGCCCTGTCCCATGCTGTGGAGGCCTATGTCTCCTCCATATCTTCACCGTTTACCGAGATGAACTCCCTCAAGGCCATTGAGATAATTGTGGCCAATCTGGAGAATGCGGTGGCCACCAGGTCCACTCGAAGCCTGTCCAGACTGAGTACAGCCAGTACAGTAGCCGGAATGGCTTTCAGCAATGCCGGGCTTGGCGTGGACCATGCCATTGCCCATTCTCTGGGAGGCAAGCACGATGTCATGCACGGCCTGGTCCATCCCACTCTGCTGCCCGCAGTCATGCGCTACAACCTTCCGGCCTGTGAGCAAAAGATGGCGGTCATTGGCGAGCTGGTCACCGGACGACGGAGCCAGAAGGACCAAGACACCGCCAGACAGGGCATTGAAGAGTTGGAGAACTTTTTCCGCCGTTTTACCATTCCCTTGCGTCTCCGGGATTTGATCTCCGATGCCCAGGGGCTTCCGGAAGTATGCCAATTGGCGGTGCAGGATGCATGCGTATTGACCAACCCCAGGCCGGTGACCTGGGAAGACTGTTTGCAGATCTGCGAGGAGGTATGGTGAACAAGCCGCGGACCACGCTCAAGGATCTCATCGGTATTGAGGACGTCAAGCTGGGCTTTTTTCAGGAGGCCCAGGCCAAGATGGAAGAGCTCAAGGACTCCAACCGCAAGCTGGAGGAAAAGCGGCAGGAGGTGGAGGCCATCTTGGACGCCATTGTGGATGTGCTCATCGTCTTGTCCGACGATTTACGCATACTGTCGGTGAACAATGTCTATCATCAGCTTTTCGCCGACCCGGCTCCGGAAGGCAAGTTCTGTCATCAGATCTTTCACCGCCAGGATCAGCCCTGTGCCCAGTGCCCGGTGCTTTTTTCCCTGCAGAAAAGGGGTGTGTGCAGGGGGCAAGGGATCAAGCAGGCTCGGGATATGAACCGATCCTTTGATCTGGTGGCCTCACCCATGTCCCAAGGAAAGGGGGAGCCGAGCAAAGTGTTGCTGTTTATGCGCGATGTGACCCGAGAAAAGGAATATCAGGTACAGTTCATGCAAGCAGAGAAAATGGCCACTGTGGGCGTGCTGGCCGCCGGGGTGGCCCATGAGATCAATAACCCTTTGACCTCCATCCTGGGATTTTCCGATGGGCTCAGACGCCGTCTTCCCGGTTTGGAGAGCAAGGTAGATCCGGAAACCTTGGAGGACATGCATGAGTATGTCCAGACCATCCGCCAGGAAGGAGAGCGTTGTCAGGAAATTGTGCAAAACCTGCTCACTTTCAGTCGGCCCAAGAACTCCCCCTTTGGTCAAGTGGATCTCCATCGTCTGGTTGTCGATTGTCTGAAGATCATCCATTACCGGCTGAAGAAATGCCCCTTGGTCAATGTCCAGTTGGATATTGATTCCCAGACCCCGTTCATTCAGGGAGATGAGGCCCAGCTCAAGCAGGTGGTGCTTAATCTGTTGACCAATGCCCTGGATGCCTTGTCCGGGCAGGGAGTACTCAGAATCAGGGTCACAAAGGAACCGGAAAGCATGGTCAGTCTAGAGGTGGAGGATACCGGGCCGGGGATCTCTTCCGAGTATCAGGAGCGGGTATTCGATCCTTTCTTTACCACCAAGCCGGTGGGGGAGGGCACAGGTATCGGGCTGTCCACCTGCTACAATATCGTCCAGGCCCATTCCGGGCGCATCTATGTGTGCAGCGAGCCCGAGCTGGGAACCAGCTTCCGTATCCTTTTGCCTCTGCCGGAAGCGTAAGGAGGCGGGTGATCGTATTATGAATACCCAGTGTCGGATCTTGATCGTGGATGATGAACACAATATCCGGCGTCTGTTCATCAAGGAGTTCCAGACAGAAGGCAGAGTAGTGGACACAGTGTCCACAGGTGCGCAGGCCAGAGAGAGCTTCACTGGGCAGACCTATGAAGTCATAGTTTTAGACGTCTGCCTTCCGGACGCCGACGGCCTGGACCTCTTGGCCGAGGCCAGAGCGCAGCAGCCGGACGCCCAGATCATCCTCATCACCGGATACGGGACCATCCACAACGCGGTGGAGGCCATGAAGTTCGGGGCCTACGACTATGTGACCAAGCCCTTTGAACTGGACCGGTTGGACTTCATCCTGGAAAAGGCCTCCCAAAGGGCCCGGCTGCAGCGGGAGAACCGGCGGTTGCGCAGTAGCAGGGACAGGGAGAGCCAGCAGGTGGACTTGGTGGGTCAGAGCCCGGCTATTGTCAACATCCGCAGGTTGATAGACAAAGTCGCTTCTGCCCGGGTCCCGGTCCTGGTCACCGGTCCCAGCGGAGCGGGGAAAGATGTTGTGGCCAGAGCTCTGCATGAGGCCAGTCCGCGCCGGGAGCATCCGCTCATAGTCAAGAACTGCGCCACATTGCAGCGGGAGCTTATGCGCAGTGAACTCTTCGGGCACGTCAAAGGAGCCTTCACCGGTGCGGAACGGGACCAGCAGGGTTTGGTGGAGCTGGCCCATAAAGGAACCTTGTTTTTGGATGAAGTCGGGGAGCTGTCTCCGGATGTGCAGGGGGCTTTGCTCCGGCTTTTAGAGAACCAGACCTTCCGCAAAGTAGGGGCCAAAGCAGAGCAGAAGGTGGATGTGCGTTTCTTGTGCGCTACGAACCGGGACTTGGCCCGGGAGGTTGAGGCCGGACGCTTTCACGAAGCCTTGTTTCACCGCATCAATGTCTTTGAGCTCCCACTTCCTCCCTTGCGAGAGCGCACAGAGGACATCCCCCTTCTTGTAGAGTATTTTCTGTCCCTGTTGGGCCCGGAAAACAAGGTCCAGGTTGCCGACCGGGTCATGACCAGCCTGCAAAACTACCATTGGCCGGGAAATGTTCGTGAGCTGCGCAATGTCTTGGAGCGGAGTCTGATCCTGGCCGAAAGCGATTGTATAACTGACTGCGACCTCCCGGCGGAGATATCCATGCTGGCAGATCTTGTGCATCAGGATGCGGACAGTGATGATATGTCCCTGCAGGAAGTGGAGAAGCGGCATATTTTGCATGTACTCAACCTATGCAATGGACACAGGGGCCGAGCTGCGGCCAGATTGGGCATTACCCGCAAAACTTTGTACCGCAAACTGCAAAACTTTTCAGAGTCAAGATGACCTGCATTGTGTGGATGGGCACCTTGTTGGGGGAAAAGGGATGGTTATTGGGAAGAAATGACCCAGTTGCTTTTTTCTCTGGGTCAAAACGACTTCTGCGTATTTGATTGAAATATAAGAAGATACAGAGATTTGGGTCCGGCAGGGAGGTGTTGCCTGGGTCATTTATACCCA
>JBNJII010000100.1:0-8303 GCA_051749205.1 Thermodesulfobacteriota bacterium | reverse complement strand
GTCGTGCTTCAAGGCATCGGCATGCCGACCATCATGCAAGTCAACTGCCGGGACCGGAACCGTCTGGCCCTGCAAGCAGACCTTTTAGCTGCTTATGCCTGTGGAGTCCGGGGGGTCATGGCCGTTACCGGAGACGACCCCCGGTTCGGCGATCATCCGCAAGCCAAACCGGTCAACGACATCGGGCTCATGGATCTTTTAAAGGCCGTAAACAGGATTCAAAACGGACGAGACATGTCCGGTATTGAGCTCAAAGGTGCTCCAAGCTTCAAGATCGGGTCCACAATCAACCCCGGAGTCAAAAAAGAGCTTTTAAGTCAAGAAATTGAAGACTTTCAGGCCAAGCTGGAGGCCGGGGTCACCTACTTCATCACTCCGGCTCTTTTTGAGTTGGACTCTATAGCCCCCTTCCTGGAGGCCGTCTCCCCCCATCGCTTCAAGCTTATCCCTTCGGTCCTGTTGCTCAAATCCCTGGGCATGGCCCGATACATCGCCAGAAACATCGAGCATATACACATCCCGGAGACAACTGTGAGCAGAATCCAGAAAGCGGCGGACAAAGAACGGGAATGCGTGAAGATTGCTGCGGAAACAGTGACCATGCTCAAAAACGCAGGCTTTGGAGGCGTAATCATCACCACCATGGGGTGGGAACGAAAAATTCCAGAAATCATAGAAGCCATGCGAGGATGACACCCATGCTGAACCACGATTATTCCCCAACCAAGCCCTCCTCACCATCACCGAGCAAGCTGACCGGCGCAGTCATGGTGGCCGGCGGAGGAATTGCAGGCATGCAGGCCGCTCTGGACTTGGCCAATTCCGGATACCTCGTCTACTTAGTGGAGCGGGCCTCGGCCATTGGTGGGATCATGTCCCAGCTGGACAAGACCTTTCCCACCAATGACTGTGCCATGTGAATCATTTCACCCAAACTGGTCGAGGTCGGCCGGCACTTAAATATTGAGTTGGTGACCAACGCCGAGGTCACGGAGGTCCAGGGGCAGCCTGGACAGTTCACCGTGAAGGTGCATCAGCATCCCCGGTATGTGGATACAGACAAATGCACCAGCTGCGGGGAATGTGCCAATGTCTGCCCCGTGAATCTGCCCAACCATTACGATCTGGGCCTTTCGGAACGTAAAGCGGCCTATAAGCTATACGCCCAGGCTATCCCTGGAGCCTATGCCATAGAAAAGGGAGATAAGGCCCCCTGCCGTCTGGCCTGCCCGGCCGGACTCAATGTCCAGGGCTATGTGCAGATGGTCCGCCAAGGCAAATACAAGGAAGCCTTGCAGATCATTATGCGCGAGCTTCCCCTGCCCGGTGTCCTGGGGCGTATTTGCCCGGCCGGCTGCGAAGACGCCTGCCGCCGGGCGGAGCTGGACGATGCCCTGGCCATCCGTTCCCTGAAACGCCTGGCCGCAGATCAATTCGACCCTCGGGATGTAGACATCCCCTGTGAGCCACAGCGGCCGGAGAAGGTGGCCATTGTCGGCTCCGGTCCGGCTGGATTGGCCTGTGCCTACCACTTGGCCAAAAAAGGGATCAAAAGCACCATATACGAGGCCAGTTCCCAGACCGGAGGCATGCTCCGTCTGGGCATACCCGCCCACCGCCTGCCCCGAAAGATCCTGGATGCAGAGATCGAAGTCATCACCAATCTGGGAGTTACGATCCAGACTGAAACCGCCTTGGGCCGGGATATGGATGTGGATCAACTCCTGGGCCAAGGCTTTCATGCCGTATATCTGGCCATCGGCGCTCACAAGGGCATCAATCTGGGCATACCTGGAGAAAAGGCCCAAGGGGTTCGGCAAGGAGTGGATTTCCTCCGGGAACTGAACCTCCAGGGCAAGGCCTCTGTGGGCAGACATGTAGTGGTTGTCGGGGGTGGCAACGTGGCTGTGGACGTATCCCGGGCCGCCAAACGCCTGGGAGCGGAAAAGGTCACCATTTTGTATCGCCGCTCCTGTGACGAAATGCCCGCCCTGCCGGAAGAAGTGGAAGGAGCCCGGTGCGAAGGCATTGAGTTTTTGTACTTGGCCGCGCCCCAGGAAATTCTTGTCCAGGACGAGCAGGTGGCCGGTCTGCGCTGCATCCACATGCAGCTCGGAGAACCCGACTCGTCCGGCCGGCGGCGTCCCGTTCCTGTTCCAGAAAGTGAATTCGATCTGGACTGCGACCACATCATACCGGCCATCGGCCAACAGCCGGACCTCTCCGCCTTCAGCGAGATCCCGGATCTGTCCTTTACCCGCTGGGGAACCATAGAGACCGATCCGGTCACCTTTGCCACCGGCCGAGAGGGTGTCTTTGCCGGCGGCGATCTGCAAACCGGTCCCTGGGTGGCCATCGGAGCCATTGCCGCAGGGCGAGAAGCGGCTGAATCCATCGTCCGTTACCTGGACGGCCGGGATATGGCCCGCGGCCGGGAGGCCATACCGGAAAAAGAGGTCCCGGATTGGTGCTCCATCCCAGAAGGCCAGCCCCCGCTGCAGCGGGCGGAGATCCCTGAGCTGGACGACGAACAGCGGACCTGCACCTTCCAGGAAGTAGAGCTGGGCCTGGATGCCCAGAGCGGGCAGGCGGAAGCGGACCGCTGCCTGAACTGCGGCTATTGCTGTGAATGTGAGCAGTGCGTCGAGGCCTGCCTGGCCGAGGCCATCGACCATTCCCAGCAGGCGGTTGATATGGAGCTGCAGGTGGGTTCCATTGTTCTCTGTCCGGGCAACCAGGTCTTTGACCCGGCCAAGCTGGAAGAGTTCTATCACCACTCCAGCCATCCCAATGTTCTGACCAGCTTGGAATTTGAACGTATCTTGAGCGCCTCCGGCCCGACCATGGGACATCTGGTCCGGCCCTCGGACCACAAAGAACCCAAGCGCATCGCCTGGCTGCAGTGCGTCGGCTCCCGGGATACCAACCGCTGCGGCAATGGGTATTGCTCCTCCATGTGCTGCATGTATGCCATCAAAGAGGCCATGGTGGCCAAGGAGCATGCCCCGGACGAGCTGGACTGTGCCATCTTCAACATGGACATCCGCACCTTTGGCAAGGACTTTGAGAAGTATTACCTGCGAGCCAAGGACAAGGAAGGGGTCCGCTTTATAAAGGCCAGAGTGCATACAGTAGACCCGCTGCCAGGCAGCGACGATCTTTCAGTGCGCTATGTAACCGAAAAAGGGGAGATAATCGACGAAACCTTTGACTTGGTCATCCTCTCAGTGGGTTTTGAGTCCTCGGCCCAAAGCCGGGTCCTGGCCGAACGTCTGGGCATCGAGCTCAATACTTCTCGGTTTGTGCACTCTTCACCCTTTGATCCGGTAAGCACCTCAGTGCCGGGTATATACGCCTGCGGCATCTTCCAGGCCCCCAAAGACATTCCCAGCTCGGTGTCCGACGCCAGCGCCGCAGCTTGCGCCGCCGGTCGCATGCTGGCCCCCGTCCGCCACACGCAGACCAGGACCCTGGAACTGCCGGAGGAGCTGGAGGTTCAGGGCCAGGAACCAAGGATCGGCGTCTTTGTCTGCAATTGCGGGATCAATATCGGGGGCGTGGTGGACGTCCCTGAGGTAGAGGCTTACGCCGGCACCCTGCCCGGTGTGGCCTACACCACCCAGAACCTGTTCACCTGCTCCGAAGACGCCCAACAGCAGATGAAAGAGGTCATTTTGGAAAACAACCTCAACCGCATTGTGGTCGCTTCCTGCACCCCCAAGACCCATGAGGCCATCTTCATGGAGACCTTGGAGGCATGCGGGCTGAACAAGTACCTCTTTGAAATGGCCAATATCCGCAACCAGGACTCCTGGGTCCATGGCGACGAACCGGAGTTGGCCACAGAAAAGGCCAAACAACTGGTGCACATGGCCATAGCCCGGGCGGCTAAACTGGCTCCTTTACAGGAAAAACGCATCCCGGTCACTTCCCGCGCCCTGGTGGTTGGCGGAGGTGTGTCCGGAATGACAGCGGCTCTAAACCTGGGTGACCAGGGCTTTGAGACCTATCTGGTGGAAAAGGAAAAAGAACTGGGCGGGCTGTCCCGCAGACTGACCAGCACCATTGAAGGAGGCGACGTTCAGGGGTTGATTCAGGAATTGGCGGACAAGGTCACCAAACACGAAAACATCCAGGTCCTGACCGAGTCTTTGATTGTCAACAGCTCTGGATTCAAGGGCAACTTCAGCACCGAGCTCATCGTCGGGCCCTCCATGTATGAAAGAAAGCTGGAGCACGGGGCCATCATTCTGGCCACCGGGGGCACCGAATATCAGCCCACGGAATACCAGTACACGGAAAGCGAAAAGGTGGTGACCCAGATCGAACTGGCCCAGCGCCTGGACAATAAGGGGGGGCAAGACCTCTCGTCTGTGGTCATGATCCAGTGTGTGGGCTCTCGCAATGAGGACAACCCCAACTGCTCGCGCATTTGTTGCCAAAGCGCGATCAAAAACGCTTTGCACATCAAAAAGGACAACCCAGAAGCCCGGGTTTTTGTCCTCTACCGGGACATCCGCACCTACGGCCTTCTGGAAGAGTACTACACCAAGGCCAGGGAAATGGGGGTCATTTTTATTCATTTTGATCCTCAGGATCCCCCCCAGGTTGTCCAGGGAGAAGACGGACTGCAGGTCGAGGTCCGAGATCCCATTTTGGACCGGCTCTTGCGAATCGATGCCGACCTCGTGGCCTTAAGCGCCGGTCTCGTGGCCGAGGATACTGAAGAGTTGGCCCAGCTTCTCAAGCTGCCCAGAAATGCCGAAGGCCATTTTCTGGAGGCCCACGTCAAGCTCAAACCCGTGGATATGGGTACAGAAGGCGTCTTTGTCTGCGGCACGGCCCACAGCCCCATGCTCATCTCCGAAGCCATTGCCCAGGCCTTGGCCGCCTCCTCCCGAGCGGTGACCTTTTTGTCCCAAGAGTATCTGACCCTTTCTGCGGTAACAGCTCAAGTGGACGCGGAAAAATGTGCCGCCTGCCTCATCTGTGTCCGGGCCTGCCCCTTTGGAGTGCCCCGGATCAATGAAGAGGGGGTCAGTGAAATCGACGTGGCCCTATGCCAGGGATGCGGGGTGTGCGCCGCCGAATGCCCGGCCAAGGCCATTGAGCTCAACTGGTACGAGGATGTGCAAATAGAAAGCGAAATCGATGCTTTATTGGAGGGAGTCTTATGAGCCAAGGCTTTGTGCCCATTATTGTCGCCTTTTGCTGCAACTTCTGAGGCTACTCAGCTGCGGACCTGGCAGGTTCGATGCGACTGAGCTATCCCTCGGACATTAAGATCGTACGTGTCCCGTGCACCGGAAAAGTCGACCTCGTGCACATCCTGCATGCCTTTGAAAAAGGGGCTGACGGCGTCTTTGTCGTTGGTTGCCTGGAAGGCGACTGCCGATACAAAACCGGCAACCTCCGGGCCAGAAAACGGGTCGAGCAGGCCCGGACAATATTGGATCAGGTAGGTGTGGGCGGCGAACGGGTGGGGATGTACAACCTGTCCTCCGGAGAAGGGCCCCGATTCGCCCAGTACGCCATGGAGATGGACGAGATCATCCGCCGCTTGGGTCCTACTCCCTTGAAGGCGGCCCGGAAGCCGAAAGCTGCGTAGTTCTGGATTCAGGGGACGGAGGCGGGAATCAGGAGCGGACAACTTGGGAGTGACGGACTTATATAAGGGCTTTATACCAGCCCACCGAAAACAGAGCGCTCCACCTGGTTGTGGCCAATCTCCTGAGACCTGACCCCTGGCCCTTGACCTCTGAAGTAAGTACTCTGACCAAGTGAGGATGGACCATGATTGTTGCTGATCGAAAGCCAGTCGAGGAGATCATGGAAATGGTCAAGGATGTGTCATCCTTGCTCATCCTGGGCTGCAACGAATGCGTCACAGTCTGCGAGGCCGGAGGCAAAAAGGAAGTGGCTGTGTTGGCCTCAACCTTGCGCATGTCCTTTTTGAACCAGGGAAAGGATGTGCATGTGGACGAGCGCACCTTGGAACGCCAATGCGATCGAGAATACCTGGAAGAAGTCCGGGACGTGGCCGATAAATATGATGCCGTGATTTCCCTGGCCTGCGGAGTGGGGGTACAATTCATGGCCGAGACCTATCCCCGCCTGCCGGTCTATCCCGGGGTGAACACCTGCTTTTTGGGGGTCACCGAGGAGCGCGGCCTGTGGACCGAACGCTGCCAGGCCTGCGGGCAGTGCGTCTTGGGGCAAACAGCTGGCATATGCCCAATTTCCCGTTGCGCCAAACGGCTGCTCAACGGGCCATGCGGAGGCTCAACCAATGGCAAGTGCGAGATCCATCCAGAGCTGCCCTGTGCCTGGCAGTTGATCATCGACCGCTTGACAGCCCTGGACAGAATGGATGAGTACGAAAAGCTCATGCCTATCAAAGACTGGACCACAGACCGGGCCGGAGGGCCGCGAAAAGTCGTCAGGGAGGATGTGCAGTCATGAACGTGAAGACGCCGAGCAAACTGGAAAAAGTCCTGGCTTCCGGACACATGGCTGTCACCTCGGAGTGCGGTCCGCCCCGGGGCAGCGATCCGGAGGTCATCAAGAAAAAGGCGGAACTCATCAAGGACCATGTCGATGTCATCAATATCACCGACAACCAGACCTCAGTGACCCGCATGTGCAGCCTGGCCGCCTGTATTCAGCTCAAGCTCATGGGTGTGGAGCCAGTCCTGCAGATGGTCACCCGGGATCGTAATCGAATTGCCCTGCAAAGCGACATCCTGGGCGCAGCCTCCTTTGACATCAACAACATCCTCTGCTTAAGCGGGGACCATCAGAGCTTTGGAGACTGCTCCCAAGGCCAGAACGTGCACGACTTGGATTCCATGCAGTTGATTCAGACTGTGCGCCACATGCGCGATGAAGGCAAGTTTTTGGGCGGCGATGAGCTCAAGCGCCCGCCCCAGATGTTTGTCGGCGCCGCGGCCAATCCTTTTGCCGATCCTTTTGAGATCCGGGTTCCCAGATTGGCCAAGAAAATCGCGGCCGGGGTGGAGTTCATCCAGACCCAGTGCATCTTCAACCTGGACAAGTTCGAGGAATGGATGAAAGGGGTGAGAGAGCGCGGCTTACATGAAAAAACACACATCCTGGCCGGGATAACCCCTTTCAAGTCCGCTGGCATGGCCAGATTTATGCAAAAGCGCGTCCCGGGTATGGACATCCCTGATCATGTGGTCAAACGCATGTCTGATACACCCAAGGACAAACAGGCCGCCGAGGGAATCACCATCGCCGTGGAGTCCATCCAACAACTCAAGGAGTGCGAGGGAGTGCACGGCTTTCACATCATGGCCATTGAATGGGAGGAAAAGGTCCCGGAAATTGCTGAACGCAGCGGCCTGCACCCCAGGCCTGATGTATAATCGCCCAGTCTGTGCCGGCAACCGGTGCCGCAATGCACCCTCTGGGGGACAAGGTGGGCAAGTATCCTGTTTCAAAAGAGGATCAAAAGAATTCCTTCTTGAAATCTTTGGCCAAAACTGGTTCACTCATCAAGGACATGGTATATCTGTAAGCCACTGTCGAAAGCTGGTCAGCCCCCAAGACCAGCAAGAGAACAGTATGATCCCAGGTGGCTGCAACAGCTCGCGAAGCCCTGATTGAGCCACCGACTGCCGGCTCCTGACACAGAACTGTGCGGATTTTAAAAAGAGGAGAAAGGACATGACCACTAAACGCATCCTTGTTGTCGACGATGATCCGGATTTCGTAACCGTCGTCCAAAGCAAACTGGAAAAACTCAACTGTACAGTGGATGTGGCCTATGACGGTGCCGAAGGATGGGACCGGGTCAATGCCAACTTGCCGGATATCATTGTTTTGGATGTGATGATGCCGGTGAAGGACGGCTTCCAGATGTGCAAAGAACTTAAAGCCAACCCCCAGACCTCGGATATTCCGGTCATTATGCTCACTGCCGTGGCCGACCACATAGCTGACACCAGCTATACCCAGTACGATGCCATGAGCATGGAGGCGGAAGACTACATCCCCAAAGGACCGGATTGCACCAATCAAGTGATCAAAAGCGTCCGGGAGTTTTTGGAGATTTAAACCCCACGAGCCGCCTGTCCATGGCAGGCGGCTCGTCACCATTATTCTCCGTGACTTGACTGTCTTCTTGGAGCCATAATTCTCAAACCTTGAACCCGCAAGCATGTACAAAGTGGACTCGTATGAAACAAGGTTTTAACCTGAAAGAGGGCCTGCCCTTTTGATAGAAAGGCTTTCCCCTAGTACCGTGTCTTATAAGTTCTGTCCCATATAGTGGCAATTTG
>JBNJII010000099.1:0-8629 GCA_051749205.1 Thermodesulfobacteriota bacterium | reverse complement strand
CGGCTTCAAGCAGGTTGAAGACTGCCTTGGCTCCATGCAGGCCTGCGCCCGTGGAGTATGCGAGATCGTCAGGGAGTGACGGGAGGGAGAGCCCTGGATATTTCTGGACCCTGCTGGTCATCCGACCGGTGCGGTTTCGTTTATACGAAAGACCAGTTTCATTCGTGATCAATCCGGCAAGCTTTTCATTTTTGCCCGTTTTGGGGCAAAAAATATTTTAGATTTGCCGGAGGCAAGGCTGAACAGACACGAACCTAAAAGGAGAGCACAAACAATAATGTTTTGCTGAAGTGAATAAGCAATTTATAAGAAAATATTTTTCCTCTTGAATATACATTGTTGACATTTATTGTTTTGCACTTACAATATTGCCCAACTTGAGCTTATTCAATGATCGAACTATCTATTTTTGAATGCAAGGAGTGGTATGATGGAAGAGTATGTTCAGCAAGCATTAGACATCGTCAAGGCCCAAGCCAGTGTCCGGACCATGAGTGAAGAGGAAATCACTTCCATGGTCAAAAGTCTATCCCAACAACTCAAGGGCATTGTGGAAGGGGACGAAGCCAAGCCAGAGGGTAACAAACCTCAAGAGCCGGCAGTAGACCCCAAGAAAGCCATAAGAGAAAAAGCTGTTGTCTGTCTGGAATGCGGCAAGAAGTTTAAGGTTCTGTCCAAAAAACATCTTGCCCAGCACGGATTGACACCTGAAGAATACAAAGAAAAATGGGGCTATAAAAAGAACACTTCCCTTATTGCCAAGGCCCTGGCCCGGCAACGGAAACAAAAGATGCAAGAGATGCAGTTGTGGAAGAGACGGAAAACTGCATAAACAGTTGAGGAGAGACTTGACTCATTGATCCAACTGTATCCTCAAAACTTATGCTCTTTTCATACAAGGGAGTATTCAACGTCTGGGAAAGGTCTCTGTTGCTGCAGGAGATGCATATATCTTCCAGCCTGAGAGATATCTCCCAGGAGCACAAAGCCCTGCAGGCTGTTTTCCTGAACAAAAAACTTCTGCAGCCAGCCCTTTCCCCTATAGACCCTCTCCTGGCCGTGCTGGAGGCCGGCCACCACAAGCGGAAAGGACAAGCCCTTGAGTGAGTTCATACTTGGCTGGGGTGGATAGATCTGTTTGGCTCCCAAAGCGTTCTTGCCTGCAATCCAACCCTGCTTGACAGCCACCGGATACAGCCCCAGCACCTGCTGTTTTCCTGTGAGCAGCTCTTTGGCTTGGGCTGCATCGCCACAGGCAAATATCCCCTCGCGACTGGTCTGGAGATGTTCGTCTACCAGGATACCCGCATCCACGGCCAGATCTTTTTCCCGCACAAACCCCACATTCGGCTTGACCCCGGTGGCTGCAATATACACGTCTGCCCGCAGCCTTTCTCCTCTGTTGGTCTCCAGGGAGTTCACTTCTTTGTCGCCAGAGAACTCAATGCCTTCTGTGCTCAAGCGCACATCCACGCCCTGCCCGATGAGATCTTCCAGAACATGTCCAGCTGTCTCCTGATCCAAAAGCCGGGGCATAATCCAGCCTCTACGGTTAAGCAGCACCGGCCTGACCCCCAGCTTGGCCAGGTATAAGGCGATTTCCACCCCGATGAATCCTCCGCCGACAACCACGGCGGTGGAGGCTTGTCCTTCCAGGGCCATGTGCCGCAAAGCCTGGGCCCCGGCCAGATTCTTGAACTGCAAGACTCCAGGCTTGTCCGCTCCGGGCACCGGCGCATACAAGGAGCTGCCCGAGGCGATGATCAAGGTCTGAAAATCAAAGCACCGGCCACTTTGGGTATGCAGCCAGTTCTGTCTGGAATCCAGAGAAACAACCGGATCTCCTGGATAGCAATCGACCTCATACTTCTGACTGAGATCCTCGCCTTGCCCAAAAAGGGGGCCGGTGTCTCCGGTGCTCAGGAAATGGCCCAGACAGGGCGGGGAATACGGAGGGCAGTCCTCGGCCGAAAACATGCTGATCCGGACCTGAGCATCCTTTTCCCGTATGGCCTGCACCGCACTGACTGCTGCCGGCCCCATGCCGATAATAGCTATATGCACTGCTATTATCCTCCTGTGAACTTTTTGCCCTTATATCCCCAATCCGCTCCGTTTGTGCTCGATATGCTTGACCATCATCCCTGCGGCCTGAACCGGGTCGGGCTCCACGGCAAAGGTGGCTCCCACCACCTCGCTTAATCCCTCCGCAGCCAGGTTGAGCACGTTTTGGCTGCCAAATATCTTGGGCGGGATGCCCAAAACGGTATACACCCCGGAGGATACAAAATAGGAGGCAATGGACACTGCCTTCTGGGAATACCATTCCGGTGCCGCTCCAGCCAGGGGCAGATCGCTGATGGCCACGTCCAAGGCCTTGGCCAAGGCACCGGCCAAAACCAGGATACGGGAACAGTCCACGCAGGAGCCCATGTGCAGGACCGGAGGAATGCCCAGGGAGGTACAGACCTCCTTGAGTCCAGGACCAGCCAGGTGAGCTGCTTCGGGCTTGAGGAGTCCGGCCTGGGCACAGGCAATGGCCGAACATCCGGTCTCCACCACCAGAACATCTTGTTTGATGAGTTCCTTGGCCAGCTGTACATGACCGTAGTTGTGTTTGATCTGAGGGTTGTTGCAGCCCACTATTCCAGCTGCCCCGCGAATGTTCCCGGAGGTGACTGCGTCCAGAAGCGATTGGGGGCTGCCCCCAAGGGCCTTGATGATCGCTTCCACCGAGAATCCGGCGGTCAGATCCATGGGCTGGCCAGGAATATACACCCGTTCCTCATCCCTGTGGGCATAATTGTCGATTGCCAGGCGAACGATCTTTTCAGCGCTCTGCTCGGCTGTTTCCGAACAGAACTCCATATGCTCCGCCCCGGGCACCTTGCATTTCTCGCTGGTAGAGATGAGCTTGGTGTGGTAGCAGGCCGCTGTCTGACCGATGGAGGGGAAAATGCACTGATAGTCGATGATCATGGCCTCCACCGCGCCGGTAGCCAGGGCCAGCTCCTGGCTCAGCAGGGTTCCGGCCACTGGGATGCCCCTGCGCATCATGAGCTCGTTTCCAGTACAACACATCCCGGCCAGGTTGATGCCTGCAGCTCCTTTCTCTTGAGCCAGCTTGATCATTTCCGGATCCTGGGCTGCAGCAACGATCAACTCGGACAGGATGGGGTTGTGTCCGTGCAGGACGATGTTCACCTGATCCGGCTTGAACACCCCCATGTTGACCTGAGAGTTTTTGATCTCCGGGGTTCCGAACAGGACATCCGAGACCTCGGTAGCCATCATGGATCCACCCCAGCCGTCGGACAGGGAGGTGCGCAGTCCGTGCAAAAGGATATTGGCAGCATCCGCTCCCACGCCCATGTGAATCCGGTGCATGCTTTCCACGATCTCGCGGTCCACGCTGCGGGGTACAATGCCCGCATTCTCCCACACCTTTCTGGTCTGCTCCGGGGTCCGGGAGACAAAGGAGATGGAGTTCTTCACTGTCCCGAACTCCTCCAGCAAAGCCAAAGCCACCTCCTGGGCGGTTTGGAGCAAATCCGTGGGGTTGAACTGGACATGTAGTTCCCGGGCCAATGCCCGCAGCTTCTCAGAGTCTGCTATGCTGTAGCCCTTGGCCTCTCCCCGCGCGGTCTGGAGCAAGGTCTCCACGACTTCCCGGCCGTGATCGGAATGAGCCGCCGCTCCAGTGGCCAGATCGTCAAGAAAATTGCGGGCAACGATGAGATCTGCATCCGCACCGCATACACCCTTTGCCGGACTCCCCCGGAAGGGATCTATACGGCAGGGTCCCAATGCGCACCGGTTGCAGCAAACCCCCAACTGGCCGAAACCGCACTGGGGCTGCTGCTCTTCCAGGCGTTCCCAGGCCGTCTCCAGCCCCTCAGCCAAGGCCTTTTCCAGCAGGGGGACAACGGATTGATCCACACTCCTTGCAGCGGCTTGATCCCGAATATCTTTGCTGTACATAATATTCCTCCATTGAAATACACAAGGCCTTCCAAATGGTGTGCATCTGCCCCCTACGCCCTGGTCTTTTGGCTGGATGAGGGCATCGGCCCCAATGCAGCCAGGCTCCTTCGCACCTCTTGGAAAAGTCGCAGATTTTCCGGCAGGCTTTCTTTGTCCAGACCCTGAGCAGCCATAGTCATATCCACAACTGCTTGTTTGTGTTTCTGACCCAGCAGCTGATCAGCTTTTCCGAATCGCAAGGCCTGTGTTTTACAAGCCCGGACACATGCCGGGGGCTTATCCTCTCGCAGTCTTTGCACACAGGCATCGCATTTGAGTGCCTTGTGCCTGCCGCTTTGGGGCGTGTGCATCTGCATACCCATGGAACAAAATGGACAGACCATCACACACATCCAGCAAGCTATGCACCTGTGGGAATCAACCAGGACGGCTCCGGTCTCCCGGTCCCGATACACAGCTCCCGAGGGGCAGGCCTGCTCACACGGGGCTGGATGACAGTGCCGGCAGCGATTGGGATAGGGCATAAAATCCACACCGGTCTCCACTCTGAGCCGGGGGCGGGAATCCTTCTCCCCAAGAACATAGGACAGCACATCCAAGTGCCTGGAATGCTCCAGCACGCAGGCCACTTCGCAATGCCGGCACCCCACGCATGTATCCGGTTGGAGAAAAACAGTGTGCATACGGCCCTCCTTATTGAAAATTGGCCTGAGAAATCAGGTGGCTTGCTGGCTGCAGGGCGAAAGATACACAAAGAGATATTGCCAGACATATAGACCAAAAGCCTCTTTGGATCAAGGAAACACGCCAACACCTACTTTGTATGACCGGGTCCGGTCGAGAGAGATCCCCGCATCAGCAGCTCTATGGCCTGTTCTATCCGCTTCCAGCCGGCATCCGATTGCAGGTCGATCCCCCCGAAGGTCCGCATATTCCTGGATTGGACGCTTAAGAAAAACACTGCCCCGGCCAGCAGGGCCACGATGGCCGAAAGATCAATATCCTCGGGGATTTCTCCGTGCAGATTCTCAAAATATTCCAGGGCAGTCCGCACCCTGACGTCTTCGAGCCGTCTGGAGAGCTCATTGCGCTCCAGAGTTTCCCAAGCCAGGATATCCAAGGTCTGTGGCCGGCGTCTCAGACAGATGAGCAAGCTTTTAAAAAAGGCGGACATCTGCTCTTCAGGAGTGATGTCCGGAAAGCTTGCCTCCGTCTCTTGGAGAAGCTCTTCAGTTGTCGGCCAGAACTGGCCGGAGTCCCCGAATGCAGATACTAATCCAGGCAGGCCGCCGAAAAATCGAAATATATTTATGCGCTTGACGCCCGCCCCCTGGGCCACAAGATCTTCATTGCATGTGGAAAAGCCGGCTTGAGCCAGGGTCTGCCCCACGGCGGTCATGAGTTTGGCTTTCACCTGCTCATTGGTATTTATAGGAATCACTTTACTGCTGGGCATAATGGATCTCCTTGGGGGCAAGGGCGGCCTTGCGAGTTTTTCAAGGGTGGGCCCTGCCCTTGAAAATGAGTGTGCTTACTGTATTTTGGACTGGACATTATGGGCATGTTTTGATAGCCAATAATCAAAAATGCACCTGTTCTGCAAGTGTAGTGAGTTATGCCAGGCCAAGACGCCATCCAGACTCATGTTTGGATGGCGTTTTTTTTATGGTTCAGAGAGAAACAGGGAGAAATTAAGGATGAAGATCCTTATGGTGGACAATTACGATTCTTTCACCTTTAATCTGGTCCAATTGCTGCGCATGTTGGACTGTCAGGTCATTGTCCGCCGCCACGACGCGGTTACTCCCCACGACGTATACGCTATTGACCCAGCAGCCGTCATCATCAGTCCGGGACCCAAGGATCCGGGCCAAGCCGGAGCCAGCCTGGAAATCATTGCCGCTTGCCACCGAAGCTTCCCCATCCTGGGCGTCTGCCTGGGTCTGCAATGTATCAATGAGTTTTTTGGCGGAACTACGGCCAGGACCCAAAGGCCCACCCACGGCAAGACCAGCTCCATCTTTCATACCGGCACCGGGATCTTCACCGGGCTCCCCAGTCCCCTGCAAGTGGCCAGATATCATTCCTTGCAGGCCTGTCCCGGACACACTTCCCCTGTGCAGATCACGGCCTGGACCAAGGACGGACTGGTCATGGGCCTTTCGCATCCCGACCTTGCGGTCCATGGAGTGCAGTTCCATCCAGAGAGCTTTCTGACCCAGGCCGGCCGGGAGTTGATGGAGAATTTCCTCAATCTGTGCTCAAAAATGGAAAGGTATTTTTGATGACAGCAAGCGACAACTGGAAAAAACTCATCGATCTGACCGGCATCTGCCGCAATGTGCAGTCCCAAGAGCTTTCCCCCAGCCCGGATCTCTTTGCCCTGGCTCGGGCCAAAAGGCATGAACCTGGAAGCGTGTTCCTGGCCAGCGGCGCAAAGGTGGACAGCGCCAGATATCATATCCTGGGCCTGCGCCCCTGGTTTGTTCTTCAAGCCAAAAATCACACCTGGACCTGCAAACGAGGCAACACAGAGATATCCGCATCCGGCTCGCCCCTGGCCGCAGTCCGGTCTGTGCTTCAGACCAATGCAATCCCGGGTCAGCACGGTTGCGGTCCGGTACAGGCCGGACTGTTCGGTTATCTGGGCTATGAGCTCAGCCGGCACCTTGAAAGCCTGCCCTGTACCAGCCTGGATGACACCTGCTTGCCGGACATGTATTTGGCCGCCCCCAGCATTGTCCTCATTCAAGAAATCCACTCCGGCCGTACATGGCTGCACCTGCCCATATGGGATCACGGCAAGGCTCCCGGGCTGCATGAGCGCCAAAACCTCTGTGCTCACTGGATACACGAATCCCGACAGCTCAGGGCTGAAAATCACACTTGTCAGGCCCAAATGCCCAAGTCCTCATTCAGCCGGGACCAATATTTGCGGGCAGTGGAGGCCATTTTGGAATACATCCGTTCCGGACACGTCTACCAGGTCAATCTCTCCCAGCGCCTGGTACATACCTTCCAGGGAGATCCCTTTGACCTCTTCTCCGATTTGTTTGCTCGAAATCCGGCCCCGTTTTACGCCTACATCCAGGCCGGGGGGCACCAGGTCATCTCCACCTCGCCGGAGCGGTTTCTCACAGTTCATAACGGCCAGGTGGAGACCAGGCCCATCAAAGGAACCCGCCCCAGAGGGGAAGATGCGGATCAGGACCAAGCCCTGGCCAAGGAGCTGCAACAAAGCCCCAAGGACAGGGCGGAGTTGGCCATGATCGTTGATCTGATGCGCAACGACCTGGGCCGGGTATGTGTCCCGGGAAGCGTTCACGTCGCCGAGCATAAGCGTCTGGAGGCCTACGACAATGTCTTTCACCTGGTCTCCATTGTCCAGGGCCATTTGGAGCCGGAATACGACCTCGTTGACCTTCTCCAGGCCACATTTCCCGGCGGGTCCATCACCGGGTGCCCCAAGATCCGAGCTATGGAAATCATCGATGAGCTAGAGCCCTTTCAACGGCATGTCTACACTGGCTCTATAGGCTATCTGGGGTTCGACGGCCGCTTGGACCTGTCCATCGCCATCCGCACGGCTGTGATCAGCCAGGGTCGTTTGGTCTATTCCGTGGGCGGAGGGGTGGTCATGGATTCCGACCCTGAACAGGAGTACCAGGAGACCTGGCACAAGGGTCGCACCTTTGCCCAGGTCTTGACCAGCTCACCTGGTCCGCAAGAAAAGCAGGCCTGGGTCTGGTACAACGGTCACTTGGTCTTGGAGAGCGAGGCCTTGTGCAGCCTCCGTTCACCGGCTGTTGAGTATGGTTTTGGAGCCTTTGAGACCCTGCGCACGGACAGGGGACACATTTGGTTTGAGCCGGAACACATTCATAGAATGGATACAACCTGGCAGACTCTCACCGGGCGGGCCCTGCCCCGCTTGGATTGGGACAAAATCGCCACCAGGGTCTTAAAAGCCAACCGGCTCCATGGAACCGCTGTAGTAAAGATCTATGCCGGACAAGGGGTGAGCGAAGATATATTCTGCATCTCAGCCCGGGCCTACACCCATCGTCTGGCTGGACACAACCGCGACCATCTGGACCTTCTCACCTATCCCGAACCTCGGCAGAGCTTTTTGGCCGGGATGAAAACCGCCAACCACCTTATCTACATCCTGGCCGGAACATGGGCCCGAAATCAGGGAGGGGATGAGGCCCTGATCATAAATCCGGACCGCACGGTCTCCGAGACCAACTCCGCCAACCTCATCCTTGTGCACGGCTCCCAGGCGGTTATCCCTCAATCTGCACATGTCCTCCCTGGAGTGATGCAGACCCAGGTCATATCCGCCTTGATCGGTTTGGGGTTTTCCAGTCGCCAAGGACAGGTGCAGGTGGAAGAGCTCTTCAACGCGGAAGCGGTCCTTTTGACCAATTCCTTGCTGGGAGTCATCGGAGCCAGGAGCCTGGATGGTCACAACCTCAACCTGCGTGAGGATCTGGTCCGACGGCTCAATGAGCTGATCTTCGGTTTCCAGCCACTCGTATGAACTAGTGCCGTGTCTTATAAGTTCTGTCCCATATAGTGGCAATTTGTAATGTTGATTTTCTTTTTAAGTTTGACCCACTATCCAACGACACGGAAATGCGAA
>JBNJII010000098.1:0-8863 GCA_051749205.1 Thermodesulfobacteriota bacterium | reverse complement strand
GGGACTGGCCATTGCCGAGCAGAACATCCGGGATTTGGGCGGGTCCATCCAGGTGGAGAGTGCTGAAGGGCAGGGGAGCACCTTTATCATTTTGCTGCCTGTGCAGTAGGCCTTGGAAAGGCAGGGCTTGGGGTCAAGCCCGCCCCACCCCACGGCAGAGCCGGCAGTAGGCTGCCCTTGCCCCCAAGGGCAGGCCATCTGAATAAAGAGGCTATGATGTCAAAACCTCCAACAATTCGCTTTTGGCGCGGGCAGCTCCCGCATTGGGAAGTTGTTGATGCGGATTATTTTATTACCATGCGGTTGGCAGGCACACTTCCTCATTTTTTAAAAGAAGAACTTCAGCAAATAATAAATGATGCTAATGGAAGAGGGTGTCGGAATACCTCGAGAAAATATTTTGTAAAGATGGAAGCATGGCTGGATAATGATCATACCAATATGATATTAATTCAGGATCAAATTGCAAGAATACTCACATCGACTTTCGAAATCTATGAGTCTAAAGATATTTGCAAATTTTATAGCTATGTGATCATGCCAAATCATATCCACTGGTTTTTTAGGCCATTGAATCAATCTATGTCTGATATTATTCAAAATTTTAAAAGAATTACAGCTAGGATGGCAAACCAGAGTTTAGGAAGGATAGGAAGGCGTTTTTGGCAAAAAGAGTGGTTTGATCATTGGTCTCGCACGCGGGAAGAGAGTGAAAAAATTATCCAGTATATTCGAAACAATCCAGTGAAAGCTGGATTAGTGGCAAAACCTGAAGATTGGCCTTATTTGAAATGAATAGTTGCTCATTTCAAACATTCGCAGGAGGGCAGGGCTTGGGGTCAAGCCCGCCCTACGGAAGAGCCGACAGTAGGCCGTCTGTTTTCAAATTGCCAAAAATTTATACAACATTTTTGAGCCGCAGTACTCATATGACCACCGACATCACTATCCTCCTGGTAGACGACGAGAAAAACATCCGCAAGGTCCTGTCTTCTGTGCTCAAAGGCGCGGGCTACACCGTACTCGCGGCCGAAAGCGCGGAGGCGGCCTGGCCGGTGCTCAAGAACTCGGAAGTGGATCTTTTGATCACCGATCTCAAGCTGCCCGGCAAAAGCGGGCTGGAGCTCCTGGAAGGGGTCAAGACCTGCTGGCCCAGGCTGCCGGTGATCATGATCACCGCCTTTGGAAGCATTGAAGGCGCGGTGCAGGCCATGCAGCTCGGGGCCTACAATTACCTGGCCAAGCCGGTGAACAACGACGAGCTTTTGCTGCTGATCAAGAACGCCCTGGAACAGAGCAGCCTGCAGGAAGAAAACACAGCCCTGAAAAAGGAGCTCAAAGACCGCTACAGCCTGGGCTCCATGGTCGGCAAGAGCAAGGCCATGCAGGAGATCTTCAACCTGGTGGAAAAGGTGGCCGACTATGGATCCAATATCCTGATCACCGGGGAGACCGGGACCGGCAAAGAGCTGGTGGCCCGGGGCATCCACTACTCCGGATCCAGTGGGGGAAAGCCCTTTGTGACCATCGACTGCGCCTCCATTCCGGAAAATCTTTTGGAGTCCGAGCTTTTCGGTTATGCCAAGGGAGCCTTTACCGGAGCGGATGAGTCCAAGAAGGGGCAGATCGAAATGGCCCATGGGGGAACCTTGTTTTTGGACGAGGTGGGCGAGCTGCCCCTGGGCTTGCAGAAAAAGCTGCTCCGCTTTTTGCAGGAAAAGGAGTTCGTTCGCGTGGGGGGAACCAAGCGGCGCAAGGTGGATGTGCGCATTCTGGCGGCCACCAATAAGGACTTGGAGAGCGAGGTGGAGGCCGGAACCTGGCGCGAGGACCTCTTTTATAGATTAAATGTGATCACCATACATCTGCCTCCCCTTCGGGATCGCAAGGAAGACATATCTCTGCTTATCAATTTCTTTCTGGACAAGTACAACACCCAGAATCAGAGATCCATACAAGGCGTGACCAGCGACGTGCATACTGTTTTCGAGCTCTATGCCTGGCCGGGCAATGTCCGCGAGCTGGAGAACGTCATCGAGCGGGGGGTGGTCCTGTGTACAGGAGACATGATCACATTGAGCTGCCTGCCCCCTAAGCTGGCTGAATTGGAGACAGAAAAAGACACAGAAAACGGGCTCAACCTCATGGATGTGGAGAAACGGCTCATCGTCCGGGCCCTGGACCAGGACGGAGGCAATCAGTCGGCAGCGGCCAGGACTCTGGGCATCTCCCGCAAGCAGCTGCGGACCAAGATGAAGCACCATGGGTTGCTGTGAGCTTGGGCCTGTAAGCGCGTATGAACTGGGCGAGCAATGATGGGTTGGATCCCAGCTGCCGGTTTTCACTTCAGCCCGTCATTGCCAGCGTAGCGAAGCAATATCCATGGATCTATTGTGACCCGGGAAGGTACATTGACAGGCCATACACATGGCTTTAAGCTTTGGATAGAAAACTCTTATTGGAGAAAGCGCTTGACGCTTTCAGAAAAACTGCGGAGGTCCGAGTATGGCCCTGGCCCAAGAAGATTATCAGGCCTTGGAAGAATATATGCGCTCTTTTTTGAGCTCCTGGCTGGCGGAGCAGGAGAAGTCTGCATTTGTGCCCATGAAGGAGATCGAGATCCGGGAGCGCATTGTCCGGGTGGAGGAGGAGCTCAAGAACCAGCGGGAGCTGATGAAGCAAGGCTTTGAGCTCATGGAGAAGCGTTTTGAGCAGATAGACAAGCGTTTTGAACAGATGGACAAGCGTTTTGAACAGATGGACAAACGCTTTGAACAGATGGACAATCGCTTTGATGAACAACGCCAGGACATGATGTCTCGCTTTGAACAGGTGGACAAGCGCTTTGAGGAACAACGCCAGGACATGATGTCTCGGTTTGAACAGATGGACAAGCGCTTTGAGGAACAACGCCGGGACATGATGTCTCGCTTTGAACAGGTAGACGCCCGCTTTGAAGCTCTGACCAAGCGTATGGATCGGTTCATGTTTTGGTCCTTCACTCTGACTGTGAGCATGACCGGGGTGGTGATCGGCGTAATTAAATTCATGTAGTGTATTGGCATGTCTGAAATACCGAGTCCAACATCAGGAAGAAGGGTTCATTCCGATTTTAGACAATGGACTCAGAGATTGACGTCAATCTGGTAGATGTAGCCGCAGTCAAACCGTCCCTGTTGGAGCATATACAAAGGTATGGACAGGACATATGATCAGCCGGTACGCTTTGGTCACGTGAAAAAACACACATCATCTGCCGTCCTGTATCCTCTGCATATCCTGCAAAGCTGTGCGCATGCTGCGTAGCCCCTTTTCCGCCATGCTCCAATTGCTGTGGAAGGCACCGCTTATCGCCTTCTTACGCTGGATGTGGAACATGCGGTACACGATCTTCTCCGTTTCCGAGAAGTCGGGATCAAAGCTGCTGATGTCCGGCATACTTTTTCCCTCTCCTTTTTTGGAGGCCAGGTTCAAGGCTTGGCCCATGAGCAGGTCCGCCCGGCGCAATATGTCCTCCGCCCGGTCCAGCTTTTCTTCCGCCCAGGACCCTTCGTGGCATTGCATGCATGTTCCAAGCATTTGGCTGCGTCGAAATGACCATCGCTTTTCGGATAAGGTCATCAGCTGCAAGTCGGCAATGTGCTGATAGATCTGGTCCCCAGCCTCAGGGGCGTACAGCCCTAGGGCCTTCATAATGGACCGTCTGGCCTGGCACCACTTCAGGTCTTCAGGCCAGGGCAGGCGAAGTCCCAGGGAACCCCATGCGTTTTGTACGCCGTGGCTTTTCTCCGCGAAATGGCAGGTTTGACAGGTAGGGGGCTTGCCCGGATCCAGGGGCTTCTGGGGACTTGAAGCCTCAAAGAGTCGGCCGTGGGCCGAGCCTTTGTAGGCCTGCATCTGGGGGCTTTCCGGGCCGTTGTGGCAGGGCTGGCAGGCTTGTGGGGACCGGGCTTGGTGCAGGGAATAGGCGTGCCCGGTGTGGCAGTTATTGCAGGAGGCGGCCCCGGTGGGATGATCCTGGTTTCGGAGCTTGCCGATATCCGCCCGCGGCTTCAGGCCGACGCCGTGACAATGGGTGCAGTCCTTTTGGGAATTGGCTTTTTGGCCTTGGTGATGAAAATCCGGCCAAGCCAGCATGCTGTCCCAGGCCTTGGCGTGCTTGCCCTGACGAAACTGAACATATTCATGTTCGTGGCAGGTGCGGCATATCTTTTCCGGAACCGGCTTGGCCTGGGAGACATCCTGGGCAGAGGTATGCTCGTCTCCGTGGCATACGGAACAGGAGACCTCATTATGCGTGCTGCTGTGGGCGCTTTGCTTCCATTGGCGGACAATCTCCGGCGTGGCCTGTTCGTGGCAGGCCACACAGGTGTCTTGCACAAAATCCTTATTCTGGGTGGGAAATCCAGCCTTGGTCCATTCCACGAATCCACCCTTGAGGGCATAGGCCTGGGAAAAACCCTTCTTTCGCAGTTCCTGCACCGCCCGGGCGCTTGAGCTCTCGCTGGGTCAGGAACAGTAGGTGACCACGGTCTTGTCCCGGTCGTACTTGTCTCCCCACTGGGCAGCCTCAAAGGGAGGTTCGTGGACCGCGCCGGGGATCTTTTTCTCGCTTCTTTCCCACTGGTGCTTGGTCCGGATATCGATAATGACCACATCCGAAGATTCCAGCAAAGGGAGGAGCTCTTTTTTGGTCATCCTGGGGGATTGACTGTTCTCTGTGGCCTGGGCTGACAAGGTGCAGGCCAGAAAAAGGACAAGCAGTGGAAGCAGTATGTGCGTGCTGGATTTGAGCATGCAGGCTCCTGGGTTGTTCTTGGTCGGCTATGCCTTGGGCAAGTCTGACCTATCTTTTGCCCCAAAGCGGACAAAAAGGCAATACATTGTGCCCTTGCGAGTATGCGTGTTTCTAGGAGACGTTAAGTATTGTTTTTTTGCACATGAGCGCTCAATCATACAGGTAAAAAAGTGGTCGGGTCAATTCTTTCCCACGATTTCCCTTGTTGACAAGGCAAAGATAAATAAGACAAGAGAGTGGGGGTGAATATCCATACTGGATGAACAGACAACGTTCTGCAATAGGCGGAGGGAACATGTTGAAAAAGATTGTAGGGGCGCTGTGCCTGGCTGCGTGTATATGTGCACCGGCCCATATTGTGGCCCAGGATGTCAAGGAGTTTGCCGTGGCTCCGTTTCAGGTGCACGGCCCGGAAAAATATCAGTATTTGCAGCAGGGGATCCAGTCCATGCTGGTTTCCCGGCTGACCTGGGAAGGACGATTGGTTCCCCAAGAGACTTCTGACCTTAAAGCTGTGCAATCCGAGAGTCAGGCCCGCTCTGTGCAGCAGGATCTGGGAGTGGACTTCCTGGTGTGGGGAAATATGACTATTGCCGGTGAGGAGGCCAATATCAGCGCCTTTTTGCTGGGTGAGGAAAGCAAGACTTTCTCCCGGTCCACTCCCATGGGGCAACTCATTCCGGCATTGGAGGATATCTCAGGCCGGATGACCGGCCGGATATTCCCGGAGCAGAGGGAATCCGAATCTGAAAAAGACGGAGAGAAATCGGACCCGGACACGGAGCAAACCCAGGATGCTTCCCAGCGGGTTAATGAAAACTTTGTCTATCAAGATGATGCCTCAAACCAGGAAGAGCTCAACCCCCAGTTCGAATACACCGGATATCAATCCTCGCAAGGAAGATGGCGCAGCCAGTCCCTGTCCGTGACCGGTCTGAACATGGTGGTTGCAGATGCGGATGCCGATGATGACAATGAGATATTTGTCCTGGCTGAGCACGGGGTCAAGGCCTACAGCATCGAAGACAACAAGCTGTCTCTGATCAGTGAGTACAAAACCAATGTGCGTACCCGGTGCTTAAACTTAAACACCATCGACTTGAACCGGGATGGATACCTGGAGCTGGTGGCTTCGGCCATGCAGGGCGAACGGGTGACCTCCTTTGTGCTCAATTTCAAGGACGGCCAATTTCAGGAAGTAGAAAAAGATATCAACTTCTATATGAATGTGGTCCGTCAGCCCCCGGATTACAAAAAGACCCTCATCGGTCAGCGCAAAGGCAAATCCGAGATCTTCGACAGCCAGGTGCAGGCGGTTGTGCGCATGAACGACAAGCTGTCCCTGGAAAGAAAGATCAATCTTCCCAGCCGGTCCAATGTATTCAACTTCGCCTACCTGCCCTACAAGAATGCGTACAAGACGATTGTGGTCAACTCCAATGACAGGCTGCAGGTATTTAATCACAACAACCAGCTCGAGCATGTGACCAGCAAGGCTTATGCCGCCTCAGCCCAGGGTATTCCCATGGATAAGTCCTTCCCCGGCCTGGGCGAGTCCATAGAAGACCCCACCAGGTTCTACTTCATCCCTTCCCGCCTGGTGCCCTGCAACCTGGACCGGGACGAGGAGTTCGAGCTTTTGGTCAACCGGAATGTCTCCATGGCCGCCCAGTTCTTTACCAGGTACAGATACTTTCCCAAGGGGGAGATCCACAGCCTGTTCTGGGACGGCATGGGGCTGGCCCCGCAGTGGAGTACCCGACCCATCAACGGCACGGTCGTGGATTACGGGATTGCGGATATCAACAACGACGGAAATCAGGAGCTCTACGTCTGCGCCACCACCCATCCGGGATTGACCGGATTCAAGAAGCGAAAGACGGTGGTCTATGCCTATGCCTTGAACCAGAAGAAGGGCGAGGAGAAAGGGGTAAATACCGAGGGTTTTTATCTGCAGTCTGGAGAGGAGTAAAAAATCCGGCGGGCCCTGCCCGCCGGATTTTTTTTAGAAGCTATAGGATAGACCAAAGGTGGAGACAATGGCGTCTTCGTCTCTGTAATCGTCGCTTCGCCACACATCCTCATCCATGTCCAGGCTGGCGTAGCTCAGCTCCAAGACGGCCTTTAAGTTTTCATAGATCTGGTAATTGCTGTGCAAGGTGACTTCAAGAGAGCTGTCTTCATCGGTGAGCTCCTGAAAACGCTGGCCTTTGAAGACGTCCAGCTCGGCATCGCTCATTTTTTCGAATACCTCACTGTCGTGTGTACCCTGGGAGTAGGCACAGGCCACGGTATGGCTCAGCTTGTCCACAAAGCTTATGTCCTTGAGGGCGAAGCCCAGGGTCCAGATCCCGTGGGGTATGTACTGAGCCAGGGAGTAATCTCCATCCCGAAATCCAAAGTGACTGTTGAAGCCCATGGCCACACCGGAAGGCGGATAGAGGTATCCATCACTGAACAGAGTGGGAAAGGTCTCGCTGCCGTCGGAGATATCGTCGTCCTCACCAGAGGAGTAGATCCCGAACACGGAAGGTGTAACCATGTCCATGGCATAGTCGATGCCCAGATCCATATAATACCCTTCCCGCTCCATGGCTTCGTGGTCTGCATCCACTCGTCCGTACAGGACCTGTCCCTTGATGCTCAAGGGATCGAACATGTCCACCCCAAACGGCAGTCCGACCCACCAGGCATTGGCTTCGTCGCTGTGCATATTCCAAGGACTGGCCGGGTCGTCCTTGCCCAGCTGGGTGGCCAGAGTGCCCACACCCATGCCCCAGGACTGGAAGTCGTTGATGTCCATGTAGCTGTTGGGTTCGCTGTTTTCCCCTATCCAGGAGTATATTAAGTAAGGGTTCATATTGTACCCTTCCATGGTCAAGGGCAGGGAGAGCAAGGCGGCGTCGAGTTCATCGCCGTCCGCTTTGTCATCGTCATAGATGCGTTTTTGGTCGCTGGCCCGGATGTAGCCTGCGGTCAAGCCCATCATGTCGTTGACCGGGACATTGACAAACGCGCCGGGCATGTCTCCGGCTAATACAGGAGTGCCAAAAGGGCCGCCGGGAGCTACCCAGCCGGTGAGGCCTACGTTGAAGGAGACGTCGGTGTTTGGCCAGTTGAAGTCCAACTGGGCCCGTTTGATCTCGATCTGGCCGGCTTCGTCGTTGCCGAAACCGCTTTCGCCTTCCCAGCCCCAGCCGGAGTCGATCTCATAGGCAACCTGGGCCGAGAGGTTTTCGTTGGCTGTATATTCAAAATACTGCCGCAAGCGTTGGGTGATCTGCTGTTCGTCGCCATCTCCTTCCCCAAAGGCATAGTTGTCGACAAAGCTCACATTGGCCCGAAAATAGCCATAGGAGCAAAACTGGGGCAGGTTCTGGGCCCAGGAAGCTGACGTTGCTCCCAGGGCCAGCAAAAAGCAAAAGGTGAGAGTTGCAATCCTTTGTCTGCGCATACCTTCCTCCTCAGGGTTGGTAGTTTATGATGCATGCAGGCATCTATACAATAAAAAAACATACCAAAATGGTATGTTATACGGCGATTTTATGGACCACAAGGCACCCTGCATCCACCTGTCTTCTCATACAGAGAAGGAAAACAGGACATCAAAGATACTGCGTCTCGCTGCGAGCCTTTACTCGTATGGAACAAGACACAGCCTGGTCTATCATTTTCGCGAAAGGACAATCCAGAGGAGATTGGCTTTCCCCGAGATATGTATTGGTGAGCAATGCCTCCTTGAAGGAGGCGACCATGCACAAGGAGGAAGACATTGCTCACCTGAGGCCGATCACACTCTATAAAGCAAAAGAAATGCCAACTTGAAGAGAAAGCTGTGATTGGATTCAACTATAACATTTTGAAAATATGTATAAAAAATATAATCTTTTGGCAGCTCGCAAGGCAGGCAGGGAGAAGAAATGAAATCCGTTAAGGGTTAAAACAGGTGCTCAAACACCGAGGGTATTTTGAAAACCCAGAGGGCAGGCATTACGCGAAGACGCGAAGCACTGCCCCTACCCTGAGGTCCCCGGTTATCTGTCGGTCTTTCAAAATACCTCATAT
>JBNJII010000097.1:0-8933 GCA_051749205.1 Thermodesulfobacteriota bacterium | reverse complement strand
AAATACCTCATATCCCGGAATGCAACCTCCGACCCTCCGGGTAGGGGCAATCCTAGGCGTCTTCGCCGTATGGTTGCCCTCTGAAAATAACAGACCCACAGTGTCAAGTGTGTGCTATACCCAGCTTGCGAAGGAGAGAGGACTCAAGAAAAGAAGACTGCGGTCGTCTGTTCAGCACCGCCTCTGGCGGCGGTGTTATTCGTTATCTGTTCTTGGTAAGAATCCCCATGCCCACAAAGCCGCCAGAGGCGGCGCTCGTATGAAAATAGATCATAAACCCTTGAGATTGCTTCGGCGAGGACGCCTGTCGAAGACTCCTCGCCCGGTTAAATACCGGCCGAAAGCCAGTGCCGTAAAACGGCAATTAACTGGGCGAGCAATGACGGGTTGGGTCTCAGCTATGGCCATCACTTGAGCCCGTCATTAGCGTAAGCGCGAGCGTAGCGAAGCAATCTCTTAGAAGATGTGACAGAGTTTCTTTCTGGATCAAACTGGCCGTCAACGGCCAGAGGCGGCGCTGAAACCTGAACGCTGCACGTGAGTGCCGGGGAAAGTCTTTCTCTCTGCTCTGGATCCCCTCTTCGTGGATTAAGGGACGAAGTGGTGTCTTGTGTTGTGGTGAGACCATAATTCCCGGACGGCGAAAGACAGCGGCCGGGGTTGCATTTTGCTTCATGCCAACCCCGCCCCTGGACGCCAAGCCCATTATTGGTGCATGGCCTCAAACACTCCTTCAGCCAGGGTAGGATGAGCATGGATGGTCCGGGCGATATCCCGACCTCCGGCTCCAAGGGACAGGGCCAGGGTCGGCTCGGCGATGATGTCCGACACATGGGCTCCGGCCAGATGGGCGCCTAGGAGCTTGTCGCTGTCTGCATCTAAAATGAGCTTGAACACCCCGGACAGCTCCCCCATGGCCTGGGCCTTGCCCAACTCCCGGAACTGGCTTTGCCGGCAAACGACATTATACCCTTGCTCCGTGGCTTGGGCTTGGGTAAGCCCCACTGTAGCCACCTCCGGCGAGGTAAACACGGCTGAGGGGATCACACTGTAGTCCATGAGCTCGTTTTTCCCCAGACAATTCCTGGCCCCCACCAACCCTTCCATAACCGCTACATGGGCCAGCATGACCTTGCTCGGCCCCAGCACGTCGCCTATGGCATAGATGCCGGGCTGCGTGGTCTGGCAGTATCCGTCAGCCTTGATCCAGCCTTTGGCATCTGTCTCCACCCCGGCCTCGGCCAGACCAAGCCCTTCAGTGTTCGGCACCCGGCCCACTGCCACCAGAACCACGTCCGCTTCCACTACTTTTTCCTTGTGGGCATTGGCCGGGACCTGATCCAGAAACGGTGACGGCCCCAGGGTTACAGCCACTTTGTTTTCGGTCGTCTCGGCCTTGACCGCAGTCCGGCAGATCTCGCAGGAAATCTTTCGCTTCTTCATCTCCCGCTGCATGAGCTTGCTCATGTCCTGGTCTATGGACGGCAGGGGCAAGATGCGGTCCAGCCCTTCCACGATGGTCACCTTGGAGCCAAAGGCCTGGAAGATGCAGGCCAGCTCACTTCCGATGACCCCGCCGCCCACGATCAGCATGCGCTCCGGCACATGATCCAGATCCAGGGCATCGTCGCTGGTAATGACTTTCTCATGATCCACAGGAAGAGACGGCAGATCCAGATTCCTGGACCCGGTGGCAATGATCACCTTGTCCCCGGATATCTCCTGTTCCTGCCCCTCACTGGTCTGCACCCGGACCAAATTGGCACTGACGATCCGGGCCTTTCCAGAGATCAAATTGACCTTCAGCTTGGAACAGGTCTTTTCCAGCCCCCCGCGCAAGGTAGCGGCGACCTTGTCCTTGCGGGCCACAACGGCCGGCATGTCCACAGCTGGGTTGCATTCTCCCGAGATGCCGAACTCACCGAGCCGACGGGCGGTCTCCAGGGCCTCGGCCGAGGCCTTGAAGGTCTTGGTCGGTATACATCCCCAGTTCAAACATGTCCCGCCCATAAGGGCCGCCTCGATCAAGGTGACCTCTGCCCCGGCCTTGGCCGCTTCAAAAGCGGCCGTATATCCCCCCGGTCCGCCGCCGATAATGGTTATTTTCTGGGTCATTTCTTTCTCCTTTATTCCGCGTAGTTCTTATCGTTCTCACGCTCTGCGTGGGAACCTGATAGGACGCTCGGCGTCCTCTAGAGCAGAGACCGCTGGAGCGGTCAAGACGAGCTCCCACGCAGAGCGTGGGAGCAATAAAGACTCAACCCCGGTCGCTAGCTTGACAGTCCGGGACCGCCAGTCACGCGCAGAAGCGTGACTGGCTTCCTTGATGCGAGCTTTGCGAGCATCTGGCCTCAGAAGGTGGCCGGAGCCACAAGAAAAGACGTCCCCAGGGAGGACCCTGGGAACGAAGACAATCTTCTGTTTTGTTCGTGCCGCAGCCGGCTCAACCCCAGACATTGACTTACCAGGCTATTCCATTGCAACATGCCGAGATGATAAGAGAATAGCCGGAGCCATAAGGGATTGACATCTCCAGGGAGGATCCCGGTGAACTGGGAGAAAGTTCACAGGATAACCCCTGAAAACGAAGAGGGGCTGACTCTCACGCATCTGGCCGAAACCCCACATTTCATCCTTGATCAATCCGGCCAATTTCTTTTTTTGCCCCCTCGTATGAACAAGATTTACCTCGAAGAAGGGCCTGCCCTTTTGATAGAAAAGCTTTCCCCTAGATTGCCCGGTGAGTCTGATCCCGGTGTATTCGAAGAGTTCGGGCCGGGCAATGACGGAGGGGGACATCCGTGTGTTTCATTCGTGATCAAACTGGCGGCCGCCGTCAGAGGCGGCGCTGGCGTCTGTCCTCTGACCTCTGTCATCTGTCCTCTGATATCGCAAATTCATCCGCATGATAGGAACTGCGGACCAGAGGGCCGGCCACAACGTGCACAAACCCCATTTTATAGGCCATATCCTGATACTTGGCGAACACGTCCGGATGGACGTATTCAGCTACTGGATAATGTTCCTTTGATGGGGCCAGATACTGACCGATGGTCAAAACATCGCAATCCACAGAACGCAGATCCCCAAGCACTGCCATGACCTCGTCCTCTGTCTCTCCCAGGCCGAGCATGAAGCCGGACTTGGTATATACCCTGGAGTCAAAAGACTTGACCTGGGAAAGAAGATGCAGCGACCGTTCATATTCCGCCTGCGGCCGTACCTCTGGATACAGGCGGGGCACAGTCTCCACATTGTGGTTGACGATCGTCGGTCCAGCACGCACGACCTGGGCCAAGGCCTTGCTGTCTCCCTGGAAATCCGGAATCAAGACTTCAACGGTCACCTGCAAGGGGGCAAGCCTTTTGATCACCCGGGCAAAGTGTCCGGCCCCGCCGTCCGGCAGATCGTCCCGGGTAACCGAGGTGACCACCACATGCTTGAGCCCCAGCTCAGACACGGCTTCAGCCACATGCTCCGGCTCCTGGTCGTCCACCGGCTCCGGCGTGCCGCCGTGCACATTGCAGAACCTGCAGTTCCGGGTGCAGTTTTTGCCCAGGATCATGAAGGTGGCCGTCTTCCGGCCGAAGCACTCCATCATGTTCGGGCAGGCGGCCTCCTCGCACACAGTATGCAGGGACAGCCGCCGGAGCATGCTCTTGATCTCTGTGAGCCGGCCGGGTTGGGAAAACTTGATCTTCAGCCAATCAGGCTTGCGGGTATTCATATTCGCCACACGGATTTAGGTTAAAGCTGCTTGATTTTCTTTTTAAATTTGATCCCCTATTCAACGACAAGGAAATTCGAATTTTATGAACTCATACATGAAACAGAACCAATAGCCAAAAATAGAGGCAATATTCTTGAGACGCAGTACGAGTATTGTCAACATATTTGAAACAAGGAAAGGAAGGAATATGGAATCCAATGCCCTGCACATCACCCCGAACATCACCCTGCCCCTGTCCGAGATGGAACTCAGCGCAGTCCGTTCCAGCGGGCCTGGAGGCCAGAATGTGAATACAGTAGCCACCGCAGTGCAGCTACGTCTGGATGTAAAGACCTCCTCTCTCCCGGAGGAGGTCAAGGAGCGCCTGCAGCGGATGGGAGGGAAGAAAATAACCAAGGAAGGGGTGTTGGTGATCAAGGCCCAGAATGCCCGGACTCAGGAAGGCAATCGGCAGGAGGCCCTGCGCAGACTCAAGGAGCTTATCAGCCAGGCAGCGGCTCAGCCAAAACCCCGCCGCCCAACCCGACCTTCAAAGGCAGCCAAACAACGCCGCCTGGAGCACAAGAAACACCGGCGAAAAATCAAGGCCCTGCGCAAACCAATAGGCAAAAGTGAAGACTAAACCTTGTTGTATGCGTGTCCCGAAAGGCGATAACGGCGGTTTTAAAAAGCACGATGGAGACTCATAAATCTGTCGTTGTGAGGTGTCTTGGAGTGTTTTTGCCGATGCCACATCATTATTCCGACCCGAGCTGAGCAACGCTCAAAAATGCGCTCTGGTTTCCTGGTCTTCCATCACTGGCATTCAAACTCCAGAACGACTTTGTAGTCCTCGGCAGAAGAGGTATCCACGGTCAAATCGCTGTCGTCAATCAAACTGGCAATCTCACTTCCGAACTTGAGCAATTCCTTGTCTCCTTTGGCCATTCCGCCCTGATACGTGGAGGCGTGGTTGAGGACAACCATAGTCTTTGCAGACTGATTGCATACCTCCGTCGCCTTGGCCACCGCACTTTTATTGGCCTCGGTCTCTGAGCTTCCAAAGGCAATCACCTGATATTTGCCGTCTTCTTCCGGAAGAAGCACAGTATTTGAGGCTGTGCTGCACCCAACAGCCAGAATCAGTGCAGATACCGCGGACAGAAGAATTCCCTGTCTGAACATTTCCCTCGCTCCTTGCATTGGACTCAACGCCTTGAAAGCAATACACAATGTGCTAAGCCTTATGGCCAGAACAAAACTCGATCAGAGTACACACCAACCAGGAGATACTCAAGAACAAAAATGATTCATGGCTTGGATCAGCTCTGACTGCACTCAGCCTGTTTGTCTTTTCCCATTTTGGGCGGAATAATCAACACTGGACATGGAGAAGTGCACAGCACCTTTCTGGCCACGCTGCCCATGGCGGCAATAGCTGTCTGCCCAGTCCATCCGTGGGTTCCCATGGCCACAAGATCTATATCCTTGTCCTTGGCTTCCTGGACAATGCGGGCAGCAATCTCCGGCCCCCTAGAGACTGTCGCTGCACACTCCAGTCCTCTGCTTTCCACCCCTTGCTTGACTTGATTCAGGCTCGCCTGCAAATCTTCAAAAATCCTTGAATGCTTCTCAGCATTTTCCTTTTCTTCCGGCATCTCCAGGACACGGATCAAAAAAATCTTCCCCTGGCATTTATGGGCCAGGCTTATTGCCTTTTCCAGAGCTTGCTCACTGGGAACCGATCCATCAAGAGCAACCAGAATCCTTTCCCCGCCAGTCACCGTGTGTGCACTGCTTTCCATATGCTTCACCCCACCCAGGTAGCCGATTTCCTAACACTTCAATCTGTTGACGGTTCTTTTGACCATGCCAACGGATAAAGCCAGTTGACAAATGGTAGTCGAAAACAACAGTCCGGGTCAATAATTATGGTCAAGACCATGATACTGACTGACCCAAGAAAAAGACTCTCATTTTCTGCAGCGCACAATCCCCCTGCTCCTTTCTTTATGGTCCCTTTTGTATGCTCGGACGGCATACAAACCAGGAGGATATCCTCTCTTGAAGTCTGTGACCAATCATTACACATAAAAAATGGCTATATCTCAATCTTCTGAGATAGTTATACGTTTTGCAATGCAACCTTGCATTTGCATTTGAAATGCGTACACTCGGCAATCTTGTTTGTTGCGGTGCATTATAATTTTCCAAGGAAGGAGCCTAGAGATCCTATGTTCAATCTGTATCCTGCTGGAACGAACTTTTCCTCCCAAAATCTTGTGCATGCGGCGACAGAATATGTTGTCGATTCCTGGCAACGCAGCATTGTATTTGTAGATACCTTGCGTCAGCGTGGAAACAAGTACCTCCACCACCTGCACACAGGCCAGCCCCCGGTACTGAGCTTTCCCTACACTGTCATCCGTGACGGCCGGGACCTGAAACGACCGGTCAATTATTCCCTGGTTCACATCCAGGACAGACGCGCCCCTGGATCCCACCAAGGGATGAGCGACGATGAACACCGAGAACATGCAGAGATTACCGAGAAAGAAGAGGATCCCGCCAAGCGTCCCGTAGTCATTATTGACCCCAGGGCTGGACACGGCCCCGGAATCGGGGGGTCAAAACAGGATTCACAGGTGGGCAATGCCCTCAGCCAAGGCCATCCGGTCTACTTTGTCATCTTTTCCACCGAACCCATACCCGGTCAAACCCTTCCTGATGTCCACAATGCCCTTGGGGATTTTGTTGCCCAGGTTCATGCCAGGCACCCGCAGGCCGAAGAACCCTTGATCATCGGAAACTGCCAGGCGGGGTGGGCTTCCACCCTGATCGGTGCCGAACGTCCGGACATCAGCGGCCCTTTGGTCCTCAACGGAGCCCCGCTCTCCTTTTGGTCCAGCATAGACGGTCAAAACCCGATGACCTACAAGGCCGGATTGTGGGGCGGCGTCTGGATCGCTTCCTTCTTAAGCGATCTGGGCAACGGACGCTTCGACGGGGCCAATCTGGTGGCCAATTTTGAAGATCTCAATCCGGCCAACACCCTGTGGAGCAAATTGTATAATCTCTATGCTCGCCTGGACACGGAAGTGGACCGCTTTCTGAACTTTGAAAAATGGTGGGGAGGATTCTATCTCCTCAACGAAGAAGAAATTCATTTTATTGTGGACAGTCTCTTCGTGGGCAACAAACTGGAGCATGGAAACCTGGATCTAGGCCCTGAGCAAAGGATTCGCCTGCAAAACATCGAAGAACCCGTGCTTGTCTTCAGCTCCCATGGGGACAATATCACCCCCCCGCATCAGGCCATGAACTGGATCAAAGCGGTCTACGGATCAGTTGAAGAGCTCATCCGCCAAAAAAAGGTCCTTGTCTACATGGTACATGAACATACAGGGCATTTGGGTATCTTTGTGTCCCAAAGCGTGGCCCGCAAAGAGCATCAGCAGATCCTGGAGCACATAGAGCTCATTCGTTACCTCCCTCCCGGGCTCTACGAAATGGTCATCGAAGACAGGCAAGACACAAACGATCTGCCTGGCTACCTGGTTCGGTTTGAGGAAAGATCTCTTGATGACTTGATAAAGACCGAGAGACGGACTCAAAGCATCCCTTCCTTTCAAGCCGTGGCCGCAGTCTCCAGGGCCAACGACAACATATATCGCTCTTTCGTCAGACCCTGGGTGCGCATGGCGAGCAATGAATTTTCGGCTGAGCTGCTGCGTCAACTTCATCCCTTACGCTTGCAGAGATATGCACTTTCCGATCTCAACCCCCTTCTTGCACCCATCAAATGCCTGGCCCCAATGGTCACACAAAGCCGACGCCCTGCTGACCAGTCCAATCCGTTCAAGGTATTGGAAACAGAAATGGCCAAACTCACGGAAAGTACCTGGGAGGCATTTCGCACCTATCGGGACAGCACACAAGAGCTCTTTTTTAAGTTGCTGTACGACAATCCTTTTCTCCAAAATCATTTTCTGGGTGCCCAGAACCGAGCCCTGTGCCAGGGGACAGAGGAGTCCAACCCGGCAATGGATGGGCAGGATTATGAGCAGGATTTGATGCATCGGATGCGGGATGGAGGCTTCCTTGAAGCTGCCGTACGCTGCTTGGTTGCCGTCATACAATCCGAAAAATTTATACATACCGAGGAACTGAAATACCTCAAGGATGTCCTCAACAGCCATGATCGTTTCCAGCAGGTGACTTCAGACCAACTTATCCACATCATTCGCAACCAGGCCCACCTCCTGCGTGTGGATGCGACGCAGGCCCTGCAAGCCTTGCAGGAGATGCTCCCCTTACAGGATGACCGGGAGGAAGTATTGGCCATAGCTGAAGAGCTTGCAGTTGCAGACACAGCTCTGTCTTCTGAGGAAAAGCAGTTTGTCCGACAAGTAAAAAACATTCTCAATCTGTGAAGGTTTTCACATGGGACCGGTAAAGCCATGTGCTTCCCTTGGCAATTTTCAACAATCTCAATACGTCTGCTCATATTCGATAAAAGCTGACCATGCTTCGTGCAGCTTGCGGTTGAGCATACATTGACCGGGCCATACGGCAACAGGCTCTTGACAAGAAGATTTTTTTCAGCAAAACTATAATAAAGTCAAACCATCATTACGCAAATCTTTTTATTCGAAACTCAGAGTACTTCAATAAAAGTTCACTAGCTTTTATTTTTGCAAAGATACATAAAACGCTTTTTTTGCACTGCAAAATAGTGGATATTCTTCATAGTCTCGGATCTTTAAACAAGGTATTTTGCGTTAGGAAACATTTTTTAAAAACGATTTAGCATAGAGCGCATAAATCCGTGACTTCAGAGTAAAGGAGGGCTTATGGACAACTCCATGCAAGGCAACAGCACGCAAGATCACACATCACTCCCGTTCATGTCGGCCGGGATCTCCTCCGTGCTCATTTTTTGGCAAACACTGTTTGAAAATATAATCCAGTTTTCCCCTGAATCAGATGAAGCAGAAGGAAGTACCTCCCAGATGGACCCAAACCATCTCAGCGGCTCCCTGCAAACCTGGAACCATTTAGCTCAGACTGCCCAGAAAGCCATGCTGCATTCAGGAGTCCTGGAAAATCTCCCGGCAAGCATGCACCAGGCACCTTTGGTCAGCATGAGCTTTGCGCACATGGGGATGCAGGAGCTGACCAGACTGACTCAGGATTGGATGCAAGGCCTGGAGCAAGCAACCGA
>JBNJII010000096.1:0-9032 GCA_051749205.1 Thermodesulfobacteriota bacterium | reverse complement strand
CTTTTCGGCAGCGACGTACACAGGCTGGGCGAAGTGCTGCGCTCCATCTGCAGCAAACATCGCCGCTACCGAGATTTTACCCTCCCGGATGTGGAGCCCGTCATCATTGAGCTTGCAGTCCACACCCCCATCTACCGCACCTATATCCGGGCCGAAAGTGGACAGGTCGAACCAGAGGATCACGAGCTGATTACACACATTGTGACCCAAGCCCAAAACGCTCTGCCGGATACGGACCCAGAGCTCTTTGAGCTTGTGCGCAAAATCCTGGTTCTGGAAAAAAGCGGAGAGCAGGAATCCGAATTCGTCATGCGCCTGCAGCAGCTGACCGCCCCGGCCATGGCCAAAGGGGCGGAGGACACCGCTTTTTATTGCTACAACCGGTTTGCAGCCTTCAACGAGGTCGGCGGCGATCCGAACAGTTTCGGCCTCAATCCTGCAGAATTCCATAAGACCATGCAGGATCGCTTGCAGACCACCCCGCAGGCCATGTCCGCCACCTCCACCCACGACACCAAGCGCAGCGAGGATGTCCGGGCCAGGTTGGCCGTGCTCACTGAGATCCCGGCCCAATGGGCCGAATATGTGCGCAAATGGATCCTTCGACATCAGATCTATAAGGTACAGGGCTGGCCGGAAGCGAACATGGAATACCTCCTGTATCAGACCCTGGTCGGTGCCTGGCCTTTGGATGAGCAGCGCATGCACGGTTACGCGCAAAAAGCAGCCAGGGAGGCCAAGACCCACACCTCTTGGACCCGGGTGAACCCGGAGTATGAACATGCCCTGCACACTTTCATTCAGGCCCTGTATCAGGATCAGGATTTTCTGTCCGAGCTGCAGGTCCTGGTTGGGCACATAGAGTATCCCGGATATACAAACAGTCTATCCCAGACTCTGCTCAAGCTGACCTGTCCCGGCATCCCGGACATGTACCAAGGAACGGAGCTCTGGGACTTTAGCCTGGTCGATCCGGACAACCGACGTCCGGTGGATTACTCCCTGCGCCGCACTCTGCACGGTGAGCTCGACCACCTCTCTGTGCAGGATATTATGGGTCGCATGCAGGAAGGGCTGCCCAAACTGTGGCTCACCACCCAGGCCTTACACCTGCGCCGGAAAATGCCCGATGCCTTCGGACCAGCCGGAAGCTACCTCCCCCTGACGGTTTCCGGAGACATGGCCGCTCACGCCCTGGCCTTTTCCCGGGGCGGCCGGGCGATAAGCCTTCTGCCCCGCCTGCCTCTGTCCCTGGATGGAGGATGGAAGGACACGACCGTAGATCTGCCTGAAGGTTCCTGGCACAATATCCTGACCGGTGCACATGTTCAAGGCGGATCTCAGCCCGTGGGCCGGCTCCTGGACAACTTCCCAGTGGCCTTGCTTGTTGCATACTTAACAACAGAAAATTGATGGACATGAGCGAACTGTACATCGGCACCAGCGGCTGGAATTACAAGGAATGGAAAGACTTGTTTTACCAAGGAGTAGCCCAGAAACGCTGGTTGGAACACTATGCCTCAAAGTTTCGGGCTGTAGAAATCAATGCCACATTTTATCGGCTCCTGAAGGAAGAGACCGTCAAAAAATGGGCAGAACGTACTCCGGCAAACTTTGTCTTCACCGCCAAGGGCAGCCGGTATACCACACATACCAAACGGCTCAAAGACCCTGCAGCGGCCATTGGCAAACAAAAGCAAAACCTTACTCCTTTGCAGGATAAGCTCCGGGCCGTATTCTGGCAGCTCCCGGCCAACCTGTCCAAAGATATGAACCGCTTGCAGGATTTGGCCCGGGCCTTGGACTCTTGGCCCGAGGCCAGGCATGCCGTTGAATTCCGGGATACTTCCTGGTTCGACTCGGAAACAGCTGCCTGCCTCTCAGAACACAACCTGGCTGCGTGTATTTCCGACGCCGCCGACTGGCCCAGATGGGACCAGGTGACTGCAGATCTGGTCTATATCAGACTGCACGGCAACCGGGGTACATACCAGTCCGCCTATACGCGGGAAGAATTGCAGGATTGGGCCCAATCCATCTGCACCTGGGTGGATGAAGGTCGTGAGGTCCATGTCTATTTCGACAATACAGAGTCTGGAGCGGCTGTGGACAATGCCTTTGAGCTGTGTTCACTCCTGAGCCAGGACAGCGACGAGCCATCCCGGGCCATTGCGCAGGACTGATCTGAAGCATAATAATAAGAGGATGGCCGGAACCATAAGAGAAAGACGTCCCCAGGGAGAACCCTGGGAACGAAGAGGGGAGAGGGCCTGCCCTTTTGATAGAAAAGCTTTCCGACAAATTTCCCCTTTTTTTGCCAGCTTTGGGGCAAAAAGCGGACTTTACTCCAGGCAGCTGTCATGATAGCTATCAATAGCAATAATCAACCGCAAAACATAGACAAGGAGAATGAGATGCTCAAAGACGGAGATAAAGGAGCCATCCTGCAACGGGACAAGGAAACCTATGCCATCGCCCCACACATCCCCTGCGGAGTTGTGAAGCCGGAAACATTGCGCAATATAGCCGATGTTGCCGACAAATACGGTTGTGCGGCCCTGAAGATTACCAGTGCGGCCAGAATTGCTCTTGTCGGCCTCAAAGAAGAAGATGTAGACAAGGCCTGGCAGGATCTGGGAATTCCCCCTGGTGCCGCTGTAGGTGTCTGTGTGCGCAGCGTGAAGGCCTGCCCGGGAACCACTTTTTGCCGTCTCGGTCAGCAGGACAGCCTGGGAGTGGGCATGCAGCTCGATGAAAAGTACCACGGCATGCAGCTGCCCGGAAAGATGAAGATCGGGGTCAGCGGCTGTCCCAATCAGTGTGCGGAGACCTGCATTAAGGATATCGCCCTGGTGGGCAAGAAAAAAGGCTGGACCGTGATGGCCGGCGGGTCTGGAGCAGGCAAACCCCGCTTGGCCGATGTCGTGGCTGAAGATCTGGAGACGGAACAAGCCTTGGCCTTGGTGGATACAATAGTTCAATACTTCAAGGACAATGCCAATAAAAACGAACGCATAGGCAAGATGATGGACCGCCTCGGGGTAGAAGACTTTTGCTCTGCGGTCTGCGGTAAATAGCGAGAAAGGGCGACCGCCGGTCGCCCTTCCAAATTTCACCGCAACCCCCGAGCTAACGGGCCCTCACCGCAAGGACTTCGGCCTGGGCCGTCTTTTCCTCTCCTGCCCACAGCTCCACTTCCACCTGCATGGATCTGGACCTCTCTTCCACCACCCGGCCCTGCAACAGCAGCTCTTGATCCATGGGCGTGGGCCTTAAGTACTCCACAGTCATCTTCCGGGTCATAAACATGGTTTCCGGATTTTCCACTTCCGGATCCAGATGCCGGGCATTAAAAAACCCCACAGCAGTCCAAATCCCATGGCAGTCCAGGAGGGTGGCCACAATACCTCCATTGAGCACACCAGGGAAGGCGGTGTGGTGCGCAGCAGGACGAAACCTGCACTCTACCTGATCGCCTTGAATGTAGCTCTTGATCTGCAATCCAGAGCTGTTGTCCGCACCACACCCAAAACATACCCTGGCCGGATGTCCTTCCGGCAGTTGATCCTGCAATGCTGAGTTCCCATCCATTTTTGCACACGCCTTTTTGTGACCTCAGATCACCACCAGGGCTCGCCCTCTTGGGGATTGGGCTCCGGTCGTCCGGCCAATCCACAATACCCGGTCTGCTCGTGAGGATACTTGTGTTTTTCATTAAACCGCCAGAGCATGCACCGGCTGCCCAGACACTGCACAGATTCGCTTCCTGAGGACATGACTGGACATACCCTTTCCCTGGCCTTGTTTTCCGGCATCAACATAGGACTTCCCCTCCTGGATTGGGTTGTGCGACCATAGAGCCACAACACTTCTTCCTATATAAGAACATAGGAGAAGCTGGCCATCCGTGTCAACGAGGAGTCCCAGATTTTTTCCTTCTGGGTTTTGTTTCCTTTTGGCAACAATTTCGTCTGAGAACATGATTACCGGATCATGCAGCCAAGACATCCATATCAATGCCCGCTACTTGAACGGCTTTGACCGGACAGGCCATCTGACACTGACCGCAGACCACGCACAGCTCCGGATTGAACAGGACCTGCATACTGCTTCTGTCGATGTACAAGGCGCCTGTCTTGCAAACCGCAGTACAGGCCCCACAATGCACACATGTGTCTTCATCCCGCTTCACCCGGTCAGTGAGCACCTCCACTTTCACGCCTTCCGACTCCATAAAAGCCACCGCTCGTTCCAACTGGTCCTGCTCTCCTTCCAGCTGCAGGATAAGCCGGCCTTCCTGTTTGGGAAGTATCTTGGCCTCCAGGATGTTGAACATGATGTCGTAGCCCTTGATGGTCCGGAAAATGACCGGATTGTACATGACTTCCTTCTTGAAAATGAGCAGGACGTTTTTGGAAACCGCGGGTGCACTCATATATAACCTCTCTTCTCTCAGCTTGCCTCAAGAAGCGTTCTTTGGTCATCGGTTTTCTGTCTTCTGTGAGTATTTGTCCTCCGGCTCAATGGCCACCAACTCCACATCGCCTTTGACCGCCAGATTATCGCCAAGAATCAAAACCGCTCCCAGCACTCCGGATATGCCCAGGGCATAGTCCAAAGCCTTTTCCAGGTCTTCTTCCGAGTCGATCAGGTTGGCCGCGCCTGTGGCTACGGCATCTGCCAGACAGGCATCCTTGGAGATGATAGTGGCCGCATCGGCTCGGCCCTGGCTGTAGGAATGGCCCACTGTTCCCGAGGACGTACACACCGCCATGGGAGTCGTCTCTGGATGCAGAGTCAAGCCAATTGCTCCGGAAAACTTTGAGTCTCCGGCATAGAGAGTACTCCGGCCCGGTTGCTGCAAAGACAGATACAGATCTCCGCCGTTTTCCACAATCACCTCCCTGGACCTTGGGGTCAGATCTTCTCCCACCCACTGGGCGATGGCCCCGGCCACAGCAGCCATGGGACCGGTACCGGCCGATTCCGCAGCCCTGTACATGGCCATAATCATAGGGTGCACTCCACGCACCCTGGGCACAGGGACCAGAGAATCCAAAAACTCCGGTTGTCGCTGCATGTGCTTGATGAGCACCGAGCGCAGCTCCCGGACCTGTTTTTGGACCTTCAAAGCCTCATTGTTTTGGCTCCGGATATACAGATCCGTGCTCTCTACCTGCACCCGGTAGCTCACCCAGCGTTTATTACAGGTGAAGTCGCGGTAAAAGCGGGGTTCGTAATTCACAGCACAATGTATATACGGGGTTTGAAACTGTTGTCTGCTCACAGCATCAATACATGACCATCCGGGGATACTTCTCCCGATCGAAATCCACAGAGGGCAACGAAAGCTGGGCTTCGCCCAGGGTGAATCCTCCCTGTACTATCCAGTCCTTGAGTATGGAGGCTATGCGTTTGGCCATGACATAACTGGCCAGCGGTGATGTGGGCACCGTCTTCCCCTCTAGTTCCACCTCCCCGGACTGCAGCTGGGCATAGCTGACCTCGCCCACCGAACGACTGATATTGCTGGGATAATCGATGCCGTAGTCAATAATCTGGTATCGAATGTCCGCATTGCTCAAACCGGTAAAATAGGCCATGTCTTCATTGATGATGGGGATGGGAATGCCCAGTCCTACCATAAGTGAGCACCCATATCCGGCCATAGACGCTCCGCGGATGAACTCCGGGGACATATGCTTCATATCACCGGTCACGGCCAATGTACCCGCCCCCTCCTTGACTTGACCGTTCTCGCTACGCATGGCTTCCGGGTCGTGCTGAGTGCCCTGCCAGGTCACCGCACCCACGCCTCCGGCCAGAAAGATCTTGGTCCCCACACCGATGGTCCAGTAAAAGGGGTCGTTGAGCATGGGACTGAGCTGTCCGGCGGTGGAATAGGTCACATTGCCCATGTTCGGCCGCAGAATGCCCATATACGTATATATGGTCCGGTCTGAGAGATTGGTGGCGCAATTGTAGTTCTGATAGGCGTTGCGGGGATTGTATAAAAAGGCGTTGCGCAAGTCGTCGATGCGGATGTCCTGCTCATACTCGGTCAAAGGATAACAGTCCGTGCCGTATCCTGTGGCCCGGAATCTGACTGTGCGTCCGGCGATGAGATCCTCGATCACATGCCCTCCGCCGTAGGTGAACCTCCCCGGATGCACCAGATTCAGGGGGTCGTTGTCCTTGACCTGGGCCGCACCCAGAAAACAATCTACAGCCGCTATACCGGCATAGGCCTCCACCTGGTTGAACCAGGCTTTGGACGCCTTGATCTTGGGCGTGGTGTGGCCGAAATTGATAAAGGCCCCTGAGGAACACATGGTCCCAAAGGTCCCGGTGGTGACCACATCAACTTGTTCATAGGCCTTTTTCACACCCTTGTCAGCCACAATATCCACCATTTCCTCGGCTGTGACCACCACTGCCTGCCCTTTGCGGATTTTGGCATTGATCTCAGCAATACTTCGCTTCACTTCCACATCGCTCATGCCCTGCACTCCAAATTAGGTTTTCAAAATACCGCGTATATGAAACTCACGGATGGATGTTTACCTGTCCGCCCCGCCTCTGTCCAGTTTCTCCCGGGGCACGGCCATCAAAGTGACAGTAGCCTTGGCCGTCTGCACCCGATCCCCGCTTCGCATGTCCAGCAGGAGGGATTCAGCCACCATCAAGGTTTTTCCCGGCTTGAGCACCGACGCCTCACAAAGCACTGTGTGTCCATACGCCGGGCGCAGAAAATTGATCTTGAACTCCACCGTCAGGATCTGATGATCTTCAGCAGCCACGGTGAAAGCAGCATATCCGGCAGTATGATCAGCCATGGTAGCCAGGACCCCGGCATGGATAAATCCGTCCTGTTGGCGGTGGATATCGTCCACTTCCAGGCTGGAAGTAAACCGTCCCCAGGCGATGTGATCCGGCTGAAAGCGGCAATAGGCAATAAATCCCTGGCTGAAATCCCGGGCCAGAAAATCCATCCGCTGCTGACTCAAATCCTGCATATTTCCTCCTCTAAGCATTGCAAAACCGTCCTCCCCGTCCTTCAAGCTTTTCCATGCATGTCCAGGGAACGGACCACGGGAGCCAGGGCTTGGCCGGCGCTTTGATGCAGGACAAGATCAGCCATGTCGTCCAGCGGGGTCGGATCTTTATTGACGATCACCAGCCATGCCCCGTGTTGCTTGGCCAGAACCGGAAAGGAGGCCGCCGGCTGGACCACAAGGGAACTTCCCATACAGAGAAAAAGATCGGCTTGCAGGGCCTGCTCTTCGGCTTTGCGCAATGCGTGTGAGGGGAGCGGCTCGCCGAACATGACCGTTCCAGGCCTGATCAGACCTGCGCATTGCGGGCAGACCGGGGGAAGCTGGGCCTGAACCAGTTCATAGGCCCGCTGCATGGAGAACTCCGCCCGGCATTGCATGCAGGCATACACCCGGGTGCTTCCATGCAGCTCCTGCACTTCTCCGGATCCGGCAGCCTGATGCAATCCGTCGATATTTTGAGTGATAACTGCCTGCAGCCGGCCCATACGCTCTAAAGCAGCCAGGGCCTGATGGGCCTTGTTGGGCCGGGCCTGAGAGAGGGCTGGATATCGGACATCCCGGAAAAATTGCCAATAATAGCTCGGATCTTTGTGAAAATATTCAATATTGGCATATTTTTCCGGATCGTACGTGTTCCACATGCCTCCGGCTCCCCGATAGGTAGGCACTCCACTGTCTGCGGATATACCGGCCCCGGTGAATGCTACAGTATGCTTGGACTGTTCAAGCATTTCCTGTAATGCCTGTAAGCTCATTATTCCTCCTCAACAGACTCAGTGCCTCATGATCAGCAAACGATATCCGGGCTGCGCCTTATTGACAACCCCGATTTATCCAACACCCAGGCCTCTTTGCTTCTCCTGGCAACCTTCAGCAAGCTATTTCTGAGAGTTCAGTATTCAGCACCGCCTCTGGCGGCCTGTTATTGGTTATCAGTTACCTGTTCTTTGTAAGAAGCCGCCAGTTTGATTACGAATGAAACGCACGGATGTCCCCCTCCGTCATTGCCCGGCCCGGACCCTTCGAATACACCGGGATCAGACTCACCGGGCAATCTAGGGGAAAGCTTTTCTATCCAAAGGGCAGGGCTTGGGGTCAAGCCCGCCCTAGGCAAAAGCCCGGCTCGTAAGGAGGCCGCCCTTGCCCCCAAGGGCAGGCCCTCTTCGGAGTAAATCTCGTTTCATACGAGCCTTTCCTCCGGCAAATCTGAAATATTGCTAGGCTTTCTTGACCTCTGCCCCAGGTTGGTCCATCCTGCATGGACTTTTCATAGCCTCTCCAAATGATTCCCGGAACGAGAAAGCCCATATCCGACAAGGAGCCATCATGCTTGGTATTGCTTTCAAACTGAAACCACTTCCCATGGGTTTCTTTTTCTTTGTTGTAGGCCTCATTTGTCTTCTCCAGCCTGCACTGGCCGCGGATGACAAGGACTGTATCCCTGTGGACCTGACCCAGGTCAAGACCACGGATTTGGAGGAGACCATTGAAGGCATCGGCACCTTGGAGGCCAAACAGCAGGCGGTCATCAAACCGGAGCTGGCCGGGATCATTGAACAGGTGCACTTTGAAGAGGGCAGCCCTGTTCAGCACAACCAACTCCTCTTTTCCCTGGAAGACGACACCTACCAGGCCCAGCTCAGAGCCAAAAAGGCGGCTCTGGCCCAAGCCCAAGCGGAGCTGACCAACCAACGCAGGGTATACAAGCGTAGACAACGCCTCTTTGCCCAAAATCAAATCTCGGAAGAAGTCAAAGACGAAGCCGAAACCAAGATGGAAACCGCCAAAGCCACGGTCAACCGCCTGCAGGCAGAGATAGACCAGATCCAGGAGACTCTGGAGGACACCCGGATTCGGGCCCCGTTCGACGGTCAAACGGGCGAACTTATGGTCGATGCAGGCAACTGGGTGGATGCAGGCACTTCACTGACGTCAGTTGTTGAAATCGATACATTGGATATCGCCTTCACCCTC
>JBNJII010000095.1:0-9118 GCA_051749205.1 Thermodesulfobacteriota bacterium | reverse complement strand
CCAAAAGCCCGGGCAGAATATTCTGCCCGGGCTTTTGGTATTTTATAAACAGTTTGGCTCAATCAATGGCTATCCCCCGTCGATGATCCGCAAAGCATCCTCCCGGTAGGCATCCATGATATAGGGAATGCCTGTGATTTCAGCCGCCTCCTGGGTCAGACAGGCCAGGTCCCTGCGGTTCATGAGGTCCACCCGCCATTTTCGGGCCCCGGCCATAATCTGCTGCAGACCGACCCGCAGCTTTTCACCGGCGCTGTAAATGCCCAGTGCTCCGAGGGGCATTTTTTCCACCTCAGACCCGTACATATGCTTTACTTCTTCATAGCAAAGGAAGATCTCCTCTGCAGTTGAGCCGTATTGAGCAATGGACTTGGGCAATCCTCCGTCTTCGCCCTGCAGCCAGCGGCCGATATTCTTGCCCACCATACCGGGAATCATCAGGGCCCGGCCCATGCACACCGCCTTGCAGTATGGAGCACCCAAAGCCAGGGCCTTGAACATGTGATCTTCGGAGGAAAAACCCCCGGCAAAGGCAATATCCGGCACCCAATGCCCCTTCTTCGCCAGACGGTGACAGAGCTCATAAGTCATGGAATGCAGATATAGGGCCGGAATTCCCCATTCAGCCATCATCCGCCAGGGGCTCATGCCCGTGCCTCCAGGAGCGCCGTCCACAGTAAGCAGATCGATGCGGGCCTCCGAGGCCCAACGAATGGCCATGGCCAGCTCCCGCATGGGATAGGCCCCGGTCTTGAGGGTCACCCGTTTGGCCCCTAATCGCCGCAGGCGCTCTACTTCGTGCAGAAAGCTCTCCTTGTCCACAAATCCCAGTCGGGAATGGCGCTCAAACTCCTTGATCGAGCCGTGCTTAAAGGCCATCTGATTGGCCTCCAACTCCGGGTCCGGAGTGACGATGTATCCCCGTCGCTTAAGCTCCAAGGCCCGGTCCAGGTCGCTGACCTTGATTTCTCCACCGATGCTCTTGGCTCCCTGTCCCCATTTCAGCTCCAGGGTCTCCACACCCAGGTTTTCCACTGCATACTCGGCCACGCCCAGACGGGTGTCCTCCACATTGAGCTGAACCAGGATATCCCCGTATCCGTTGTGGTACTTCCGATAGGCCTCCACCCGTCGGCGCAGATCCGGGGCCTCTTCCACCAAACCATGCTTGCCCAATTGCAACCCCGGATCGATGCCGCACACATTCTCTCCGCATACCAGGCTGATGCCGGTTATGGCCGCCCCTACTGCGAAGTGCTCCCAATTCTTACGGGCGATCTCCGTGCTTCCCAGGGCCCCGGTGAACATAGGGGCCTTCATTTTTACCGGATCAATGGTCCCGAATGCTGTCGTTGTATCTACAGAGGGAAACGTAGCATAGTCCGGGTCGGCCACTGTTCCTTCCGCGCCCAGGGCATAGCCCATGATATTGAGATGGGAATAATCTACCGGATAGTCCTTGTCCGCCCCGGCCGTTATTTCCCCAAAAGGCTTGGGGTACAAAAGCTCCCGACTCCTGAACGTGGAATTGAACAGATCACAGTTGCCCCGGCATCCATCCACGCAACGGGAACAAATTCCGGATTGAGGAGTCACGTCCTTGGAGCGGTTTTTGGTTTGCAAAGCTTCATTGGCATTGGGACGGTGCAGATTCATGGTGCCTCCCTGTTGATTGATTGAGCGATTTGAGCTTTTTAAGTAATGCATGATCCTTTGATCATGGATACAGTGTTCCGTGCTGTTTCAGGGCGATGAGCTGAAATGCAAAATAGCAAACTCTGTGCCAATACACTCATACACAAAAGACCCATTATTCCAAAAAGTTAAAAAACAGAACATTTTCATCTTTGGATAAGCTGTGGACAAACATTCATTGATGTATCTTGGTTCAGCAAAGTCGCGATTGACTGTGGCAAGAACATCCTGAACACGAATAAATAAACATTTAATTTCAATATATTACAATAAAAAACCCAAAACAGACAAATCGATACAATTTTGTACTAAAACCAAAAAAGAATATAAATTTTTAAACTCCGCCCCAGCTGCCCCCCCTTTACATCCCTGGAGTATCCTGGTTTGACAAGCTTCCCCCGGCCTGCGTACATAGAAAGGAAAGGAGGCAGCTTTGCCGGAGTGATCAAATATGAAACGCGTGAACACCCCCTCTCCGTCATTGCCCGGCCCGGCACTCAATTGCAGTAACAATGTCCCGTTCAACTTGCCAGAAATACAACCAATCAAACGATTTGCTGCAGGTATTTCTGCTCAGGAGCTGGTATGCGATCTGTGTTCATTGTCTTTATCATCAGTTTGATCCACATCTGGCCAGGAGCATTACTTGCCGCTGCCCCTGAAGAAGACGCTGCTGTCACCTCCCATGCAGTGGCCATGAGCGGAGAGCCCAAGTATCCGCCCGGATTTACACATTTCGACTATGTCAATCCCCAGGCCCCCAAGGGGGGCATCCTTCGCCGGGCCACCATCGGTGCCTTTGACTCTTTCAACCCATACCTGTCCAAGGGCAATCCGGCCGAGGATATCGGACTGATCTACGACACCCTGACTGTCCAGTCCGAAGATGAACCCTTCACCCAGTACGGATTGGTGGCCCAAAAGATCACCATGCCCCGGGACCGCTCCTGGGTCATCTTTCACATCCATCCTGAAGCTACATTCCATGACGGACACAAAATCACTGCCCAGGACGTGGTCTTCACCTTTACCACAATCAAGGAGCACGGGGCTCCCACCTACAAGCAGTACTATGCAGACGTGAAAAATGTTGAGGTCCTGGACGATTCCAAAGTAAAATTCAGCTTTGGCAGCGGTGACAACAAGGAACTCCCCCTTATTGTGGGCCAGCTCCCTGTCTTGCCGGAGCATTTCTGGAAGGATCGGTCCTTTACCGACTCCGGACTGACCATCCCCTTGGGCAGTGGACCGTATCGGATTGCCGACTTCAAGGCCGGGCAGTTTGTAGGCTACGAACGGGTCAAGGACTACTGGGCTCAAGATCATCCAGTAAATAATGGCCGATATAACTTCGATACACTGCGCTATGATTGCTACCGGGATGGGACAGTGGCCTTGGAAGCTTTCAAGGCTGGCGAGTTCGATTTCCGGCTGGAAAACAGCTCCAAAAACTGGGCCAAGGGCTATGATTGTCCAGCCCTGGAGCAGGGACGGATCATCAAGGAAGAAATACACCACAGTCTCCCCCAGGGAATGCAGGGCTTTGTCATGAACCTTCGCCGCAAGATCTTTCAAGACCGGACTACCCGGCTGGCCCTGGCCTACGCCTTTGACTTCCAATGGAGCAACAAGCATCTGTTCTACGACCAGTACACACGGACCCAAAGCTATTTCGCCAACTCGGAACTGGCCAGCAACGGCCCTCCTTCCAGGGCGGAGCTGGACATCCTGGAACCGTACCGGGAGCATTTGCCTGCGGAAGTTTTCACCAAGGCCTACAGTCCGCCAAGCACAGCCGGCGATAGGACCATCCGGGACAATCTGCGTACCGCCCACTCCCTGCTCCAGGAGGCCGGCTGGCGTATGCAGGATGGACAGCTGATCAACGAGCAGGGGCATCCCCTGTCCTTTGAAATCTTAATCCACTCTCCGGCCTTCAAACGGGTATGCACCCCGTTTCAAAAAAATCTGCAGCGCTTAGGGATCCAGGCCTCCATCCGCTTGGTGGACACCTCCCAATACACCACCCGCATGCGGGCCTTCGATTTCGACATGACCATAGCCGTTCTGCCTCAGTCCCTGTCGCCGGGCAACGAGCAACGTTCCTTCTTTCACTCCTCGGCCGCAAAGATGCCTGGAAGCAGGAATTATATGGGCATCGCCAACCCAGCCATAGATGCCCTGGTGGACAAGGTCATCAGCGCCCAAGACCGGGAGTCTTTGATTGTCCGGACCAAAGCCCTGGACCGGGCCCTGCTCTGTGGGCACTACCTCATTCCCCAATGGCATACTGATGTATTCCGGGTGGCCTCCTGGAAGAAGCTCAAGCACCCGGAAACCACCCCGCCCTACGGACTGGGACTGTACACCTGGTGGGTTCACAAAGAATGACCTCCTACATCCTCCGCAGGCTCCTGCTCATCATTCCCACTTTGATCGGGATCATGACCATCAACTTCTTTGTGGTCCAGTTCGCCCCCGGCGGACCGGTGGAGCAGATGATCGCCAAGCTCCAGGGCCATGGAGGGCAGGCCACGGAACGTATCCAAGGGGTCAAGGACGCCGACGTCTCCAGCCCCAACGGGGAAAACACCTATCGGGGAGCCCAGGGGCTGAGCCCGGAAATGATCGCGGACATTGAGGCCATGTACGGTTTCGATCAACCCCTCCTGGTCCGTTACCTGACCATGCTCCGGGACTACGCCTGCCTGGATTTCGGCCAGAGCTTCTTCCGGGACCAAAGCGTGCTCCAGCTCATCCTGGACAAGATGCCGGTGTCCATATCCCTGGGCTTTTGGAGCACACTGATCATCTATGCTGTGTCCATCCCTTTGGGGATCCAAAAAGCCGTCCGCCACGGATCATCCTTGGACGTCTGGACCAGCGCCGCCATTGTCATTGGTCACGCAGTGCCAGTTTTTTTGTTCGCCATTTTGCTCATCATCCTCTTTGCCGGCGGGACCTATCTGGACTGGTTTCCCTTGCGCGGCCTCACCTCTCCGGGCTTTGACTCCCTGTCTCTGTGGGGCAAGATTGCAGATTACTTCTGGCATCTGGCTCTACCGGTGACGGCCATGGTCATCGGAGGCTTCGCCACCCTGACCATGCTGACCAAGAACTCCTTTCTGGACGAGATCCACAAGCAGTACGTAGTGACCGCCCGGGCCAAGGGGATTGACGAACGGGGAATCCTTTACGGCCATGTCTTCCGCAATGCCATGCTTATCATTATCGCCGGATTTCCGGCCGCCTTTATCAGCATGTTCTTTACCGGATCTTTGCTCATCGAAATCATCTTCTCTCTGGACGGACTGGGCCTGCTCGGATTTGAATCCACTTTGCAGCGGGACTATCCGGTCATGTTCGGGACTTTGTACATCTTCACCTTGCTCGGGCTGATCACCAAGCTGGTCAGCGACGTGCTGTATACAGTCATTGACCCTCGGATAGATTTCGAGGCCAGGGAGGGATGAGCTTTTTCCATTGTATTGTTCGTCACTCCCGCGGGAATCTAGAACAGCTAACTTGGCTTTCCTCTAGATTGCCCGGCGAGTCAGACCTCGTTGCATTCGAACTGTCCGGGCCGGGCAATGACGGAGAAAGGACCGGACCTCCGTGAGTTGCATACCTGATCAATCCGACAGATTCCCTTTTTTTGCCCTCTTTGGGGCAAAAATATTTCAGCTTTGCCGGAGGCAAAGCTGAAACGCAACACACATGAAACGCTGATTCTGAAAACCAAAGCTGAAAATCCCTCATGCGCGTATCCATGATCCATCTCTCTCCCCTCAACCGACGCCGCTGGGAGCAGTTCAAGCGCAACCGCCGCGGCTACTGGTCCTTATATATATTCCTCCTGCTGTTTGTTCTCAGCCTGGGGGCGGAGTTTATTGCCAACGACAAGCCCTTGCTGGTCTGGTTCGATCAGGCCCTCTACTGCCCGGTGCTAGCTTCCTATCCGGAAACCACCTTCGGCGGGTTCTTCCCCACCGAGGCCGAATACCGGGATCCGGCTGTCCAGGACATGATCCAAGACAAGGGCTGGATGCTCTGGCCCCCTATCCCGTTTAGCTACGATACGGTAAACTACAGACTGAATAAAGCCGTGCCCTCGCCGCCCAGCCCTGAAAACTGGCTGGGAACGGACGACAACGGACGGGACGTCCTGGCCCGGTTGATCTATGGATTCCGCATCTCGGTCCTCTTCGGCCTGGCCTTGACCGGACTGAGCTCCTTGGTGGGCATCGTGGTCGGAGCGGTGCAAGGGTACTACGGAGGAAAGCTCGACATCCTGGGCCAGCGGTTCATTGAAATCTGGTCCGGTCTCCCGGTTTTATTTCTGCTCATAATCCTGTCCAGCTTTGTGCAGCCCAACTTCTGGTGGCTTCTGGGCATCATGCTCCTTTTCAGCTGGATGACTCTGGTGGACCTGGTCCGGGCCGAATTCCTCCGCGGCCGCAACCTGGACTACGTTCGGGCGGCCAAAGCCCTTGGGCACCGGGACTCGACCATCATGTTCAAACATATTTTCCCCAACGCCATGGTGGCCACCATGACCTTTCTGCCCTTTATCTTGAACGGGGCCATCACCACCCTGACCTCTCTGGACTTTCTGGGCTTCGGCATGCCGGTGGGCTCTCCCTCTTTGGGCGAACTCCTGGCCCAGGGCAAGGCCAACCTGCACGCGCCTTGGATCGGGATCTCCACCTTTATGGTCCTCTCCCTCTTGCTCAGCCTGCTGGTCTTCATCGGCGAAGCAGCCCGGGACGCCTTTGATCCGAGGCAAAATTGATATGTCTGAGCCATTACTGCAAATAATCGACCTCAGCGTTGCCTTCCATACCGGCTCGGAAACCATCCAGGCCGTAAGCGGGGTCAATCTGACCGTCAACAGCCAGGAAACCCTGGCCCTGGTGGGAGAAAGCGGCTCCGGAAAGTCGGTGACCGCCCTGTCCATCCTCGGTCTGCACCACAAACACGAGGTCAGCTACCCCAGTGGACGGATTTTGTTCAAAGGCCGGGACCTGCTGCAGGCTAAGGAAAGTGAACTTCGCTCCATACGCGGGAACCAGATAGGCATGGTCTTTCAGGAACCATTGACTTCCCTCAATCCCTTGCACACAGTGCACAAACAGATCAGCGAGAACGTGATCCTGCATCAAGGGGGAGGTCTCAAGCAGGCCAAGGACCGGTGCCTGGAACTTCTGCACCTGGTGGGTCTGGACCAGCCGGAAAAACGCCTCCAGGCCTTTCCTCATCAGCTTTCCGGCGGGCAAAGGCAGCGGGTGATGATGGCCATGGCCCTGGCCAACGAACCAGAGCTGCTTATAGCCGATGAACCGACCACAGCCTTAGATGTCACTGTCCAGGGCCAGATCCTGGACCTCTTGGCCAGCTTGCAGAAACGGTTGCACATGGCCGTGCTCTTTATTTCCCACGACTTAAGCGTGGTCCGGCATATAGCGGACAAGGCAGCGGTCATGTCCCAGGGGCAGGTGGTGGAAACCGGGACTGTCCAGGAACTGTTTCACAGCCCCCAACATCCCTACACCCGCCATCTTTTGCAATCCGAACCCAGGGGCCGAGCAGCCCCTTTGCCTTCAACTCTTGAACCGGTTTTGGAAGTAAACGGACTCCGGGTCTGGTTCCCCATTCAAAAGGGGATATTGAAGCGAACTGTTGATCACTTCCGGGCTGTGGACGGGGTGGATGTGGAGGTCAAGGGCGGGGAGAGCGTAGGCATTGTGGGTGAAAGCGGCTCCGGCAAAACCACCTTGGGACTGGCTGTGCTCCGGCTGATGAGCAGTCAAGGAGCCATAACCTTGAGCGGACAACGTATCGACGGGCTTGGGCCCAAAAAGATGCGCCCTTTACGCAAGAGCATCCAAGTGGTCTTTCAAGATCCTTATGGCAGCCTCAGCCCGCGGATGCCGGTGCAGGAGATCATTGCCGAGGGCCTGGCTCTGCACCAGATTCAAGACCCCAAAGAACAGGACAAACGAGTCATTGAGGCCATGCAGGCCGTACACCTGGATCCGGAACACAGGCAGCGCTATCCCCACGAGTTCTCCGGGGGCCAAAGACAGCGCATCGCCATTGCCCGGGCTTTGGTCCTGCGCCCCAAGCTGATTATCCTGGACGAGCCGACCTCCTCCCTGGACCGCTCAGTCCAGGGCCAGATCATCGACCTCCTGCGTCATCTGCAGTCCGAGTTGGGCATTTCCTACCTGTTCATATCCCACGACCTGAAGCTGGTCCGGGTCCTGTGCCACCGGGTCCTGGTCATGCGTCAGGGCCGAATCGTCGAATCCGGCCCGGCGGAAGAGATCTTCACCACCCCCCGGGCCGCATATACCCAAGAGCTCTTGCAGGCCGCCCTGGCTTGATGGATAAAAAAATCTTCATCCAGCAACTCCCGTGACTCTTTCTTTTTGTGACATCTTGTCATTTTGCCGTTTTTTGCATATTGTGCATATTGATATGGCAATCTGCCTTTGGGGGGCAACGCATCGGACATGAGAAACACGGTCGGCATATATGGACAGGTCAAAAACAAGGAGAAAAAATATGTTGGTCACAATTGATAAAAGGGGAAGCATAAATTTGCCAACTTCAGTGAGAAAAGACCTTGGCATCAGCCCAGGCACCCACCTGGAACTTACAATTGAACCCGGCGGGGCGTTGACCCTTTATCCCGTTGAAATCTACCGGAGTGTACAACTGAGTGACGCCGGACTTGCCAAGATTCAAGAAGCAAGGGCATCGGACACAAGCCAATTGCCGGAATGGTTTGATCAGGAGCTTGCCCATGCCGAAAGTGATACCAAATAAAAAGTTTGTTGCCGACCTGGAAAAACTGCACAAGAACAAGGCCCTGATCAAGAAAATTGCAAAGTGCCTCAAACTGCTGCAGGAAAACCCTGCCCACCCTGGGCTGCATATTGAACGTATTACAAACGATCCAACAGCTTGGTCCGCGAGGGTTGATACAAAATATCGGATTTCCTTTGAACCAACTGCCTACCACCCCTCAAGGACACCGGACTGGACCTCGCCTGTACATCTCTTGCGAATTCTTGACCATGACGATTTGTACAAAAGCCCCCATTAACTTTTTTTAAAAAAAATATTTCAGATTTGCCAAGGGCAAAGCTCGTATGAAACGAGATTTTCCTCAAAGAGGGCCTGCCCTTGGGGACAAGGGGGTCTCCTTACCAGCCGGGCTTTTGCGTAGGGCGGGCTTGACCCCAAGCCCTGCCCTCTTGATAGAAAGGCTTTCCCCTAGATTGCCCGGTGAGTCTGATCCCGGTGTATTCGAAGGATCCGGGCCGGGCAATGACGGAGGGGGACATCCGTGTGTTTCATTCGTGATCAAACTGGCGGCCGCCGTCAGAGGCGGCGCTGGCGTCTGTCCTCTGACCTC
>JBNJII010000094.1:0-9556 GCA_051749205.1 Thermodesulfobacteriota bacterium | reverse complement strand
GTGATCGGCATTGTCCGCTTTGAGCAGCTGCGCAGCGCCGGGTTGCTTATCTTCGACTATCCCCTCTCCTTTTGTCTCTTAGAGGTCATGCTGGGGGGAACCAGTGACAGCGGGGTCTCCATCCCGGACCGGGAGCTGACCTCCATTGAGGTCAATGTCCTGAAAAACGTCATGCAGGAAGTCTGTCAGGACTGGGACAAAGCCTTTGAACCATTGGAGGAGATTCAAACCACTCTGGTCCAGGCCGAGATCAATCCCCGCTTGGTGAATATCGTCACTCCGGACACAGAAGTGCTCATCTCCCGGTTTTCAGTCAAGGCAGGGAATATTTTCGGCCAGATGACCCTGGCCATACCCTTTTTCGCTTTGGAACCGTACAAGGAAAAGCTCAAAAACCGCATGTTTGACGTGATCACCGTCTCCGGCGGCCAGGTGTGGACCCAGTCTCTCAAGGACGAACTGGTCAATGTGGATGTGGATGTTTCCGCAGTCTTCGCTTCTTTTCCCTTGACCATCAGGGAAATACTCAATCTCAAAGCCGGGGATGTGATTGAGCTGGATGGGACGGCTGGAGAGGAGCAGCATTTGGCTGTGGAGGACAAGAAAAAGTTCAAGGCGGTGACCGGGGTGAAAAACGGAAAACGGGCGGTACGCATTGTGGAAAAAATTCTCCCGGAAGGGAGCTCAGGAGGCACAGGTGGACACTGATAATACGACGTCCCAAGACCAGCAGGAACAGGAACAAAAACAGGCTGCCCAGACCACGAAGATGGAGGATGAACACAACAGCTACCAGCACCTGGAACTGATTCTGGATGTCCCTCTCCAGGTATCAGCTGAGCTGGGCCGGTCCAAGGTCCTGATTAAAGAGCTTCTGCAGTTGCGGGAGGGTTCGGTCATCGAGCTGGACAAGCTGGCCGGCGAACCGTTGGATGTCTATGTCAACTCCCGGCTTATCGCCAGGGCGGAGGCGGTGATCGTCAATGAGAAGGTCGGTCTGCGGCTTACCGATGTGGTCAGTCCTTCAGAAAGACTGGAGAAACTGGGGTGAGCCCGGAGATCATGGCGGTATTCACGGCTGCAGGTGGTGCTGCTTCCGGGGAGATGGCCGGGAGCGACCCCCAGATTTGGCCTTTGCTGCTGAAGATGATTGCCGCCCTGGCCTTGGTAGTGGGGGCCATGCTTTTGCTCAGTGCCGGATTGCGCAGGCTGCGCCTGGGCTGGGGAAAGGGAAAAGAGGAAAGTATTGTGATCAAGGAAACCCGTCCCCTGGGGGCCAAGAAAATGCTCTGTCTGGTGGATGTCAGGGGCCGGGAGATGCTCTTGGGAATCACTGCGGAGAGGATCATGTTTTTATCCCACATAGACACACCTCACTCCAACCCTTCTTTCGACCAGGTCATGGACCGGCAGAAAGATCCTGGGACATGAGATACGCTCAACTAGCCTTGCACGGCTTTATCCTGGCCGGGCTGTTGGTGCCGGAACCGGCCTTGGGCCTTCAGTTGCCGGAATTGACCATGGATTTTTCCGGGGGCGGCCAGCCGGATCAGGTCTCGGTGCTTTTGCAGATACTTTTTTTGCTCACCGTCCTGTCCGTGGCTCCGGCCATTGTGCTTATGACCACCAGTTTTGTGCGTATCGTCATTGTGCTGTCCTTTATCCGCCAGGCCATGGGTACGCGGAATATGCCCCCCAATCAAGTCATTATCGGTTTGTCGCTGTTTTTGACCTTTTTCATCATGTCCCCGATCCTGGGCACAATAAACTCGCAAGCCATCCAGCCATATTTAAATCAAGAGATCGGAGACCGAGAGGCCCTTACCCTGGCAATGGAGCCTGTGCGCACATTCATGTTCGAGCAGGTCCGGGAAAAGGACCTGCAGCTGCTGGTGGACATCACCCAGTCCGAACCTCCGCAGACCAGAGAGGATGTGGATACCGTGACCCTGATTCCGGCCTTTATGCTCTCAGAGATCAAGCGGGCCTTTCAGATCGGATTTATGATTTTTGTCCCTTTTCTGGTCATCGATATGGTCACCGCTTCTGTGCTTATGAGCATGGGCATGCTCATGCTTCCGCCGATTATCATATCCCTGCCCTTCAAGGTCCTGCTGTTCGTTTTGGTGGATGGTTGGCATCTAGTGGTCCAGTCCCTGGTCCAGAGCTTTATGTAGTCGGGGTGTGAGCCGGCAGCATAGCTTTCAAAATGTCTCTGGACCGGGGCACTCCTTTACGCATTCAACGACCCACGTGTTTTAACCGGGAAAAAAGGGAGACGCATTCATGACCCCCCAGGATGTCGTGGAATTGACCAGACACGCCGTGGAGACTGTTTTGCTGGTGGCTGCGCCTATGCTCATCGCCGCCCTGGTTGTCGGATTGACCGTGAGCATCTTCCAGGCCGCCACCCAGATTCAGGAGCAGACCCTGACCTTTGCCCCCAAGATTGTGGCCGTCCTCTTAGCCTTGGTCGTTTCCGCGCCCTGGGCCATCAAGATATTGCTTTCCTTTACCGGGGAACTCCTGCGCACCTTGAGTACAATTGGAGCCGGGGGCTAGGGGTTATGTTTTTTGTCTCCACCCAACCTGCACATTGTTTTTTGCCCGCTTTGGGGTAAACCATAGGTCAGAATCGCCACAGGCAAAGCTGACAGGACAATAAATTGACATGACTCTGGAAGCCCTTCAGCTGACCCCGGAATTCATTCTCTGCCTGCTGCGGGTGGCAGCAGTGGTGGGCAGTATCCCGGTGTTCAGCGGGGCCCAGGCCCCCAAGCGGGTCAGGGCCGGATTGAGCCTGATCCTGGCCATACTCATATTCCCCCAAGTCCAGACCAATATTTCCCTGGAACAGGCCTCTGCCTTGCATCTGGTCATGATTGGGGGCTACGAGATCATACTTGGATTGCTCCTGGGCTTTGTAGGCCAGCTCCTGTTTGTGGCCGCGCAGTTCGGAGGAACGATCATTGGATACCAAATGGGGTTTGCGGCAGCCAATATTGTAGATCCTCAGAGTCAACAGCAGATTCAGCTCTTGTCCCAATTCCAAAGCGTGGTGGCCATGCTCGTTTTCCTGGCTGTGGACGGGCATCACATTTTTTTTCGGGCCATGGTCAAATCCTTTGACCTTGTGCCCCCGGGGACAGTGGGTCAGGCGGAACAGGCGGTTCCCTTTATTGTTGAGCTTACCAGCCAGATGTTCGTTTTGGGCATGCAGCTCAGCGCCCCTATTCTGGTGGTCTTGCTGTTGTCCGATTTTATTCTGGGCATCATGTCCCGGGTGTTCCCCCAGCTCAATGCCTTTATGCTCAAGTTCCCGATAAATATAGGCATGTCCTTTATTCTCATCGGTCTTACGGCCGAGCTGGTGGTTTCTTTGCTGCAAGAAGAGTTTTTGGCCGTGGGCCGGGACCTGCTGTCCATTTTGACCCTGGTGGAGGGACAATGAGCGAGGAGCAAAGCAACGAAGAAAAAACCGAAGAACCAACCGAAAAGCGGCGGCGTGAGTTCCGGGAAGAAGGGCAGGTGGCTCAGAGCAAAGAGGTGAATACCGCTTTATTGCTGTCCATCTTCTTGTTGTTCTGGTTCTTTTACGCCCCGGAGTTTGTGAGTGGACTCAAAGAGCTTTTGCGTGGGTTCTGGGGCAGTGCGGCCCAGTTGAATTTGAGCCCTGATTCCGTGGACGGGTGGCTGGTTTTTGTTTTGCTCCGTTTGGGCGAACTTTTCTGGCCTCTGTTTCTTTTGGGGGTGGTTGTGGCCCTTTTGGCCAGTTATGTGCAGATCGGGTGGCTGTTTACCTTCAAGCCCATGCAGCCCAAGCTGAGCAAGCTTGATCCCATCAAGGGGGCGGCCAAGTTCGTCTCCAAACGCTCGGCCATGGAGCTGATCAAGTCCCTGCTCAAAATAGCCGTGGTGGCGGTGGTGGCCTATTTCGCCCTGGTGGATCTCGTCTTTCCGGCCATGGAGCTCTTGGATCGTCCGGTGGCCGAGATGTTGGCCTTTATCGGCAGCGGGGCGGCCAGCATCTTATTTAAGTGCTGTCTGGCCTTGGTCTTTATCGCCCTCATAGACTACGCCTTTGTGCGCTGGGAGATGGAGGAAAAGATGAAGATGAGCAAAAAGGAGGTCAAAGACGAGCACAAGGAGACCGAAGGAGATCCGCAGCTCAAGCAGCGCATGCGCTCCATCCAGCGGGACATGGCCAGAAAGCGGATGATGGCTGAAGTGCCCAAGGCGGACGTGGTTATTACCAACCCCACGCACTTGGCTGTGGCCTTATGCTATAAGCGGGACACAATGGAAGCCCCGGAGATCACTGCCAAAGGCAGGGGGAAAGTGGCGGAAAAAATCAGGGAGATCGCCAAGGAAAATGATGTGCCTATAGTGGAGAACCCTCCGGTGGCCAGGGGGCTGTATACCCTGGAGGTGGGAGATGCCATCCCTGAGTCCATGTTCAAGGCTGTGGCTGAGATTTTGGCCTATGTGTACAGTTTGCAAGGGGCACGTCCATGATCGAGGCCTTGACCAAGCACAGATGGTTTGAGCTCGTCGTGCGCAGCGACGTGATGGTGGCCCTGGGACTGGTGACCATTCTTATGGTCATGATCATCCCTTTGCCGGCTATGCTCCTGGATATATTGCTTTCCATGAACATCACTGTGGGGCTGCTCATTCTGATCATCACCCTGTACACCACCCGGTCCCTGGAATTCGCCATTTTTCCCACAGTGCTTCTGGCCACGACCTTGTTTCGACTGTCCTTGAATGTGGCCTCCACCCGCCTGATTCTCCTGCACGGGGATACCGGTCCTCTGGCCGCGGGCAAGGTCATCTATTCTTTTGGCCAGTTCGTAGTCGGGGGAAACTATGTGGTGGGCATCGTCGTCTTCATGATCCTGGTGGCCATCAACTTTATCGTTATTACCAAAGGAGCCGGTCGGGTGGCCGAGGTCTCGGCACGATTCACCCTGGATGCCATGCCGGGCAAACAGATGGCCATAGACGCCGACCTCAATGCCGGGCTCATAGATGAGAAAGAAGCCAAGGCCAGGCGGGAGGAGATCGCGCATGAGGCCGACTTCTTCGGGGCCATGGACGGGGCCAGCAAGTTCGTGCGCGGAGACGCCATTGCCGGGATCGTGATCACCATGATCAATATTGTGGCCGGGTTCATCATCGGGGTGGCCCAGGAGCAGATGGCTGTGTCCGAGGCGGCCAAGACCTATACCACTTTGACTGTGGGCGACGGACTGGTCAGCCAGATCCCGGCTTTGATCATCTCCACGGCAGCCGGGATCTTGGTCTCCAGGGCCGGGGGAACCGGAGATCTGGGTTCTGCCCTCATGCACCAGATGACCGTGAACCCCAGGGCCATCTGGGTGGTGGCCGGGATATTGTTTTTGTTTGCCCTGATCCCCGGCTTGCCCTTTGTCCCCTTTCTCCTGCTGGGGCTCTTGCTGGCTGCCCTGGCCTACACCCTGGACCGCAAAACAAAAGAACCCCAGGAGCTGGCCGAAGTGGAGGAGACTCCCCAGGAAACGGGCCCCGAAGAGCAGTACGAAGAGATTCTGCATGTGGACCTTTTGGAGCTGGAGATCGGCTACGGGCTCATCTACCTGGTGGATGCCTCTCAGGATGGAGAGATGCTGGAGCGGATCAAGGCCATCCGCAAGCAGTTTGTTTCCTCCCACGGAATTATCATTCCCCCCATTCACATCAAGGACAACCTGCAGCTTCGTCCCAACGAGTACGTCATCTATCTCAAAGGCGAACCTGTGGCCAGGGCCGAACTCATGCCCGGGCATTACCTGGCCATGAATCCGGGCGGGGGCACAGAGAAGATCCCGGGCACAGAGACCACGGAACCGGCCTTTGGACTGCCGGCTACCTGGGTGGCGGAAGACAATAAGGAACGGGCTCAAATAGCCGGATATACTGTTGTAGATTGCGCCACAGTCATGGCCACTCATGTGAGCGAGGTGATCAGAACCCATGCCCATGAGCTCCTTGGCCGGCAAGAGGTACAGAACTTGCTAGATAAGGTGGCCAAGGAATCGCCGAAATTGGTGGAAGAGCTGGTTCCCAATATGATGAGCCTGGGAGGGGTGGTCAAAGTGCTGCAGAATCTTTTGCGCGAGGATGTATCCATCCGGGACATGCGGACCATACTGGAAACCTTGGCCGATCATGTCGGTCAGGGGGATCCGGACCAGCTGACCGAGTTTGTACGCCAGGCCCTGGCCCGGCATATCAGTAGAAAATACGCCATGCAGGATAATACGCTGCCGGTTCTGGTCTTGGATGGCCAGGTGGAAGAGACCCTGCAGCAAGCGGTGAAGCAAGGGGGCCAGAGCGGATACCCGGCCTTGGACCCGCGCACCGCCCAGAAGCTTATAGAAGCACTCAGTGAGCAAGTCAGTAAGGTAGGCCAGGGGGGGCAGCTGGCCCTGCTCTGTCCGCCCAACCTCAGACTTCACGTGCGCCGCCTTGTGGAGAGATACATGCCCAGGCTGCCCGTGCTGTCTCATGCAGAAGTGGCCCCGGATCTCAAAGTGCGGGCAGTAGGAACGGTTGGTTTACATGCAAGTTAAGGTTTTTCGGGCCAAAAATATGAAAGAGGCCTTGCGCCAGGTCAAAGAGGCCTTTGGACAGGATGCTCTCATCTTGTCCACCCGGACTGTGCGCAAGCAACGCCTGGGTTTTATGCGTACTCCGGAGCTGGAAGTCACTGCGGCCAGGGAAAACAAGTCCGGGCCTTCGGTGCAGCCTGCGGAGGAGTCCCAGTTCCGACGGGAGCTGGAAACCCAGGTCAGCGGATTCAGGGAGAGATTGGGAACAACCTATGATCCCAGCGGCAGATTGAATGCAGCCGAGGTTGAGGCCAAGGAGCCGGAATCTGGCCAAAGCCTTCTGCCTGAGGCTGATGTCAAAAGCCTGCATAATGAAATGCGGCAACTGCGGCGGCTTCTGACCGCCAATGCGGCCGCCGGCCCTGTCGGGGGAGGCCGACATTCCGGGGGCGAGGATCATCTGCCCCCGGAAGTTCGCTTTTTGGTCAACAAAGGGATCTGCCAAGACGCGGCCCTGTCCATAAGCGCGGAGCAAGAAATAGAGCAGGCCATGGCTGCGGACGAGGAGGGCCTGGGGTGCATGTGCCGGGAGCGGCTGGCTCAGTGGCTGCAGGTGGGCAACGGCATAGCCCGCCCGGAGCAGAAGGGAAAGCGGGTGGCTCTGTTGGGGCCCACAGGCGTGGGCAAGACCACGACTTTGGCTAAGCTGGCCGCGCACTGCCTGCGAAGCTGGGGCAGGGACATCCTTTTGGTTACTATCGACAATTACCGCATAGCTGCAGCTGAACAGCTCCAGATATACGCAGAAATAATGAACCTTCCATTGGAGGTGGTGTCAACTCCGGAACAGTTGAACACGGTTTTGCGCCGCCAGGGAGTCAATAAATTGACCTTGATCGACACAGCTGGACGTAACCCTTTGGATGAGCAGGGAGTCCATGAGGTAAATGAATTTTTGGGTCAGGGACAAGGAGTTGACAAGTATCTTGTCCTGTCCGCCACAACCAGGGACGAAGATCTGCGGGATATTGCGGGACGCTTTTCCCCTTTGGGCCTGGCCGGCCTGGTCTTCACCAAGATGGATGAAACCCGTCACTACGCCTCCCTGGTCAACATACAGCATCAGACCGGCTGCCCTCTGACCTACCTCACCGACGGCCAGCGGGTGCCCGAGGATCTGCACAGTGCAGATCCGGAGCATGTATCCAGAATGATAATCAACCCAGACGAGAAGTTGGTTCATGATGATCAAGCAAGCAAATCATGAAATGAAGGACCAGGCCCAAGCCCTGCGGGGATTGCAGGCCGCCCAAGGGCAGGAAACGGTGCCTGCCGATTATACCGCAGGTCCCCAGGTCATTTCCGTGACCAGTGGCAAGGGGGGGGTGGGCAAGACCTCTGTAGTCTCCAATTTGGCTGTGAGCTGGGCCAAGCAGGGGGAGAGGATACTGATCATCGATGCCGACTTGGGTCTGGCCAATATAGATGTGGTTTTTGGATTGTCCCCCAAGTATACCTTGAACCATTTTTTTGCCAACAAGCGCGGTTTGCAGGATATCATGATCGAAGGGCCGCACGGGATCAAGATCTTGCCCGCCGGATCCGGCGTGCAGCGGTATACGACTTTGATCCCGGCTGACCACCTGCGTTTTATCGATGAGTTGGACAGCCTGAACAGCGACTTCGATTTGGTCCTGGTGGATACCGGAGCGGGCATCTCCGAGAACGTGACCTATTTCAGCACTGCGGCTCAGACCATCTTGGTGGTCACGACCCCACAGATCACTGCCATCACTGATGCCTACGCTTTGATGAAGCTTTTGGCTCTTCGCTACCACGAAAAGAACTTTCATTTGCTGGTCAATACGGCCAAGAATGAACGGGAAGCCCTTCAGGTGTATGAAAAGCTGACCATGGTGGCCAACCGCTTTTTAGGTGCTTCGGTGGACTTTGTGGGCTGGCTGCCGTATGAAAAGCGGCTCAATGACGCCTTGAGCCGGCAAAAGGCCTTTGTGGACATGTACCCCAAGTCCAAGCTTGGGGATGGATGCCAGAACATTATCGACAAGCTGCAAAGCGATTCCGATCTGAACTCCCAGAAAGGGACCCCGCAGTTTTTCTGGTCCAAACTGCTTCGGCTCGTTGATTGGAAAAAAACATGAGTACTGAGCTTGGTGCATACACCCAACCCCAGGCCGAGCGGAAGAATCGCCTTGTGGTCGATCACATGCACTTGATCGATTTCTGGGTGGATCGAATGACCCCGCAAGTCCCTTCCTTCATGAGCCGGGACGACTTGATGAGTGCGGCCATGGAAGGGCTGAACAATGCAGCTCAACGCTTCGATCCCCAACGGGGTTTTTTGTTCAAGACCTTTGCCGAACACCGCATCCGCGGAGCCATATTCGATGAAGTCAGACGCATGGACTGGTTTACCCGCTCTTTGCGGGAGAAGCACCAGCAGCTGGCCCAGACCATCCGGGAACTGGAGATCAAATTGGCCCGCAGCCCGGAAGAGGAGGAGATTGCTCAGGCCATGGGGCTGAGCTTGACTGAGTATCAGGATCTCTTGAGCAAGGTCAGTTACCTGGGCTGCGTGAGCCTCAATGAGATCATGGATCAGGACAGCGGGCAAAGTTTTTTGGATAATATGCAGGACGAAAAGGGCCGCACACCGGAAGAGGCTTTGCAGCACTCTGAGCTGGTGGATGCCCTGGCCAAGCGCCTGCAAGAGCTTTCGGGAAAAGAGCGAACGGTGGTCGCTTTGTACTACCACGAAGGGTTGACTCAAAAAGAGATCTCCGAGGTCATGAGCTTGACCGAAGGACGCATTTCCCAACTGCACAGCCAGGCCCTGGTCAAGCTGCGGGCCAAGATGGAGGCAGTCTAGTACCGTGTCTTATAAGTTCTGTCCCATATAGTGGCAATTTGTAATGTTGATTTTCTTTTTAAACTTGACCCACTATTCAACGACACGGAAATAC
>JBNJII010000093.1:0-9754 GCA_051749205.1 Thermodesulfobacteriota bacterium | reverse complement strand
CCTTAATGCGTTTCATACCTGATCAATCCGGCAAATTTCCCCTTTTTTGCCCGCTTTGGGGCAAAAAAATATTTCAGATTTGCCGGAGGCAAAGCTGAAACCTGAACCCTCCTAAAGCATCTGGGCCGTCTTTTCCGCCAGGCGCAGGAGCTGGTGAGTGAATCCGGCTTCATTGTCGTACCAGACGATGAGCTTTAAAAGGGAACCGTCGGTGACTGTGGTGGTCAACGCATCCACCACCCCGCCGTAGATGGAGCCCACATAGTCCACGGAGACCAAAGGTTCCTCACTGTAGCCCAGGATATTTTTGAGCTGGTTTTCCGAGGCGGCTTGTAAGGCGGCATTGACCTCCTGGCCAGAGACGCTGCAGTTCAAATCGGCGCTTAAGTCCACCAAAGAGACATTCGGGGTAGGTACCCGAATGGCCATACCATCCAGCTTGCCCTGGAGCTCAGGGATGACATCGGCCACAGCCTGGGCTGCGCCGGTGGAAGTGGGGATCATGGACATGGCCGCGGCTCGGGCCCGGCGCAGGTCTTTGTGTGACCCGTCCAGAATGCGCTGGGTCATGGTGTAGGAATGCACGGTGGTCATACTGCCCCGCAGGAGGCCGAAGTTTTCATGCACGACTTTCACCGCCGGGGCCAGGCAGTTGGTGGTGCAGGAGGCATTGGAGACGATGGTGTGCTCAGGTTTGAGCTCATGGTCGTTGACCCCCATGACCACGGAAAGGTCGCAGTCCTTGCTCGGAGCGCTGATCAAGACCTTTCGTGCTCCGCCGTCCAGATGCGGTTGACATTGTGTGCGGTTCTTGAACTTGCCGGTGGTCTCTAGGACTATGTCCACACCCAACTCACCCCAAGTCCATTCCCCGGGGCTTTTTCTGGTCACGTCTATGTGCTTTCCGTTCACTGTCAGTCCCTGCTCGTCAGCCTGGACTGACCCGGAAAACGGTCCGTGCACTGAATCATATTTCAGTAAATGGGCCAGGGACTCATTGTCTGCCCGGGCGTTTATAGCCACCAGGTCCAACTGGCCGGACTGAGCCAGAATGCGGGTGGCATAGCGGCCTATGCGCCCAAAACCGTTGATTCCTATACGCACACTCATGGCTCGCACTCCTTGTTATTGGGGTTATGGGTAAAGAGGTTGCACCTCAGCTCCTCTTAAGAGAGCTTTGTGCCTTTGAGGACGTCACTGCAAAAAGTCATTTCACATTCATTATTCTTTCTTATCTCCTCCAAACAGGCTCTTGAGTGCATCTTTGGCCTTTTGGGCCGGATCTGAGGAGGTGGTATTGCTGTCTTTTGTCTCGGACAGGCCGAGCTTTTCCTGCAGCTTTTGCACGCCTTTGTCCACCTCTTGAGATATCTTTTCCTGGCTCAGGATCTTGACCAGGGTCTCCTTATTCAGTCCCAAGCGGGGATCGGCAAAAGATCCTTGGACATCCACCGGGATATTTTTGCCTTCCAGGTCGTCGAGTTCAGGATATGTTCCGGACAGGTCGCGGTCGAAGTTGACTTGCAGCAGATAATCCAGGTTGCGCTGCATGAGGTCGAGCTGCCCAGAGCCCTGGATACTGAAAAGCGAGGATATGAGCTTGAGATCGCTTTTGCGGACCTTGCCTTCGGCGATGTCGGCGGTGAAATCCAGAGAAGAGAAATTGGTGCTCTCAGTCTCTGGGGTCTTGATTGTTTCCCCTTTCAGGGTCAGATACAGGGTACGGATGCGATGCAAAAGATCAGCCCCCTGAAAGGAGCCGTCCTGCAGGTTCAAGTCCAGATTGCCGTCCAAGGCTTTGAGCAGGGAGTCGGCATCCAGTCCCTGGGTGGACAGCTTGGTGTCCACAGATCCGGATCCGGAAAGCAGGCCCTTGCCTGTCAGATCCTGGAGCAAGGACTGGACCTGCACACTGTCCAGCTTGGCCTGAGTACGTATGGTGGGGGTTTTTTCCCGGACATCCATGGAGGCGGTGGAATGCAGGGTTCCGCCGTACAGCCGGCTTTCCAGGGGAGAGATGTCTATTTTCCCGTTTTTGGCCTGCACAGTCAAGGCGATTTCCTGCATCCGCAGCCCGTTGACCTTCATGGTGTCCATGCGTACCTGGCCGTCCAGAGTCAGCTGGCGTAAGGGAGCCAGAGGCAAAGCGGCTGCTGAGGGGGCTTCTTCCTTTGGGGTCTTCGTCTTTTTCTGGTCCTGTTTTTTCTGGTCAGGTTTTTGCTCGCTCTCTTGGGGTGCCGGAGGAAGATAGCGGTCAACATCCAGGGAATCGATATGCAGATCAAATGTAGAGGCCGGGACTGCAGGGGTCAGGTCTGCAGAGATCTGGCCTTGGAGAGTGGTCTGGTCCAGGGTGGCCTTCAAGGAGGTGAGCTTGACCTGGGAAGGGGTGGCTGCAAACTGGGATTTTGCCCGCATTGAGGTCAATGCTTGGGGATCCGTGGTCTGGATCCGGGGCAGCTCCAGCCTGTCCATGAGGTCCTTAGGGTTGAATTCCTTCAGAGTGATCTCTCCGGCGAAAGAGGGAGTGGTGGCCATGGATTCTCCTTTGACCTGGCCCGTGAGCTGTACATCATAGGCGGACAGGGAGAATTGAGGGATATCCATGCTTTGCGTTTCTGTGTTCATGCTCACCGAGGTCTGAATTTGCACTTTGGCCTCCCCGCCCGGGATGCTTTCTCCCGAGACCAGGTTGGTGATATCCAGGTCCTTGATATGCAAGGTGTTCCCCTGGCTAGGCATCAGGGGCTTTCCGGTAATGGTCAGTTGGGACTGGACGTCGTTTTCTTCGTTCTCGATCCTGCAGCGCAGGCTGAAGGGAACCGGGCTGCCCAGGCTCAGCGGGCCCATCTCCAGGTTGAGGTCCCGGACTGCGATCTGTTGCCCGGCCTGTTTGTCCACCCAGTTCATCTGCGTGTCTTGGATCTTGATTTTTTCAATGCTCAAGGCGGCCAGGCCGGCCGGGGACTGGGAAGACTCTTCTCCGGCCTTGGAGTCCGGCGTGGTTTTCTCCTGAGAGGACTGATCGGCCAGATCCTGCCAGTTGGATTTTCCTTGTTCATTCTTGGCCAGGTTGAACAAAGCGTCTTCCAGAAACAGGGTCCCGACCTGTACCTCGCGGCTGATCAGAGGCAGGAGTTTGACTTTCAAGCCGGCTTTGTGCACTGAAAGCATGTGCTGGGGAGCAAACCCTGGGGCATTGGCCAGGGTGACATCCTGCACTTCGACGCCCAGCCAGGGGAAGAATGAAAGCTCCATGGGTCCGTTTATCTGCAGGGAGCGACCCATTTGCTCGCTGGCCGCCTGCTCTATGCGGCCCCGGTAATCGTTGGGATCTACAAACATGACCACTCCGGCAATGAGCAGGACCAACAGAAGTATCAAGCCGCCAAGGGAATAGAGAATATACTTGAGTGCTTTCGGCATGGGGGTCTCCTTTCATTGATCGGGTGTCAGAAATGGTCCTTACCCAAAATAACCCCATAAGGCTGCTCTGAGTGCGAAGGACCAGGAAATATGGAGGTATTTCGACCTCCAAATCAATTACATAGCATGAACAGGAAAACGCAATCAAGTATGAACGGGGAACAAAAACAGCGCGCGGATCAACTTCTGGTCCAGCAAGGCCTGTGCGAGAGCCGGGAGCAGGGTAAGCGACTGATCATGGCCGGTCTGGTTTCTGTGCAGGATGGTTTTGGAACGGAGCACAAAGTGGACAAGCCCGGGATCTCCCTTCCTGCGCACACCTGCTTGGTGGTCAAGAGCAGGGAACGCTTTGTCAGCCGGGGCGGGGAAAAGATGCAGACCGCTTTGGAACATTTTCAGCTGCGTATAGAGGGCCTGGTGGGGCTGGATGTGGGGGCTTCCACCGGCGGGTTCACGGATTGCCTGCTGCAAGCCGGGGCGGTGCGGGTGTATGCTGTGGATGTGGGCTATGGTCAGCTGCATTGGTCTCTGCGCCAGGACAGTCGGGTCGTGGTCCGGGAACGGGTGAATATACGCCATGCCGGCCCGGAGCTCATACCTGAGCCGGTGGACATCGCGGTGGTGGACTGTTCCTTTATTTCCCTGACCAGAGTTTTGCCTCCCTGTCTGCACTGGCTGCGGCCCGGGGCTCTCATCTGCGCCCTGATCAAACCCCAGTTTGAGCTTCCCCGGGGCTCAACAGTCAAAGGAGTGGTCCGGTCTGAGAAACTGGAAGAAGAAGCCGTCTCCCGGGTGGTGGCCTTTGCCCGGGAGATTGGGCTGAAGAGTTGTGGATACGTGCCTTCCAAAGTGCGCGGTCCCAAGGGGAATCAGGAGTATTTGGCCCTGTTTGAGTGGGCAGCCAAACGATGAAGACTGCCCCAGGGTGACCCCGGGGAACGAAGAAAGAGGGTTCTTCAACGCAGGTTGTGGAATGCTCCAGAAATCAGAAGTTAAGAATTTTTGACAGGATTTACCGGAAATCCAAACGGTTCGTCGAGGAGCCAGAAAAGGGTGCCTCCCACTGATGATCGAATCTCTTGCCATCCGATTTTAGCTGACAATGACTCCGGCATAGCCCACCACATGGGACCTGTCCCCGATGACGTCCCCGGAGGTTGCGTAGCGGACCAGCTGAGATGCCTCGGCCCCCATTTCCAGGGCCACTTTCAGCCCCAGGTACATGGGCAGGATGCCGCACATGCTGATCTGGTTCTTGGCCACCACCTCCAAAAGCCTGTCCGGGTCCAGGTCCAAGATGGCCTGCAAGGCCAGATCGTCCTGGGTCTTGGCTTCGTCTTCAGGCAGAAAATGGCTCATGTCCGAGCTGACCACCAGGCCGACGTCCTTGTCCAGGCTTTGCAGCAGGCTGGCCAGGCTCTCGGCTATGCGGGTGAGCTTCTGCCGGTCGGGCAAGGATATGCATATGGGAACAATTTTGGCTTCCGGGTTCATGGCCCACACAAAAGGGAGCAGGACTTCCAGGGAATGTTCAGCCCGGTGCGCTTCCGGATCGGCACTGAGATCCGGATCAGCCTCAATGATCTGTTGGGCCAGTTGGGCGTCCACCTCCAGCTCAGCCCCGGGCAGCCGCCACATGCCCTCCGGCCAGACGGCCGCGGGTTGTCCCTGTCCGGTGTGGTTGGGGCCCAAGAGCAAAAGGGTTGAAGGCATTTCTACCCGGGCCAGGGTAGCTCCAGCCACATGCCCGGAAAACATATGACCGGCGTGGGGAAGCATGACCAGCTTGGCCTGGACTTTGGCCTGCCCTCCTTCGGGCTGCAGGTATTCTCTGACCTTTTTTTCCCATTCCTCTTTGGTTCCGGGATAGAACTGCCCGGCCACAATCGGCTTTCTGTCCATATGTATTCCCTCCCGAGCTTTTTCTGGGTTCAAGCCTTGAGCAAAGGCGGCTTCTCATTCAATGCTTGCTCAAAGCCGATCTGGGGTCAAGCTGCATTTGGACATTAAGGAAAAATCGGTGTAGTATCGGAAAAGACAACGAAAAATTGCCACGCAAGAAGGCTCCCATCTTCACACGCGGAAAAACAAGGTGAGTCCGAAGTGATGCACGCATATATCCATTGTGGCTTGGATGTGGGCTCGGGAACAGCCAAGGCCGTTGCCCTGGACCCTGATGGGGAGGTGTGTTTTTCCACCTACCGCCCGACACAAGGTCGCCCCCTGCAGGTGGCCCATGCTATCCTGCAGGATCTTGAGGACCGCTTTTCTCCCGGACAGATAGCCGGGCTTACCTGCACCGGAACCGGCGGAAAACGGATAGCCTCCCTGCTGGGAGCAGGCTTTGTCAATGAGATCATTTGCCATGCCAAAGCAGTGGAAAAATCGTTTCCCCAGGCCAGAACCATCATCGACATCGGCGGGGAGGACGCCAAGCTCATCGTGGTCCGGCCTGGAGCAAACAATCGTCTGGCTATCCGCGACTTTGCCTTGAATACTGTCTGCGCCGCCGGGACCGGGGCCTTTTTGGAACAACAGGCGGCTCGACTGGGCTACGACATCGAAACCTTTTCCCGCCTGGCGGAGCAAGCGGCCAATGTGCCCACCATTGCCGGCAGATGCACTGTCTTCGCCAAATCGGACATGATCCACTTGCAGCAAAACGGGGTTTTGGACGACGAGATCATAGCCGGCCTGTGCTTTGCCATAGTCCGCAACTTGAAGACCAACATCGCCAAGGGCAAGGAGATTGTGCCTCCCCTGGTCTTTCAAGGCGGGGTGTCCGCGAATCTGGGCGTACGGCGGGCCATTCAGGAGCTCCTGGTCAACAGCCCGGAGGAGCTGATCATTCCCCGGCATTCCAAGGTCATGGGGGCCATGGGCGCGGCCTTGCAAGGCCGGGACGAGGGGCAGGCAGGAGCCTATCCCGGCCTGGCCCCACTGCAGAAGGCCTTGCACAATGCGCCCCCTTCGACCCATCGCCTCTCGCCCTTGGCCCCGGTTGCCGAAACCGGCGCCCAGCAGCCTGATTTCACCAAAGATGGAGTGAAGGCCGAATCCGCGGGCAGGGATGTTGTTTTGGGCATCGATGTGGGCTCGGTGACCACAAAAATGGTTCTTTTGAACGCGGACTCTGTTCAGGCCGGACGTTTGCAGGTCCTGGCCAAAACCTATTTGTCCACGTCCGGGCGTCCCTTGCAGGCTGTGGCCGCCGGCCTGGAAAAACTTCGAGAGCAGGGCCCGGAAAACATGCGGGTCACGGCCGTGGGCAGCACCGGATCCGGTCGGGCTCTGTGTTCCGCTTTTGTGGGCGGAGACGTGGTCCGCAACGAGATCAGCTCCCAGGCCGCAGCCGCCACCTGGCTGGCCCCTGATGTGGACACCATTTTCGAGATCGGTGGCCAGGACTCCAAGTACATCCGTCTGGAGAACGGGGTGATCGTGGACTTTGCCATGAACAAGGTCTGCGCAGCCGGCACAGGCTCCTTTCTGGAAGAACAGTCCCACCGGCTGGGGATCTCGGTGCAGGATTTCGGCAATCTGGCTCTGTCCGCTCCCGCTCCGGTGAAGATGGGCGAACGGTGTACTGTGTTCATGCAGTCCGATCTGGTCCACTACCAGCAGCAAGGGGTGGACAAAGAGGACCTGGCCGCCGGCCTGTGCCACGCCATTGTGGCCAATTATCTGAACAAGGTTGTGGAGCAGCGGCCCATTGGGAGCACGGTATTCTTCCAGGGGGGCACTGCCCTGAATCAGGGAATTACCGCCGCCTTCTCCCAGGTCCTGGACCGGGAGATCATCGTTCCTGAGCACAATGAAGTGACCGGAGCCATCGGGGTTGCTCTGCTGGCCATGCGCCAGCATGAGGGCCAAACCGGTTTTCTGGGCTTTGACCTCTCCAGCCGTCGGGCCCAAACCAAGTATTTTGTCTGTTCCGGATGCGCCAACGCCTGCGAGGTGCAAAAGGTCAGCTTCCAGGATCACTCCCGGCCATTGTACTTCGGCCACCGCTGTGAACGCTACGATCAGGTGCAGGCGGCCGGAGACAAGGAGTCGGATGTTGTCCACATGCGGGCTCAGCTCATGGAAACCTATGTGCGCAGGGCAAAGAATCCTGAGGCCTCTTTGCCGCGCATAGGTCTGCCCAGATGTTTGTTTTTTCAAGAGTGGCTCCCTTTTTTCAGCACCCTGTTTTCTGAGCTGGGCTTTGAGGTTGTGGTCAGCGAGCCCACCACCCGCAAGCAGATCAGCGTTGGCTCGGAGCGCATGGCCACCGAGGCCTGCCTGCCTATGAAGGCGGCCCACGGACACGTCCAGGACCTGATTTCCAAAGGGATCTCGACCATCTTTGTGCCTCAGATACGAGAGCTTCCGGCCTGGTCCGAGGCTTTGGACTCCGGGAATATATGTCCCTATGTGCAGTCCTTGCCCTGGGTCATACGTTCCGCCTTTTCCCTGAACGAAGAGGGCATTGAGCTTATATCCCCCGTGCTGCGCCTGCACAATGGGCAGACGGCGGAGGCACGGCAATGGAAGGAGTTGGCCCATAGTTTGGGCCGGTCCTGGAGAGGAATGCGTCGGGCCTTAGAGCAGGCTTGGAAGGCCCAAAGGGAGTTTGCGGCTGGGCTTCGGGAGTACGGACGGGAGATTCTGGAACGGGTACAGGCCGGAGAACGGGCGGTGCTGGTTATCGGAAGGCCGTACAACGCCCTGGATCCGGGAATGAACATGAATGTATCCGGTAAGCTACGCAAGCTGGGTATGCCCACCTTGCCCCTGGACTGCCTGCCTTTGGAGGAGGCTGAGCAGGACGACTATCTGGAGCATATGTATTGGGCCTACGGCAAGAGAATCCTGGCCGCAGGTCGGCTCCTGGCCCGGTATCCAGGTTTGATCCCGGTGTTTGTGACCAACTTCTCCTGCGGTCCGGACGCCTTTATCCTGCATTTTTTTGAGCGCCAGATGGGGCATCGGCCGTATCTGGAGTTGGAGATCGACGAGCATACTGCCGATGCCGGGGTGCTCACCCGCCTGGAGGCGTTTTTGGACAGCGCAGTGGGGTCCCGGGAGGTACAGACTGCCCACCCTCCCTTTGTGCGCTCCGCCCAGGCCTTTCATCCGGAGCGTATCCTGTATCTGCCCCCTATGACCGATCATCTGCACGCCTTTGCGGCTGCTTTTCAAGCCAACGGGCTGGAAGCCAGGCTGCTTCCGGCCTCGGATGCTGAGAGCCTGCGTTTGGGCCGCACGTATACCAAAGGCAAGGAGTGTCTGCCCGCGGTCCTGACCACAGGTGATATCCTCAAAGCGGTGCAGGCCCCGGACTTCGATCCGGACCGGGGGGCCTTTTTCATGCCTGCGGCCGGGGGGCCCTGCCGGTTCGGTCTCTACCATCAACTGCACCGCCTGGCCCTGGATGCAGCTGGTATGGGGCAGGTGCCGGTTTTTTCCCCCAATCAGGGAAGCACCTTGTATGAAGAGCTGGGCATGGTCAGCAAGGACTTTACCAAGCTGGCTTGGAAAGGGGTGGTGGCTGTGGACTTGCTGCAGAAGCTTTTGCTGGAAACCAGGCCCTATGCCGGGGAAAGGGCGGATTGCGATGCCCTGTACGCCAAATGGCTGGATCTTGTGAGTCAGAGTGTGGCTGAAAACGGGGACCTGCGTCCCCTTCTGAGGCAGGCAGCGGACGAGTTTTTCAGTCTGCCCCGCAGTCAGGCTGAGTCCAGGCCTGTGGTGGGGATTGTGGGGGAGATCTATGTCCGCTCCAATCCCTTTGCCAACGAATTTCTCATCCGCCGCTTGGAGGATTTGGGCCTGGAGGCCTGGCTGCCGACTATCGGGGAATGGATCCATTACGTGAACCATACCGGCAAGCGGCAGGCCCGGCGCAAGCGGCAGTTCAAGTCCTGGCTGAAGCTGGAGGTGGAGTCCTTGGTTCAGGACCGCTTGGAGCGTACGCTGTTGCAGGCAGGGAACGGCTGGCTGCGTTCCCTGCCGGAGCCGGAGACCAAGGAGATTCTGGCTGCAGCCAGCCCCTATCTCTCTCCGGAGTTCGAGGGCGAGGCGGTGCTGAGCATCGGCAAGAGTGTGGATTATCTGGACAAGAATGTGCAGGGGCTGATCAATGTCATGCCTTTTACCTGCATGCCCGGGGGGGTGGTGGACGCCCTGTTGCCCCGGCTGCGGCACAAGACATCCATTCCCATGCTCTCTCTGGCCTACGACGGCCAGACCGAAACCAACATTCAGAATCGGTTGGAGGCCTTTGCCCATCAGGTCAGGCAGAGGCTGGGGGATTGAGGGATTGGGGGATTGAGGGATTGGGGGA
>JBNJII010000092.1:0-9778 GCA_051749205.1 Thermodesulfobacteriota bacterium | reverse complement strand
CGTGTCGTTGAATAGTGGGTCAAGTTTCAAAAGAAAATCAACATTACAAATTGCCACTATATGGGACAGAACTTATAAGACACGGTACTAGGGGAAAGCCTTTCTATCAAAAGGGCAGGGCTTGGGGTCAAGCCCGCCCTACGCAAAAGCCCGGCTCGTAAGGAGGCCGCCCTTGCCCCCAAGGGCAGGCCCTCTTCGAGGTAAATCTCGTTTCATACGAGGTGTCTGTACATTCAGGACTGGTATCGCGGCCCTCTTTGGAGGGGCAACCCTGAGTGGTTGCCCTCTTGATGTGTTGCATCCTCGCTCGAACCGGGCGTCTTTTGCCAGCGGCGGGGCTGAAACCCGACAGCCCTGTAAGCCGGTTAGAATGTATCCCAGTGCGTGAACTCGTGTATCTCCTTGCGGTTGGGGGCGGAGGGGATTTTGGCCGGAACCCCCACAGGGATAAGAGTGACCAACTCATAGCCTTGGGGTACCTTGAGCACTTGAGCGGCCTGGTCATGGTCGAAGAGGCCGAGCATGACCGAACCCAGGCCCATGCTGTGGGCGGCCAGGCTCAGGTTCTGGCTGGCGATTCCCAGATCGAACATGAACCAGTCGCCGAACTTGGTGGGTGCCTGGCCATTATAGAAGCCTGAGGTCTGCAGTTTGGCGCAGACAGCAAAGACAACCGGGGCCTGGACAACGGACTTAGCCCCTGGATTTCCTTTGGCCATGGTTTCCTGAAGCTGTGTCTTGATCTCCTCGTTGCGGACAACGACGACTTCCCAGCATTGAGTGTTGGCCCAGGATTCGGCCCAACGTATGGACTCCAAAAGGGTGTTCACCTGCTCTTCGGTGACCGGCTGTTCTTCAAACTTGCGTACCGTGCGTCTGTCCTTGATGGCCTGCATGCAATCTGTCATATGACCTCCTTGGTCTGAGGGTGGGTTGTACAGCCCGTGTTTCTTGAATTGAAGTTTTGTGCGCTTTCTGATACCAAATCCTGAGTCTAATCAAGCTGATGTGCAGAGCCTGAAAAAGGGTCCTGGATACAAGAAATTCAAATTGTAACCAATTAGCACGTTGACGTCTACCAAGGGTCTGGCCCGGGGCGTTGCTGCCCACCAGGCAATGGACGGGTTCTGGGTATAGGGTGTCGGCATACGGGTATTTATCCATCCTGACATGGAGTTGAAAGGAGTTCAAGAATGCACAAGATACGAGTGGCCGTTGCTGGAGTCGGCAATTGCGCAAGTTCGCTTATCCAAGGCTTTTTTTATTATCTGGACAAAACCCCTGATGATGCCATTGGGATCATGCATTGGGAGATCGGGGGGTATAAGCCCAGCGATATTCAAGTCGTGGCCGCTTTGGACATTGATAAGCGCAAGGTCGGCCGAGACGTATCTGAGGCCATCTTCGCTCCCCCCAACTGTACCCAGAGCTTTTACCCCCAGGTGCCCCATCATGGGGTCCCAGTGCGCATGGGGCGCATACTGGATGGGTTTTCCGAGCATATGCAGGGCTATAAGGAGCACAATACCTTTGTGCCGGCTGATGAGCCCGAACCGGACAAGGATGAGGTGGTGGCCTACTTGAAAGAAAGCAAGGCCGAGATGCTCCTCAATTATCTGCCGGTGGGGTCTGAGCAGGCAGTCAAGTTTTATGCCCAATGCGCCCTGGAGGCAGGAATAGGCTTTGTGAACAACATGCCGGTGTTTATTGCCAGCAACCCGGAGTGGGCCCAAAAGTTTGCAGCCAAAAACGTGCCTATCATCGGCGACGACATCAAGTCCCAAATGGGCGCTACCATTGTGCACAGGGTGCTAACCGACCTTTTTCGGCGCCGGGGTGTGCCCTTGGAACGCACCTATCAACTCAACACCGGGGGCAACACGGACTTTCTGAACATGCTCAACCGAAGCCGTTTGCTGTCCAAAAAAACGTCCAAAACCGAGGCGGTTCAGGCCGTGGCCGGAAAACGCCTGGATGAGGACGACATCCATGTGGGCCCCAGCGATTATGTGGCCTGGCAAAAGGACAACAAAATCGCCTTCATCCGCATGGAGGGCAAACTGTTCGGGGATGTGGGAATCAACCTGGAGATGCGCCTGTCTGTGGAAGATTCGCCCAACTCAGCTGGTTGCGGGATAGACGCCATCCGGTGTATCAAATTAGCCCTGGAACGTGGCCAGGGGGGAGCGCTGCTCGGTCCGTCATCCTATTTCATGAAGCATCCCCCTGTGCAATACAATGACGACACAGCCTGGCAAAAGACAGAGGATTTTATCCTCGGCCGGTGATCGGGGGTCAGCTTTGCCTCCGGCAAATCTGACATATTTTTGGGCCAAAGCGCCCAAAAAACGTTTTGCCGGATTTATCGAGCATGAAAGTGTGACCCCCTCTCCGTCATTGCCCGGCCCGGACAGTTCGAATACACCGGGATCAGACTCGCCGGGCAATCCAGTACTGCGTCTCAAAAATATTGCCTCAATTTTCGGCAATCGGTTCTATTTCATTTATAAGCTTTTCTCTCAAAAAGGCAGGGCTTGGGGTCAAGCCCGCCCTACGCAAAAGCCCGGCTCGTAAGGAGGCCGCCCTTGCCCCCAAGGGCAGGCCCTCTTCGAGGTAAATCTCGTTTCATAACTCATAACGGTTAATAAGCACGCCAGAAGCAAAGCTGAAATATGCCCGAACTGCCTGAAGTGGAAACCATCGCCCGGGGCCTGCGCTCTTTCCTTCAGGGGCGGCGTATAGATGGAGTGGAAATTCTCTCTTCAGGCTGTGTCCAAGGTGATATCCGAGCCTTTTCCACTGAGCTCCCCGGGCGGATCATCCAGGATGTCCGCAGGCGGGGCAAGCTGCTTATCTTCGATCTTTCAATGGGTCTGCACCTGGTCAGTCACTTGAAAATGACCGGCAAGTTTCTATTTTGTAACCCGCAGGAAATCACGATAGACCCCCACAGTCGATGCGTTTTCCACCTGGGTCCGGCCGGCTGTTTGGTATTTCAGGATCAACGCAAGTTCGGTTACCTGCGGCTTATGGGCCCTGAGGAGATGTCCAGGTGGCCTTTTTGGGCCTGTCTGGGACCGGAGCCTTTGGACATGCAGGCCCAGGACTTTGTCTGTCGCCTGCAGGCCAGACGGGCGGCGATCAAATCCTTGCTCCTGGATCAGACCTGTATTGCCGGGATCGGCAATATCTATGCAGATGAGAGCCTGTATATGGCCGGGATTCACCCCCAAACCCGGGCGCATACCCTCTCTGCAGAGAGGCTGGACGCTTTGTTTGCCTGCCTGCAAAGGGTGTTGAACCAGGCTGTCCAGGCCGGGGGAAGCTCGTTTCGAGACTATGTGGACGGATTGGGCAGGCCAGGAGCCTACCAGGACAGCTTTTTGGTCTACGGTCGCGGGGGCAGGAAATGCCGTCAATGCGGGACTGAGCTGGAGAAAGTCAAGGTTTCCGGACGGACATCGGTCTTTTGCCCTGTCTGTCAAAAAAATTGAGAACTGAGTCCAAGTTGGAGTATATATATTATGAGTAAAGCGCCTTTGTCCAAGGGGTATGAACCAGGAGATGTAGAACAGAAATGGCTGCAGTTCTGGGAAGATGAAAAGACCTTTACCCCGGACCCGGATGCCGCCAAGGTTCCCTTTTCCATAGTCATTCCCCCGCCCAATGTGACCGGAACCCTGCATATGGGTCATGCCCTGAACCTGACTCTGCAGGACATACTCTGCCGCTTCAAGCGCCAGCAGGGATACAATGTGCTCTGGGTTCCGGGGACAGACCACGCCGGCATCGCCACCCAGAATGTGGTAGAGCGGGCCCTGGCTCAGGAGGGAGTCAGCCGGGACGAGCTGGGCAGGGAAAGATTCGTGGACCGGGTTTGGGAATGGAAGCAGGAATACGGGGACAAAATACTCAACCAGGTGCAGCGGATGGGGGCCTCGGTGGATTGGTCCAGGCTGCGCTTCACCATGGACGATGGCCTGTCCCGGGCGGTGCGCGAGGTCTTTGTGCAGCTCTATGAGCAAGGGCTTATCTATCAGGGCGACTATATCATCAACTGGTGCCCGCGTTGTCAGACCGCTCTGGCTGATCTGGAAGTTGACCATGAGGAAAAGGACGGCGGGCTGTACCACCTGCGCTATCCGGTGGTGGGCCAGGATGCGCAGGTGGTCATCGCCACCACCCGGCCGGAGACCATGCTTGGGGATACGGCTGTGGCCGTTCACCCTGAGGACGAGCGGTACGCCCAGCTCATCGGCCAGGAAGTGGAACTCCCCTTGGTGGGCCGCAGGCTTTCGGTCATCGCCGATTCCTATGTCGATCGGGAGTTCGGTACCGGCTGCCTGAAGGTCACCCCGGCCCACGATCCCAACGACTTTGAACTGGGCACCACGCACGGTCTGGAATTTATCAAGGTTATAGACGAGCACGGCCGGATGACCCCGGAAGCCGGGGGAAAATATGCCGGAATGGATCGCTTTGAGTGCCGAAAGCGGTTGGTCCGGGATCTGCAGGAAGCAGGCTTTTTGATCAAACAGGAGCCCTATCGGCACAAGGTGGGACAGTGCTATCGGTGTCAATCGGTCATTGAACCTACCATCTCCAAGCAGTGGTTCGTGGCTGCCGCCTCTTTGGCCCGCAAGGCCAGGCAGGCGGTGGATCAGGGGGATACCCGCATCTTTCCGGCCAACTGGAAGAACCTGTACGATGAATGGCTGGATACCATCCGGGACTGGTGCATTTCCCGCCAGATCTGGTGGGGTCACCGGATTCCGGCCTGGACCTGTACAGATTGCGGCCGGCTCATAGTGGCCCGAGAAGCACCCACCCAGTGCCCGGACTGTCAGGGCAGCGATCTGAAGCAGGACGAAGATGTCCTGGACACCTGGTTCTCCTCAGCCTTGTGGCCGTTCAGCACTCTGGGCTGGCCTGATGATACCCGGGACCTGCAGATCTTTTATCCCACCAGTGTCCTGGTCACCGGCTTTGACATCATTTTTTTCTGGGTGGCCCGAATGATGATGATGGGCCTGGAGTTCATGCACGAGGTGCCCTTTAGGCACGTGTACATCCACGCCCTGGTCCGGGACGAAGATGGCCGCAAGATGAGCAAGTCCACCGGAAACGTCATCGATCCCTTGGACATGATCCATTCCTACGGAGCGGATTCCCTGCGTTTCACTCTGGCCGTGTTTGCTGCCATGGGCCGGGATATCAAGCTCTCCGAGTCCAGGATCGAGGGCTACAAGCATTTCATCAACAAGATTTGGAACGCGGCCCGCTTTGCCCTTATGAATTTGGACCAGGACGTCCGGCCTCTGGCTCCTGAGACGGTTTCCGGGTTCAGCCATCGATTCATCCTGCACGAGCTGGAGCAGGTCAAAAGGCAGGTCCTCTGGGCTCTGGACAACTATCATTTCAATCAGGCGGCCCAGACCTTGTACCAATTTGTATGGCATACTTACTGCGATTGGTACCTGGAAATGATCAAGCAGGAGCTGGTCAGCAAGGATCCGGACGTCTCGGCTCAGGCCCAATCCTGTCTTCTGCACACCCTGTCCGAGATCCTGATCCTTGTGCACCCCTTTATCCCCTTTGTCAGCCAAGAGATCTGGTCCCATCTGCCCGGCAGGGACGAAGACAATCTGGCGGCTGTTTCTTTCCCGTCTTTACGTCCGGAATGTGAAGATGAGGGCCTGGGGGGGGATATGGAGTTCATGCAGGGGGTGGTGGTCAGTATCCGCAACATCCGAAGTGAGCTGAATATTTCGCCGTCTGTTCAGCTTGAGGTCATGGTTCAGGCCGAGGGCCGGCCGGCAACATTTTTGGAGGAACAAAGGGAAGTGATCTGCAGTCTGGCCCGTCTGAAATCCTTGACCGTTGAGTCCCGGGTTGTTCCGCCCCAGGCCGTGGGCAGTGCGGTGGTCCAGGGCTGCGAGGTCTATGTTCCCCTGGAAGGGATTGTCGATTTTGAGGCCGAACTGGCCCGTCTGGGCAAGCAGCTGGCCAAGATTGACAAGGACATGCAGGGCCTTGGCAAGAAACTGGGCAATGAAAACTTTGTGGCCAAGGCCCCGGCCGAGGTGGTGGACAAGGAGCGAGCCCGGCTGCAGGAGCTGCAGGACAAGCGGGACAAGCTGACTGAGCTGCAGGGCAGACTGCAGCAGTGTACCAGGTAAGCTCGAAACGAGGAACCAAAGATCATATATGAGCAAAGTCTATCTCTTGGGAGCCGGGCCCGGTGATCCCGGACTGTTGACCCTTAAAGCCAGGGACATACTGGCTGCAGCCGATACCGTGGTCTACGACTACCTGGCCAGCCCAGGCCTGTTGGAGCACTGCCACGAGGATGCCGAGCTCATCTATGTGGGCAAAAAGGGCGGTGACCATACCATGGGCCAGACGGACATCAACGCCCTGCTGGTGGACAAAGCCGGCTCCGGGAGGTGTGTGGCCAGGCTCAAGGGCGGAGATCCGTACGTCTTCGGCCGGGGGGCCGAGGAAGCCGAAGATCTGGTGGCCGCTGGCATCGACTTCGAGATTGTGCCCGGGGTGACCTCGGCAGTGGCTGCCCCGGCCTATGCCGGAATACCTCTGACCCACCGCGAGTACTCCTCCTCAGTGACCTTTATTACCGGGCACGAGGATCCAAGCAAGGAGCAAAGTGCTCATAACTGGCCGGCCCTGGCTGGGAGCGCCAGCACCTTGGTCTTTTTCATGGGGGTCAAGAACCTGGCCTCCATCACAGCCAATTTAGTCCAGGCCGGAATGGATGCGGCCACCCCAGCCGCTCTGGTCCGTTGGGGAACCACCTGCCGCCAGCAGACCTTGACCGGAACGGTGGCTGATATCGGGGCCAAGGCCCGGGATGCGGGTTTTCGGGCCCCGGCCTTGCTGGTTGTGGGCCATGTGGTCGGCTTGCGGGATACACTGACCTGGTTTGAGCACAAGCCTTTGCTGGGCAAGGGGGTGGTGGTTACCCGGGCCCGGGAACAGGCCAGCGCTTTGTTGCACCTCTTGGGTGACTATGGGGCCTGCTGTTATCAGTTTCCGACCATTGCCATCTCCCCTCTGGAGAATACCGGTGCTGTTGAGGAGGCTGTGGACCGATTGGCCTCCTATGACTGGTGCATTTTTACTTCGGTGAACGGGGTGAAGCATTTCTGGTCGGTGTTGGAAGAGAAAGGATTGGATACCAGGGTGTTGGGGCGGGCCAAGGTAGGAGCCATCGGTCCGGCCACAGCCAAAGCCTTGCAGAACAAAGGGATCAATCCGGATGTGGTCCCGGACAAGTATGTGGCTGAATCCGTGATGGACAGCCTTGCCCAGGAAGGCATTGAGGGCAAGAGGGTGCTTATTCCCAGGGCGGAAAAGGCCCGCGAAGTCCTGCCTCAGGAGCTGATCCGGGCTGGAGCGGAGGTGGATGTGCTCCCGGTATATCGAACCGGCCTGGCTGAACAAAGCGGCCAGGAGATTCTGCAGGCCATGCACGACGGAGACATTCATTATGTGACCTTCACCAGCTCGTCCACAGTGGACAACTTTTTCCGGCTCATTTCTGCACAAAGGCTGCGGCCGTTTGTTCAGGACCAGGTCAAGCTGGCCTGCATCGGTCCCATCACGGCCAAGACATTAAAGGGGTATGGATTTATGGCCCATATCCAGCCCGAGGAGTATACCATCCCGGCCCTGGCTCAGGCTTTGGTGGAGGATGCAGGATGATTTTTCCCGCATGAAGCGAGGTCCAAGGATTTCAGGTGTCGATTTGCCTCCGGCAGCAGACAGTCAGATTGATCTGGAATGAAACACGTGGTGTGGTGAGGCCAGAATTTCAAAAGGGCGACCGCCGGTCGCCCCTACAAACTTCACGCCAGCACAGTGTTGATTTTACATGGGGGGCATCGAACAACGTGTAGGGGCGACCGGCGGTCGCCCTTTCCTTGGGAGGAGATACGGATGAAACAGACCTCATCTTTATCTTTTGGTCATCGCAGATCAATACGACTCACGGGATATAATTATGCTCAATCCGGAGCTTATTTTGTGACTCTTTGCACTCACAAACGTCGCTGTCTGTTTGGGCGTATTGTTGAAGAACAAATAGTCTTGAACCATCTTGGCCTTATTGTTCAGGAAGAATGGGTACGTTCTGCAGATATGAGAAAAGAGATCGATCTGGATGTCTATGTGGTCATGCCCAATCATGTTCATGGTATCGTTTTTATCGATTCATATAGAGTCGCTGAAGAGATGAACGACTCTTCCCAGGAAAAAGAGTCACATGTCTCCCAACAAAAAGGTCCAACTAAAAAGTCTTTGAGCTCAATGGTTGCTGGTTTTAAGTCATCTGTTACCAAGCGGCAAAGGGTATTGGCAGGAAAGACAAAAGAATCTGTATGGCAACGCAATTATTATGAGCATATCATTCGCAATGATGATGATTTGCAAATGGTTCGGGAATACATAGTTACCAACCCAATAAGTTGGGAAAGAGACAAGTTGCATCCTGTGTTTGGATCGTGAACATGTCGTTGGCTGGATGTATCTGAGCAGAAAGTAGGCTGACATTCGGTCATAGAAAAGGGCGACCGCCGGTCGCCCCTACGAGCATAATCGGGGTGTATATGGGGGGCTTGTGTCTCTCGCATCATTATATACGGATTGCTGAGGCTAAGATGTTTCGATGCCAATAAAGGAGTGACCGCCGGTCGCATCTGGTCCACTTCTTTCCCAAGGATATGTAACGCATAACCCATACCAGGCTGCCAGAGGCGGCGCTGAAAACAGCCTATGACCCTTCCCATAGCAGTCCTTATTTCCGGCAGCGGGTCCAACCTGCAGGCCTTGATCCACCGCATTGAGCAAGGGGTTTTAGATGCCCGAATTCAGGTGGTTGTCTCCAACATCCCCGACGTTCAAGGGCTGGAACGGGCCGAAAAGCATGGGATCTCCTGGTGTGTTGTGCCCCATGCAGAGTATCCATCCCGCCAGGCTCACGACCGGGCACTCATTGAGATCCTGCACAGCTTTGGGGTCCAGGCGGTGTGCCTGGCCGGGTATATGCGTCTGATCAGCCCAGAATTTGTCCAGGCCTTTCCCAATAAGATCCTAAACATCCATCCCTCCCTGCTTCCCAGCTTTCCCGGCCTGCATGCCCAAAAGCAGGCAGTGGACTATGGGGTATGTCTCAGCGGGGCGACAGTCCATTTTGTGGATCAAGAGCTGGATCACGGTCCAGTCATCATCCAGGCTGCGGTCCCTGTGGGTGCAGATCGTGGAGAAGAGGAGGCAGCCCAGCGCATCCTGGCCCTGGAACACCGCATCTACCCTCAGGCCGTGCAGTGGTTGGCAAAAGACCGGCTGCACATTGAACAGGGCCGGGTCCATCTCCTTTCACCCCAAAATTCGACCGCCCAGGTATCCTCCGTGCCCCCCTTTCTGATCAGTCCTGGCTTGGATGCCGGTTTTTAACTGCTGGATCAGCTGGAGCCCCGAGCATTCGGGCTTTGTATCAGCCCCGATATTCATAGTGTTTCAATCTGGCAACAAATAATAAAAAATATTTTTATATCAGTAAAATATGAAAATATTTTTTTGTGACAGAATTGTAAAATTTGTGTGACACTCTTGGCACATGCGATGCGTAGCTTGCACTTTGTTGGAGACAGAGGTCAATCCATGCATCACAACAGGAGGTCACAGACATGAAACGCTTTTTCTCTTTGCTTGCCTTGAGCGCGGCTGCACTTATCCTGGTAGCCGGTCCGGCCCAGGCCAG
>JBNJII010000091.1:0-9805 GCA_051749205.1 Thermodesulfobacteriota bacterium | reverse complement strand
TCAAAGGTTTGCAGCCGGATGCGAATTTGTATGCGTGTGAAGAGAAGATTGAAGAGAATATCAGGGAGGTATCCGGGTTTTCTGAGCTTATATCCGGTCCAGAGCCCAGCCCTGCACATCCCAGACAGGCGGCGCAGACACCCAACACTGCCACCCTTGCCATCCATACAGCAAACATCTTCATACCTTAACCGCCCCAAAAGTATTTCAATTTGCACACCTACATGGTGACCAATACCCAAACAAAAAGGGTATAGGAAAATCCTATACCCTTTTTGACACACTCCGCAAGCCTGTTTAGAAGTTCCAGATGAATTCCGCGGCTACCCGGCTGGCGATATCATCGCTTTCTTCACCGGGTCCGGCCGGTGTGGCGGACAAGGCACTGGTCACGTCTTCAATCCCGGTGCCGGGAAAGAAAAAGGAACACTGCCCTTTGATAAAGGTGTTCTTGCTCATGGCAAAGGTCAGCTCGTTGTCCCATTCCGTGCCCACATATCCGGAATCAACCTTTGTGGTCACCTTCTGGCCGGTTTGTGGATTCACCGGGGCGGAAAAGCTTTGCACTTCAAAGTCCTCGTTCCACCAGAAGGAATTGACGTTGGAGCGGAAGATCAAGAACTTCTTGGGTGTTGCCGACAGGCCAAAACTGGTCATGGTCAGCCCTGGATTATCCCCGCGGCCGGCTCCTATGCCGGAGGTGTTTTGCAAACCGCCGGTGAATACCGGGGTTCCGTTTCCATAGATCTCCGGAAGATAGCCGTAGAGCATGCTGCCGAAGACAAAATTGGTGTCCGCTAAAATGGTGTTCTCTCCGCCCCAGTATTTGGAAAAGCGCTGGGCGTTTTCATTTCCTGTGTACCCGCCGAGTTCATCGTCGTCCGCATCGTCGTCGCCCGAGGTATACATAAAACCAGCATGGGGCTTGAAGCTAAATCCGAGCATGTCCTCCATGTTCAGGGCCACATCTCCGGCAAAGGCGTAGGCCGAAATGTCGTAGTCGTCATGCGCAAGCCCGGTGTCGTCGGCTTGGCCATACTGGTACACGCCTTCGGCAAAAAGTTCCAGCATCCCGAATTTCCCGGTATAATAGGCCCCCACATGATGAGAGTCGGTTTTGGGGGTCTTGCCCTGCAGCCCGACTTGTCCGTCGGAAAAATAATTGATGAAATCTTGGACCTGAATGTCCCGGATCCGGTCGTAGGTGTAGAAGAACTGCACTTTCTGATCCTCCACCGGTGTATAGGTCACATACCCGGCATACAGATCCCGATCGTCATTGTTGGTATCTTCAAGATCCAAGGGACTGACTTGAAAGTTGTTTTCCTGCAGCTTGAAATAGCCGACGTTGAAGCTCCAGGTATCGTAATCGCCGGTGAGCCAAAAGCCGGGATTGTCGTCTCCGTAAACCAGACCCGCGGCATCGATGATGTCCACGCCCCAGACGTCCCAGCCGGCATGCAGGCGCATGCCCATGGGCAGGGCATAAGTGCCGTGCAGACGCTCCAGGCCGAAGTCGCTGGTGCTGTCGGTCTTGCCGCCCCGCTCGTCCACCGAGGCTGTCTCCAAAGGCCGGTCGAACTCCAGAGCTGCATAAAAGCTCCACTTCCGGTTCTTGGGCAAGGCGTTGAAATGAAGCTTGGTTTCTGTGCGGATGTAATTGTTGTTCACCCATCCGGACTCATTGACGTGATTCTTAAAGAATGAATCCTTTAATGCTCCACCCAAATACCCATTCTTATTGTCATCACTCATTCCAAAATCCCAGTTGGATTCACTGGTAGGAATAATCCTTGTGGTGGCCCCAAAGCTCATCAAAATGTCCTTTTCCGTGGAAATACTGATATCTCCGGGCCCGGTAAGCACATCCTCGGTGATATCCACACCCTCATCTTCGGCCCATACATTGCCAGCCATCAGGCACACCACCATAACCATTGCCAACGCATAGATGAATACTCGCCGCATACCATTCCTCCTTGTGTTCCCGCCTTTCTCCTTGGACATCAAGCTTTCCGGTTTTTGCTTAGGCCATAGGCAAACCTCCGTATTTTTACTTATCACCCGGATTGGCTTTGCCTCTCCGGGCATGAAAACAAGAAGTGAGCTTACCAACTAAAACAAGCAGAAAATGACGAATTGATGCCAAAAAGAGGACTCTGGGAACGAAAAGCGGATACCCGGGCAGGGGTCATGACGGTCTTGACTCCACCCGTGATTGCGAGGAGTCTTCGACGAAGCAATCTCCAGAGATGAACTTTCCCGGACTCAACCAGGAGATTGCTTCGCTGTGCTCGCAATGACGGTCTATTCCCATGCCTTCCGTATCCCCTGAATGCTTACAAAAGAGGCACCTCTTATCCCTCTGGCAGACGTCTCAGGCTTCATCAAAACCCAATCCGACAAATATTTTTTGCCCCCTGGGGCAAAAAATATTTCAGACTTGCTGGAGACAAGGCTGAATACTGAAAAAACAAGTATACGGTGTTAAGGCATTAAATCGGCCAGACCCGTAATGTTGGGGCGTACGACCTGTAAACAATGTTTGCATGGTTTACAGTCCAGGCAACAATCATGCACTTATGAATACCGAATTAATGACCGGTAAGCGACTTTTTGTCAAGAACTTTTCCAACTCTACTCAGTTACTCATATACCCTCTCCTCTTCGGCATCCGCCTCTTGGGCGTCGGCAGCAAAATCCCTGCTCACCGAACTGCCGCCCCCAGCCTGCTCTTTATACCACTCATTGGCCACTATGGCGGACATGATCTCGTTGGTCCCGGTCCAGATGGAAGCCAGACGCAGATCGCGGACAATGCGCTCCACCGGGTAGATATTGGTGTATCCGATCCCTCCCATGACCTGCATGGCGTTATGGGCCGCCTTCTGGCAGGACTCGGTAACAAACTTCTTGGTCTCCGAAACCAGCCGGCGAATGAGCTTGGGGTCTTGTCCACAGTCCACTGCCCGGGATGTGGTGTAGACCATGGACCGGCTGGCGTCTAAGAGCATAGCCGCCTCAGCCACCTGAAAACTCACCCCCTGGAAGGTATTGATGGGCGTGCCAAAGGCCTTACGTTTGCTGGTATAGTCCGTGGCCACTTCCAGGGCCGGTGTGGCCGCACCTATGGTCATGGCCGCAGTGCCCAGCCGTTCCGGGATCATCATGGTGTTAAACACCGCATAGGCGTTATTTACCTGCCCGACCACATTTTCTTTGGGCACCCGCACATCCTTGAATACTACCCGTCCGGCTCCGCCTCCGCGACAGCCCATGAGACCATAGCGATATCCAGTATCCACTCCCGGCCCCCTGTCCACGATTAAACAGGTCAGTGACTTGTGGGCTTTGGCTTCAAAGTCGGTCTTGGCGTAGACCAGAAAGTAGTCCGCCCCCTCGGCGCCGACAATAAAACGCTTCTGTCCGCTCAAGAGAAAATGATCTCCTTTGTTCTCCGCCCAGGTCGAGGTCCCGAAAAAATCCGACCCCCCTCTAGGTTCGGTCAGGCACTCGGCGGCAAACATCTCTCCCCGCAGCAGGGGCCGGACATATTTCTCCTTTTGTGCATCCGTACCGTGTTGGACAACGGCGTCGCAAACCAGCTCCGCCCCCACTCCAAAGGTACAGGCAAATATATAGCCCAAAACCCCCACCTCTTCCATGACCATGCAGGTGCTCACCCAGTCCATGTCCCGGCCGCCCCACTTCTGAGGGTATCTGCAGCCCATGAGGTTCCGCCGGCCGGCCTCCTGCAAAAACTCCTTGGGAAAGGTGATCTTGTCCGCATCCATATCCAGAATCATCTGCCGGGGCACCCAGCGGACCAGATCCCGGACTTCGTCTCTGAGCTCTCGTTGTTTGGGGGAAAGCAAATACTCGTGCATTTTTTATACTCCTGGCTTTGGCTGTGTACTCAGACGTCCCTGCCGGAAATTTCCTTCCTTTTTCCAGCTTTGGGGCAAAAAAATAGTTCAGATTTGCCTGAGGCAAAGCTGAACTTTGGACAGATCTATGGCCCGGCTTCACAACGAATCTCTTCTCCCAGTCTCCGGTCCACAGCCATGACCCCCAGACAACCTCCGAGGTCTTTAGATATCGCCGTTCTTTTTCAGGTCAAAAATCGCCTCCGGGCTGTAATCCAGCTCCTGGAGGATCTTTTCCGTATGCTCTCCAAACCGGGCCGGCCTGGCACGCAACGTCCCCGGTGTCTTTTCCATCTGTACCGGAATTCCCAGGGTGGGCACGTACTGTCCGTGCTGGTCGGGAAACTCGCAGCGCATCCCCCGGGCCAGGAAATGCGAATGCTCCAGGGCCTCCTGCATACTTCGCACTCCATCGCAGCACGCATCCAGGTCGTTCAGTTCCTCTTCCCATTGGGCCAAACTCTTTTGCGCAAATATGCGTCGAAATTCGGTCACCACCTCATCCCGCCTGGAATCGTCGAACTGATGGGATATGTACTTCTCCAGTCCCAGGCGGGTGCACAGGGCGGCCCAAAACTTGGGTTCCAGCGCCCCGACAGCCAAGGCCCGGCCGTCGGCGGTTTCATAGGTATTGTAGCAGGCATAGCGGTGAGCGAGGAGGAAATCACCTCGTTTTGGGAGGTGGCCTGTCTGATTGGAGTAATTGAGAACAAAAGGCAAAAGTCCCATGGCTGAATCGCTCATGGAAATGTCTATGTATTGCCCCTTTCCGGTCTGCTCTCGGGCCAGAAGAGCCAGGAGAATGCCCGTGACCGCGTTCATGGCCCCGGTCAAATCGGCAATCTGAATCCCGGGAATCGCCGGTGGTCCACCTGGGTCTCCGATAAGATCCAAGACCCCGGCTGCGCCGATATAGTTCACATCGTGTCCGGCTTTGAAGGTGTCCGGTCCATACTGACCGTATCCGGTGATAGAGCAGTAGACCAGCCCGGGATTCATCTCCTGCATAGAGGTGAAATCAACACCCAGCCGTGCACTAACCCCCGGCCGGAATCCCTCGATGAGCACATCCGCCTTCTGCACCAAGCTCCGAAAGACCTCCAGTCCCCTCTCGGACTTGAGATTGATGGTCATGTGCTCCTTGTTCCGATACACGGCGGAAACAAAAAAGGGATCCTCGGCGAAGCGTTTATCTTCCACGGCGATCACCCGGGCCCCATGATCGGCCAAAACCATGGAGCAATAGGGACCAGGCAGCATCCGAGACAAATCAATAACTGTTTTGCCGGTCAAGGCTCCGTTTTCCAGCATAATATCCCGCCTTATTCCCTTTTTTCAGCCAGGATGCCGTTGGTGTAGATATCCACAATCTGTTTGACAATCTCCTCAATGGACAGGCTTTTCTCCGGCCGGTACCAAAAGTAGAGCCAATGCACGGCACTGAACAGGGAAAATGTGAGCACAGTCAGGTTGCATTCCCGCAACCGCCCTTTGGTCATCAGGTTGTACAGATAGGTACGCAGTTGATTGACATTGGATTTTTCAATATCCAAGATCACCCTTTGCTTGTCGTCAGGCAGGGACTCTATGTCGTGCAGAAGTATTTTATTGAAATTCTTATTTTGCAGATAACTTGTCGTGTACTCAAGGAGGATATCGGTGAGTTGCTCCTTCACTGAGACATTGAGATCTTGATTTCTGCGAATGGCCTGCTGCAAATTTTCATAGACCAGATTTCCGGCCTGCAGACAAATGGTGAACAGGATCTCTTCCTTGTTCGTGAAGTGATGGTACATGGCCGCCTTGCTGATCCCAACCCTCTCAGCGATTTCCCGCATGGATGACTTTTCATAGCCCTTTTCATAAAAAAGCTCATGTGCCTCCCGCAGGATGACTTGAGCAGTTTCATGCAAATCATCGTATGCCTTTGTGCTCATCTCGCCCCCTTGTGCCTGTTCGTGATCGGCTCCACCTCATTGTCTCCCAAACGCTGTTTACCTACTGGACAGTTATCTTAGAGGGAAGGCAAATAACTTGTCAAGGCGGCAACTATGAAATAGCACGTCCGTATGTTGCATATCGATATATACGGACGCACCTTCTTTGTGCACCGTCCAGCAGATTTGGAGACCATGTGGAACAACATGGCCGAGGAGGAACTGGGCTGCGACGAACGTATCCCTTATTGGGTTGAGCTCTGGCCGGCCGCCATTGTCCTGGCCAAATGGCTGCTGGATCAGGAAGGAAAAATCTCCGCAGCCAAGTGCCTGGATCTGGGCTGCGGCCTGGGTCTATGCACCCAGGCCGCGGCGGCATGCCGGGCCAAAGTGGTGGGGGTGGACTACGAACCCCAGGCCCTGGTCTGGGCCAATCAAAGCGCGGTGCACAACCGGCCATTAGCCTGGCTGGCTATGGACTGGCGCAAACCATGCTTTGCCCCGCAGAGCTTTCCTTTCATCTTCGGTGCGGACATCCTGTATGAGTCCCGTTTCTTCACCCCTCTTTTAAAGCTCTGGGACCGAATCCTCGCCCCAGGGGGAAGAATCTGGATAACCGCCCCGGACCGTCAGGTCAGCAGACCCTTTTGGGACCACCATCTCCCCCGAAATGGATGGCAGGCTGAGTGCGTGCGTCAGGAAAAGGTATCTTTTCAGTCCTATCACAACATGCACATTTCCCTGTGGGAGATCAGGGCACAATCTCGGTCCCGATCCCGGCCTGGGTGAAAAGCTCCAGGAGTATCGAGTTTTCTTGCCTGCCGTCGATGATATGGGCCTTTTCCACCCCGCCTTCTACAGCCTGCAGGCAGCACTTGAGCTTGGGGATCATTCCCCCATGGACAGTCTCCTTGTCTATAGCCTCCAGGACTTCCCGCCTGGTCAAGGTAGACATCAGATCCCCGCTGGTGGCCAGCACTCCGGCTACATCGGTCAGCAGAATCAAACGCTTGGCCCCAAGGGCCACGGCCACAGACCCAGCTACAGAATCGGCATTGATGTTGTAGGTCTCCCCGGCCTCATCCACCCCTACCGGAGCGATAACGGGAATGAATCGATCCCGGTCCAGGGCCTTGATCACTTCAGTCCGAATGCGGACGACCTCCCCTACCCGGCCCAGATCGATAATCTCCGGCGGAGCATCCTTTTTGGAAATGACCATTTCCATTTTCCGGGCCTGGATCAAGCCCCCATCCTTACCGGAGAGCCCCACGGCAGAACCGCCGTTTTGATTGATGATATTGACGATATTCTTGTTCACCCGACCGACCAAGACCATCTCCACCACATCCATAGTCGCCTGGTCCGTCACCCGCAGGCCCTGGCGGAACTCGCTGTTGATCCCCAGCTGGGAGAGCATCTCACCGATCTGCGGTCCCCCGCCGTGGACAATGACCGGGTTGACCCCAATATACTTCAATAAGACCACATTGAGGGCGAACTGCTTTTGCAGCTGTTCGTCCTGCATGGCGTGCCCCCCGTATTTGATGACCAAAGTCTGGCCGAAGAACTGGCGGATATAGGGAAGGGACTCCAAAAGGATCCTGGCTTTGACCATTTCATTATCAATCGTCACCACACACCTCTCCAGGGCGTTATAAAAAAAAGGGCTCCCTCAGGGAGCCCTTTTTTTATATTTGTTTGTTTTTCCAGACGCAGTGTATTGCTTTTTCTGCCATCCCAAATGGAGGAATTTCTCTATCAAGTAAATTCCAGCCGGCTTCCGGCTGGAATTCAGGCTAGAATCTATGCGGCCATTTCCCGCCTGGCGGCCATGTCAAAGAGCACCCGCTCTCTGGACTTATCCAGACCCAAGGCTTTGCGCTTCTTGTCGATATGGGCAAGCATCTTTTGGGCCATGTCGTAGGGATCCACGGCAAAGTCCCACTTGCCCAGGCCTTGTTCTTCAAGGCCGTTGAACAGGAGATCCTTGAACTTGGTATTGTCCGTGACCGGAAAAGTGGCCCCAAAGATGGTGTACACACCGGAAGCCACAAAGTACTGCCCGATGCTGATGGCCTTTTCGCTCATCCATTCCGGTGCAGCGCCGGCCGCGGGCAGATCGGCGATGCTCTCGCCAAGTCCGCCTTCTTTGACTACTGCCGAGGCGGCGATCAGGATACGGCTGTTGTCCACGCAGGATCCCAGACCCAACACAGGCGGACAGCCCACGGTATCGCAGACTTCCTTCAAACCGTCGCCGGCCATATGCGAGGCTTCCGGAGTGAGCAGTCCGGCCTTGGCCAGAGAGATCTGAGAGCAGCCGGTTTGCAGAACCAGGACATCGTTCTTGATCAGCTCTTTGACCAGCTCTACGTGCACCCAGTCGTGCTTGACCCTGGGGTTGCAGCACCCGACCACCCCGGCGATACCCCGGATGCGGCCGTTGATAATGTTGTCGTTGAGTGGCTTGTACGAGGCCCGGAAGCTCCCGCCCAGCATGTACTGGATATATTCATGGGAGAATCCGTGGATTCCGGCATTGGAGATATTGGGGATCTCCACCTGGGCCGTCCGGTTTTTGAACCTGGCAATGGCCTTGACCACGACTTCGTCAGTGCACTTCCTGGGTTCGTGCTCCTCCAGCTGAATGTGCTCCGCACCTTCGATATGGCAACGGGGATTGGTGGTGAACAGATAGGAGTTGTAGCACTTGGCTACAGAGGCCAAGCCCTGTTTGATGCACTGCACGTCCACAGCCATGGCGTCCACAGCTCCGGTGACCAAGACAGCCTCAGTGGACATGAAGTTTCCGGCATGGGGCACGCCGTGCCTGGACAGGACCTCAGCTCCGGAACAGCACATGCCGGTCAGATTGATGCCTTTGGCTCCGGCCTCTTTGGCCGCTTCAATCAAAGCCGGGTCATTGACTGAGGCCAGCATGGACTCGAACATATTCGGTTCATGGCCATGCACGATGACATTGACATAGTCTTCCTTCAGGCAGCCCATGTTCACGTCAGCCTGGACCGGAGTCGGAGTCCCGAACAGGATATCCGAAATCTCAGTAGCCACCATGGATCCGCCCCAGCCGTCGGAGAGAGCGGTGCGGCTGCACTGCTTGGTGATGTTTTCATAGTGCTGGTCCACACCGATGTGGGTGCGGTGCATGATCTCCATGATTTCCCGCATGGCCCCTCTGGGCACAATACCCAGCTTTCGCCACTGCTCCAGGGTCTTTTCCGGGACCCGGGACACAAAAGGAACCTCACCCTCTACCTGCGTGTAGGTGCGCTCCAGCTCTTCATACAGGTCCTTGGCAATATCCTCCACTGACCTGTCTTGGGTCTCGATACCTACAGACTGGGCCACCTGCTCCAGCTTGACCGTGTCCTTGATCTTGTAGTCCTTGATCTTGCCGTGAACCACTTCCCGGAATACATCCAGCATGCCCATGCCGTGGTCGGTGTGGGCAGCAGCTCCGGAAGCCACCATGCGGGCGAAGTTACGGGCTTGAATGGTATCAATGGTCGCCCCGCAGACGCCTACCTTGGCATAGGGATCCTTGGCATTGAGCCGGCAGGGTCCCATGGAGCAATGCTTACAGCATGCGGAATCTGCTCCTATGGGGCAGGCCTTCATGCTTGCGGCCCGGTCAAAGGCAGTCTCCACTCCGTCCCGCTTGGCCTTGTCCAGCATCTGTTCCGTGGCCTTACAGATGGTCACATCTTTCGGGATGATTCCCGATGCTTTGGATTCTGCAGCTTTCTTTTCTTTCTTTTCCACCGCAGCCTTCTTTTCCTTCTTTTCCATATGATCCTCCCGGTAATGGACGATTGAAGACTCTTCAGAAGGAAGGTGACGCCCAACCTGTCTAAAGCAGACCCGCTAACTTACTGATATTCTTTAAAATTCGAGTTATTGTACGTTGAATGTTTTTTT
>JBNJII010000090.1:0-10274 GCA_051749205.1 Thermodesulfobacteriota bacterium | reverse complement strand
CCAATTGCCAAAAATTGGTGCAACATTTTTGAGACGTAGTACTAGTGAAAAATCAACCTTCATCTGTCGCTCTCTCTTCTTCGTCCCCCCTTGAGGGGTGTTGGGGGTGTATCTTGCATTGCGACAGATGATTGATGACAAGGCACTAGAATCTACCTTGAAGATGGCCTCTTGGTAAACCAGTTTCTTGTTCGATCGAACTGGCAAATTCCCTTTTTTTGCCCGCTTTAAAGCAAAAAATATGCCAGATTTACCAGAGGCAAAGCTGACGTCTACTTTGCCGCCTTTTGCTTGGTATGGTTCAAGGTCCCTCCGGCCAAAAGGACTTCCCACAGCCGGGGGGAGACATCCAGGACCGTGGATATGTGCAGTGATCGATCCTTGTTGGTGATCACGATCTTTTCACCTGTCTGCAAGGCCTGGTGCAGATTCTTGAGTTCCAAGTGCTCTCCCTGGCCGAGCTGCTCTCTGTCTTCTGGATTTTCCAACTCCAGGGGCAGAATGCCGAAGTTGACCAGATTGAACTTGTGGATGCGGGCAAAGGACTCGGCAATCACCGCCCGGACCCCCAGGTACCTGGGGGCCAGGGCGGCATGTTCCCGGCTTGACCCCTGCCCGTAGTTGGCCCCACCCACGATAAAGCCTGTGCCCGCCTGTCTGGCCCGCTGCGGGAAGCTCTCATCAATCTTGCAGAAAATGAACTCGGAAATGGCCGGGATATTGGCCCGTTTGGCCAGGATGTGCGCTCCGGCGGGCAGGATATCGTCCGTGGTCACATTATCGTCCAGAGACAGAAGGATCTCTCCGGACAGATCGTCCGGCAGGGCTTCAAAAAGGGGCAAGGGGGCGATGTTCGGTCCGCGGACGATGTCCACCTCTTCTTGGGCTGCAGCCGGGGGAACAATAAGGCTGTCGTCCACTGTGAACTCCCGGGGAAGATCAACATGCATCGGCTGGCCAAAGGTGCGCGGATCGCGCAGTTGTCCGGACAAAGCGGAGACCGCGGCTGTTTCCGGACTGACCAGATACAGGTAAGCGTCGGCAGTCCCGCTGCGGCCGGGGAAGTTGCGGTTGGAGGTCCGAAGGGAGACGCCTTCCGAGCGGGGGGCCTGCCCCACGCCGTTGCAGAATCCGCAGGCCGTCTCCACAATCCGGGCTCCGGCCCGGATCATGTCTTCCAGGGCCCCGCAGGAGGTCAGATCCAACATGACCTGCCTGGAGCCCGGGGCGATGATCAGGCTGACGTTTCGGGGGACCGTGCCCTGTTTTAAGATCTCGGCCACTTTGAGCATGTCCTGCAGGGAGGAGTTGGTGCAGGAGCCGATGGCCACCTGGTGGACCTCCAGATCCTGAATGTCTTCCACCGGGGCCACGTTGTCCGGGGAATGGGGCTTGGCCACCAGGGGAGGGATGGAGGAGAGGTCGATGACCATCTCGTCGTCATACTCCGCATCCGGGTCGGCCTTGATTTCCTGCCAGTCCGCCTCTCGTTTCTGGGCCTGGAAATAGCGGCGGGTGATCTCGTCGCTGGGAAAGACAGCGGTAAAGGCCCCGCATTCAATACTCATGTTGGCAATGGTGGCCCGTTCCGTGGCTGAGAGCTCGGCCAGGCCGTCCCCGGCGAACTCCAGGATGGTTCCCCGACCTCCGGAAACGGTCATCCGGCGCAGAAGCTCCAGGGCCACATCCTTGGCCGCGGACCAGGCCGGCAGCCGGCCGGTCAGGGTGACTTTGATCACCCGGGGCATGGGCAGATAAAAGGGGCGTCCGGCCATGGCCACGGCTATATCCAGGCCACCGGCCCCGATGGCCAGCATGCCCACGCCTCCGGCGGTTGTGGTGTGGCTGTCCGCACCGAGCAGGGTCTGGCCGGGTAAAGAAAAGCGTTCCAGATTGACCTGATGACAGATCCCGTTTCCGGCCCGGGAAAAATACAGCCCGAATTTGCGGCAGGCCGAAGCCAGGAAATGGTGATCGTCCATGTTTTCGAATCCGATCTGCAGGGTATTGTGGTCTACATAGGTCACTGAGCGGTTGGTCTTCACCCGGGGAATATTCAGGGCCTCGTACTGGAGCATGGCCATCTGGCCGGTGGCGTCGTGCATTAAGGTGTTGTCTATCTGGATGCCGATTTCCGCACCTGGAGTGAGCTCTCCGGCCACCAGATGGTTCTTGAGGATCTTGTGCACAAGATTGGGCATTGTATTCTCCTTCAATTTTTTTGCTTAAAAGCAAAAAAATTGTTTTTGTTCAGGATGTTGTCATCTGACTGTTTGGGTGAAATTTTTCCATATACGTAGTGAAAAATCAACTTTCATCTGTCGCTCCCTCTTCTTCGTCCCCCCTTGAGGGGGGTTGGGGGGTGTTTCTTGCATTGCGACAGATGATTGATGACAAGGCACTAGATAGTTTCTTAACGTATCCGAGAAGCCACAGCCCGGCCGAACTCAGAGCAGGACACCACCTGGGCTGCCGGCAGATCCTGAGCCAGGTCAAAGGTCACGGTTCGGGCGGCAAGGGTCGCTTCCAGGGCCTCTCGAATGGCCTGGGCCGCTTCCGGCCAGTCCAGATGGTCGAACATCATGGCTCCGGACAAAATCAGGGAGCCGGGGTTGACCTGGTCCTTGCCGGCCAGTCCCGGGGCTGTGCCGTGGGTGGCTTCAAAGATCGCTGCCCGATCTCCGATATTGGCTCCGGGGGCCATGCCCAGTCCGCCCACCTGGGCGGCCAGGGCGTCGGACATATAGTCCCCGTTCAAATTGGGCAGAGCCAGGACATCAAAGTCTTCAGGCCACAGGAGGACGTTCTGGAACATGGCATCCGCAATACGGTCCTTGATGACCACTCGACCTGATGGAGGCCTTTCTTGGGGAGCAAGGTCGGCTTCCAAAACAGTTTGTTCAGGAAATTCTTCAGCAGCCAGTTCATACCCCCACTGCCGGAAGCCGCCTTCAGTGAATTTCATGATATTTCCCTTATGGACCAGAGTCACACTGCTTCGTCCCTGGTCCACAGCCCATTGGATGGCCTTGCGGACGAGGCGCTTGCTTCCAAACGGGGACATGGGCTTAATGCCGATGGCTGCATCCGAGCGCAGGTCAACACCAAAGTTGTCATGCAAAAAGTCAATGACCTGCCTGGCCTCCGGGCTCCCGGACGCCCATTCCAGGCCGGCATAGACGTCCTCTGTGTTCTCCCGAAACACGATCATGTCCACCTTGTCCGGAGCTTTGACCGGGCTGGCTACTCCAGGCAGATGTTTGATGGGGCGAATACAGGCGTAGAGGTCCAGGCCGATGCGCAGGGCAACATTCACGCTGCGTATGCCTCCGCCCACCGGCGTGGCCAGAGGTCCTTTTATGCCTACTTTGTGTTCCACAAAGGCCTGCATGGTTTCCTGGGGCAGGTATTGGCCGCATTCGCGGTAGGCCTTTTCTCCGGCTTGCACCTCTATCCAGTCCACGCGGCGGCTGCCCTTGTATGCTGCTTGGACAGCGGCATCGAAGACTTGCACTGCTGCCGCCCACACCTCCGGTCCTACCCCGTCCCCCGGAATATAGGGAACTGTCTTCCGGAGTGGCTTGGGGTCCTCTGTCTCCTCCCGGCGGGGTTTCTCAGTCTGCAACTGGGCCATGCTCGATTATCCTCCTGGCAAAATGTGTGTCTGCAGGCCGATCCGGCCCGAATATCCCTTGGCGTGTGCCAAAGCAGTGTGCCATAAGGGCTTATCATTGGTCCAGAATGGACTGTGGGGAACCCTTGACAAGGGACCAAGTTTTTTTTGAATAGGACAGGCGCATACACACATCCAACCAGATTCAAGGAAAATTGCATGCACATAGACACAAGCCAATTCGCTTCGGACAATTATGCCGGCATCTGCCCCCAGGCCTTGCAGGCCATGCTGGATGCCAACTCTGGATTTCAAACCGCTTATGGTGAGGACATCTGGACCCAAGAGGCCTGCGATCGTTTCCGGGAGATCTTTGAGACGGACTGTGAGGTCTTTTTTGTCTTCAACGGAACAGCGGCCAACTCTCTGGCTGTTTCCGCCATGTGCCAGTCCTACTACAGTATCATCTGCCACGAGCTCTCGCATATGGAAACGGATGAATGCGGAGCTCCGGAGTTCTTTTCCAATGGAGCCAAGCTCCTTGTGGGCAGTGGAGAAAACGGCAAGCTCACTCCCCAGAGCCTGCGGCAGCTGGTGACCAAACGTACGGACATCCATTATCCTCGACCCAGAGTGGTCAGTGTGACCCAGCCCACTGAAGTGGGCACAGTGTACAGCGTGGATGAACTCAAAGACCTCTGGGCCATGGCCCGGACCCATGGTCTGGCCATCCATATGGATGGGGCCAGGCTGGCCAATGCCTTGGATTCTTTACAGGTAAAGCCCAGGGAGATTACCTGGGAATGCGGGGTGGACGTTCTTTGTCTGGGGGGGACGAAGAATGGGATGGCCGTGGGAGATGCGGTCATATTTTTCGACCGGGCCAAGGCCGAGGACTTTGATTATCGATGCAAGCAGGCTGGTCAGCTGGCATCAAAGATGCGCTACCTGGCCGCTCCCTGGGTGGGCATGCTCCGGGATGGGCAGTGGCTGAAAAATGCCCGCCATGCCAATGCCTGTGCGGGTCTTTTAGAGCAGCTCCTTTCGGAGATACCGGAAGTGGAGATCCTGTTTCCCCGTCAGGCCAATGCCGTCTTCGTGTCCTTTCCCGACCAGCTCTCCGCCGGATTACATGCCAAAGGATGGCATTTTTATGCCTTTATCGGGAGCGGCGGGGCCAGGCTTATGTGCTCCTGGGCCAGCACTGAGGAAGGCGTGCGGGCATTTGTCCAGGACGTCAAGGAGGTCTTGGCCGGGATATAGACAGGAGGAAAAATCTGCCGGATTGATCAGGTATGAAACTCACGGAGCTCCGGTCCCTTTATAAGTTTATTAAATTCGAATATCGAAATCCGAAATTCGAAACAATCGGAATAAATGACTTAAAAAATAAAATTCAAAACAAAGAAAAAAACCAAATTGAGATATCACAGTGTTTTATTTTGAATATTATTTCTTATTCGGATTTCGCTTTGATTGTTTCGAATTTCGATATTCGTATTTCGTAATTCCGTGTCGTTGAATAGTGGGTCAAGTTTCAAAAGAAAATCAACATTACAAATTGCCACTATATGGGACAGAACTTATAAGACACGGTACTAGGGGAAAGCCTTTCTATCAAAAGGGCAGGGCTTGGGGTCAAGCCCGCAAAAAAAGCCCTTTTCGAGGTACATTCTCGTTTCATACAAGCCTTGCCGCCAAAAAGTCTGGACTGTTAGATTGCTACCTGTTCCTGGGCCCAGGTCCTGATCGCTTCCGAATCGTTGAGCTCTAAGGCGAAGGCCACCGCCTGGGCGGCTTGGCTGCTGCTTGCATCCCTGATCATGGCCTTGGCTCTGGGGATGGAGCTTGGGTTCATGCTCAATCTGCGGATGCCCATGCCCAGGAAGAGATAGGCACAGGCCGGGTCGGCAGCAGCTTCTCCGCACACGGAGACCGGGGTCTGCATTGTGCGGCATATCCGGGCTACATCAGAGATAATGGACAATACAGCCGGATGAAACGGGGTGTACAGGGAGGCCACTTTGGGATTGTTTCGGTCTACAGCCAGAGTGTATTGGATGAGGTCATTGGTGCCAATGCTCACAAAATCTATAAGCGGCAGCATGCTGGGGAGGATCTTGGCCGTACCCGGAACTTCCAGCATAATCCCTACCGGCAAGGCACACGTTGAATTCAAACGGGTCCTTTCTTCATCCACAATGGCCAGGGCCACTTCCAACTCGTGCATGCTGACGATCATGGGGAACATGAGCTGGGCTGGTCCGTGCTCTGCGGCTTGAAGAATGGCCCTTATCTGCTGCCGAAACATCTCTTCCAGCTCCAGGCTGACCCGAATAGAGCGCCAGCCCAGGAAGGGATTGTCCTCCTTGGGATAATCCAGGGCAGACAGGAATTTATCCCCGCCTACGTCCAGGGTGCGGAAGCAGACCGGCAGTCCTTGGGCGTGTTTGAGCACCCGGGTATAGAGTTCAGCCTGTTCCTCTTCTGTGGGCAGGCGTTTGCGGATGATAAAAGGGAATTCCGTGCGGTACAGGCCGATATGGTCGGCTCGATAGCGATGGACGATTTCCAGGTCTGAGAGCAGTCCGATATTGGCTCCCAGCTCAACCCGGGCCTCGTCTTTGGTTACTGCGGGGAGGGGGATGAGGGTACGCAGGTGCTCGGCCTGAACCTCATGTTCCTTCAAAAGGCGGTTGTATTCCCGTTCGATTTCTTCGTTGGGTTCTCGAAAGATCAAGCCCGACCATCCGTCCAGGATCAAGTCTTCTCCCTCGCGCGCGGAGTCGAATATGTCTTCGACCTGAATGACAATTGGCAGTTCAAAGGACTTGGCCAGGATGACCGTGTGCGAGGTTTTGCCCCCTCTGGCCAGGACAATGCCCTTGAGATGGGGCTGACGCAGGGCGACGAGCTCCGTGGCCGAGAGATCGGAAGCTATGACAATGGTGTCTTGGTGAAAGGTCTGTCCTCCGTGCGGGGATATGCCCAACAAATTTCGGAGCACGTTTTCCCCTACATCCACAATGTCTTGTCCTCGGTCCTGCAGATAGGGATCATCCACATTGGAGAAGATGTCCACATACTCCATGACCACTTGTTTGAGGGCATATTCGGCTTTGTCACCCATGCCGATGCGGTCGGCCACCTTGCTCCGAAAAGTGGCGTCTTCAGCCAGCTGCTTGTGGATAGTGAGTATGGACCGGTCATCTTGGGACAGGTCGGACATCCCTTCAATAAGCTGTGATGTCTGAAGGACCGTGGTCTGTAACGCGTTCTCAAAGCGGGCCAATTCAACATTGGGGTGGCAGTTCTGCACCGGCTCCACGGATTCAAACCCGATCCCGGAGGCCAGAATATGGGCCTTCCCCCGGGCGTATCCGGATAGGACGGAGAGCCCTCTGAGCAGGCTCTTGCGTGTTCCGGTACTCTCAAGGGGGGTATCATCCGGCTGATCAGCACGGTTTTTCAGCTTTTTGATTTCCGCCTTTTCCTTGTCCAGGGCCTGCAACAGGCCGGAATAAGCGGCAATGGAAGAGATCTGGGAGCCAATGGCCGCAAAGATGGGGATGTCCTCCTCAGACAAGCCGCCTTGTCTTTCCGTCTGCAGGACCAGGACCCCCAAACACTGCTGATGATAGACCAAGGGGATGCCCAGAAAGGTCTGGAAGGCCTCTTCCCCGGTTTGTTCGAAGAGCTTAAAGCGGGGATGTTCGGCTGGGTTGTAAATGAGCAAAGGGCGTCCATTTTCCAAAGTCAGGCCGGTAAGACCTTCTTGGGCGGACATGGTCACCGTGTCCACAGATTCGGGGCGCAGGCCGACTGTTGCTTTCAGAACCAGATGCTGACGGTCCGGAGTGAGCAAATAGATGGAACATACATCCGGGCCGTAGGTGGAGGCAATGAGCTGAGCGATCTCGTGCAGCGTGGTTTCCGGATCACTGGAGTCGGCGATGATTCGGCTTAGGTCTGTGATGACCGAGAGGTGATCGGTTTGATGACGCATTTTAGGGCCATGTTTCCCGGGTTGAGTTGTTAGCCCCGCCTTTGGCGGCGACCGCCAGTTTGATCACGAATGAAACGCACGGATGTCCCCCTCCGTCATTGCCCGGCCCGGATCTTTCGAATACACCGGGATCAGACTCACCGGGCAATCTAGGGGAAAATCAACTTTCAACTGTCGCTCACTCTTCTTCGTCCCCCCTTGAGGGGGGTTGGGGGGTGTTTCTTGCATTGCGACAGATGATTGATGACAAGGCACTAGTACTGCGTCTCAAAAATATTGGCTCAATTTTTGGCAATCGGTTCTATTTCATTTATAAGTTTATTAAATTCGTATTTCCGTGTCCTTGTTTCATGCGAGATGTATCCAAATGTTCCGGCTCTATCTCCACTGCCGCGAACAGAGAATGGACTTCAGAGGCAGAGAGCTCCCTCGTTTTGCCGGACGGCAAATCCCCCAAATCGATGGGGCCTTCCCGGATCCGGATCAGCTTGACAATGGTCAGGTCCAGGTCTCTGCACATTCGCCGTATCTGCCGGTTAATCCCTTGAATCAGGGACATGGACAGCCAGGCAGTATTGGGCCCGGCCCTTGTGGAGGTGACCTCAACCGGGGCCAGATGCTCTCCTTCAGCCAAGTGCATCCCCTGCTGCATGCGTTGTAATTTGGCCTCGGTCACCCGGCCGCGGACCAGGACCTTGTACACTTTGGGCACGTGCCATTTGGGATGGGTGAGGCGATAGACGAGCTCCCCATGGGTGGTCAAGAGCAGGAGACCTTCGGAAAAGTAATCTAAACGGCCCACAGGCACTGGACGTCGGCGGCGCATAGAGGTGGGTAAAAGGTCCAACACCGTGGTCCTGGACTGAGGGTCGCTGGCAGTACACACGACCTGAACCGGTTTGTGCATCAAGAGATGGAGATGTTCAGAAAAGCCCGGCCCCAAAGAGGTGAGGGGATGTCCGTCTACGCTGATCAGGTCCGACTGAGGATCGATCCGAAGGCCCATCTCCATAACCGGACCACCGTTCACCGTGACCCGGCCCTGGGCGATGAGATCGTCTGCCTTGCGCCTGGAGCACAGGCCGGAGGCGGCTATGGCCTTATTCAGGCGCAGGGTTGAAGAGGCGTCGTTGATGTGCATGGAGCACATTCAAACCTGCGATGTGCCTTTATGTCAATGTCTGTATTCTTTTTCAGATGTGCCTTGGGCAGATCTGAATTCTTTTTTGCCCCCAAGCGGGCAAAAAATGAGATATTGCCGGATTGATCATCCAAACTATACCTTGATCACCTTGTCCGCCAACTGCAGGCTGGTGACTACATCCAGCATATTGGTGGTTTCCCCTACCTGTTTGTGGTCCAGAAGATGAAAAAAATCCAGGCAGGTACCGCAGACCAGGATGGAGACACCGTTGTGCTCCAATTTTTGCAGCAAAGGCACAGCAGGACTGCCGGCAACAGCCAGCTTGACTCCGCTGTTGAGAAGCAGGATACGCCATAGGGAAGGCCCCATTTCCGGCAAGGTGGCTATGAAGTTGTGCATGAGCTTTTCTCCCAAGGCATCGTCTCCGTGCCCGATGACATTGGAGGTAATAAGCACCAGGTGGGCATAGCTCCCGGATTCGGAGGCAGGGGCATAGGTGGCCGAGGGCCCGGTTGGATGTGCGGCCTCCTCCGTGGTTTGAGAGGTTGCGGCTGGGCCCGCGTCGGCGGTGAGCTCAAAGATTTTGTCCTTGTCCTGGACATTGACTACCTGATAGCCTTGAGAGCCCAAAAATCTGGTCACATTTTCCTTGGCTGCAACATTATCTACATAAATAATCAGTCGATCCGGCTGGGACTGGGAAATGGCATCCTTGCACTGAATGACCGGCTGGGGGCAGGAAAGACCCTGGCAGTTCAGGGTGATATGAGTCATATACAAGCTCCATGATTGTTTGGGTATTTGGGCGAAACCGTGTCGGTGGGTTTAAAATGAATCCAGAGCACAGTTGTATGTTGAGGTCAAATAGGAAAAAGTGATCGTTTGGGCTGGGATGTATTACCAAATATAATAGATCTGTGCCCATAAGGAGGAAACGCATGACTGTATCAGGACTTGAGGTTGGAAGCATCGGCCGGGCGGACAAGACCGTCCAGGCCCAGGACTTGGCTGAACAGGTGGGCAGCGGGGACTTGCCGGTTCTGGCCACGCCGGTTATGGCCGCGTTGATGGAGGAGGCTGCGGTTTGCTGTGTCCGAGAGGCTCTGGAGCCGAATACGACATCTGTGGGTATCAAGCTGGATATTTCCCATCTGGCGGCCACCCCAAAGGGGAAAAGGGTTCAGGCCCAGGCTGAATTAACCGAAGTCAAGGGCAAAAAACTGATCTTTGCGGTCCAGGCCTGGGATGAGGCCGAGTTCATCGGCCAGGGTACTCATGAACGGGTCATTGTGAACAAGCAGGCCTTTATGGACAGGGTAAAAGACAAATGAGGCAGACCGAAGGTATCAGAATCATCATCCCAACCACCCCTGGGGTCCTCTCCTTGCCAAGCTGTGCATAGCACACACTTGACACCGGGGGTGTTTTGAAAACCCAGAGGGCAGGCATTACGCGAAGACGCGAAGCACTGCCCCTCTGAGGTCCCCGGTTATCTGTCGGTCTTTCAAAAT
>JBNJII010000089.1:0-10442 GCA_051749205.1 Thermodesulfobacteriota bacterium | reverse complement strand
GGGAGATTGAGGGATTGGGGGATTGAGGGATTAGGAGATTGAGGGATTGGGGGATTGGGGGATTGGGAGATTGGGGGAGGAATATGGAGTTTGTTTTGATTGGGGGGTGTTTGTGATTTGGCAAGAGAAAAGATGATGACCGCTGGAGCGGTCGGGATACGCTCCCACGCAGAGCATGGGAGCGATAAGAGTCAGCGGTCTTCTTTTGCCATCACTGTTTTCTGGCCGCATCGAATCCGAGTTGGGAGGCCTGGAGGTTGATGTCCACGATCTTGGCCGGCAGGTGGTTTTTGACCGCCTGCTGCAAGGTCTTCAGGGAAAAGGGCTCCATCTCAGCAGCGCACATGGCTCCCAGAAGGACCATATTGGCGCTTTGGACCGTCCCGGCCTGGGCAGCCAGGCTTTTACAGGGAACAAACCAAAAGCGGCCGGCGCATTCCCGGCTGCGGTCCATAACCTCTTCCAAACCAGGGTAGCTCTCCCGTCCGGTGCTCACCCCAACAGGAACTGTGGGCTCGGTGTTGCTGATCAACGTCCCTCCCGGCCGCAGATAGGGCAAAGCCCGCAGGGTCTCCAGGGGTTCGAAGCCCAGGAGGACGTCCGCTTCTCCGAGCGCTATCTTGGGGCTCATATAGCCGCCCAGGAGCAGAGCCGATTCCACAATCCCGCCTCGTTGGGCCATGCCGTGGATTTCCCCGGCGCATACCAAAACCTTCTGGTCCAGGGCCAAAAGGCCCAGCAGATTGGTGGCTGTGAGGGTGCCCTGTCCACCGACTCCAGCCAAAAAAACGCGCATCTTCATCCTGGTCAGCTCCTTTTTCTGGCTTTAATGGACTGGGAAATCTGTACACAGAGCATGCACCCGCTGCACTGGTCCGGGTCGATAGCGATCTCGTTGTCCTGGACGTAAAACGCCGGACAGGCCAGCTCTTCCAGGCAGTGACGCACATCCTCGGTCTGTTCGGCCACATAAGCGACCTGTGGATTTTTCCGGCCCAGGGTGCGCCGGGCGAAGAGCACACAGGGCTCTCGGGCAATGATCACCCGCACTCCGTCCATCTCTTTGTATTTTCGAAGGACCTCCAGGCTCTTCTTCAGGTTGGAGGGCTTCACAGTGCGCACCTCCTGCACCCCGCATCCGCGGACAACCTGTTCGATGTCCACCCGGCAGGGATTGGGCCCGTGCCTGGTCTGATCCACGCCGGGATGGGGCTGGTGCCCGGTCATGGCCGTGGTCTCGTTGTCCAGGATGACCACCAAGAGATTGTGCTGGTTGTGCACAGCGTTGATCAACCCGGTGACTCCGGAATGAAAGAAGGTGGAGTCTCCGATATAGGCCACTACCGGGCGGCCTGTGGCCTGGGCCATGCCTGAGCCGCCGGAAATAGAAGACCCCATGCAGAACAAAAAGTCGGCTGCCCGCAGGGGAGGCAAGAAGCCCAGGGTGTAGCAGCCAATATCCGAGGAATAAATGGCCGTATCCCCAAATACCTGCCGGACAGCATAGTACATGGACCGATGGGAGCAGCCCGGGCACAGGTTGGGGGGACGTCCGGGCAGTCCCTCCCGGCTGGGGCACAGCTCCGGTTCCTGGACCTCTTGGCCCATAAGGCCCAAAACCGCCCGGCGCACGGATTGGGTGGAGTACTCCCCGAGTCTGGTCAGCTCCTGGTTCTTGCCCTGGACCTGGACCTGCAGTCCGTGCTTGTGGCAGATAAGGCGCACCTGTTCCTCCAACACCGGCTCCAGCTCTTCCAAGACCAGCACCGAGTCCAAATCCTGCACAAAGGCCAGCAGGGCCTGTTCAGGAAAGGGGTGGGTGATGCCCAGTTCCAGGATCTGTAAGGAGTCGGCCGCATCCAGATCGGACAAAACATCATGCAGATAGGCCCGGGATATGCCGCTGGCGATGATGCCTTGGGAGCCCTGGCCGTGGCGGTTTATCCAGGTGGACTGCTCAATTTCAGCCTGGATGGTGGACAGGGCCTGCAACAGGGCCGGATGGCGCTGTCGGGCGATGGCCGGCAAGGGAACGAATCTGGAGGGGTTTTTGACAAAAGTGCCCTGGGGTTTGGCCCCGCGCAAAGGACCAAAGGTGACCGGACCACGCATGTGGTTGACCCGGGTGGTCGTGCGCACCAGGACCGGCTGTTCCCATTTTGCGGACAGCAAGAGGGCGTCCCGGGTCATGTCCTTGGCCTCCTGGGCCGAGGCCGGCTCAAAGCAGGGCAGTCCGGCCAAACGGGCGTAGTAGCGATTGTCCTGCTCGTTCTGGCTGGAATGGCAGCCGGGGTCGTCGGCGCTGAGCAATACCAGCCCCCCGGGGGTGCCGATATAGGCCAGACTCATCAAGGGATCTGCGGCCACATTGACCCCGACGTGCTTCATGGTCACCAGAGTGGGCACACCTCCCAGAGCGGCTCCGCCGCCGACTTCCAGGGCCACTTTCTCATTGACTGAGTACTGGAAATGGAAATTGCCTTCCGGGGCCAGGGCGTGAAATGTATCCGGAACCTCCGAAGATGGGGTCCCCGGATAGCAGGTAATGCATCCCACTCCGGCCTCCAGGGCGCCGCGGACAATGGCTTCGTTGCCCAGCAGGAGATGGGTGGCTCCGGGGACGTCGCTTAAAAGAGAATGCTCCATAATCAGCTCACCTTAGGTTGAAATCCAAAACGGCTCACGAGGACTGTGACTTTTTCAGCTTGTTTTCCAGGACATTGATTTTATGTTCAATATACTCATCCCGCTGGGAGTTGAGCTCGGCCTGGCCGGCGATGTCCTGATAGGCCTGGAGGGCCAGCTCCCATTGCTGAGTGTTTTCAGCAATAGAGGCGATCTTGGACTTTAGACTGCGCTGATAGCGCTGCGGGGCCTGGGAGGCGGTCTCCTGCAACAGCTCCAGTGCTTTGGAGCTGTCTCCCTGTTCAGCCAGGGCCGCAGCTCGCCCCAAAACAGCAACGATGCGCAAGTCCTGGTCCTGAATCCCCTCCTGGGCCTTTTCCCAATGGGAAGCGGCCCGGGCATACTCACCTTCCTGCATGCCCAGCCTGGCCACCTGCAGGTGCAGGCCTGTTGTCATCTCCTCCGGGGCCTGGGCCAAAAAATCCTCCAAAGCAGAGATCCTGGCCTGCCCCTCTTTCTGGGACATGATCCGATCCACGCTTTGCTGTGCATTGCGCAGGGTGCGGGTTTTATAGTAGGAGTAGCCGCTGAACAAGGCGGCCGCAACAATGATCGCGCCCAGAATCAGGCCGATGGTCTTGAGGTTGTCGGTAATCACCTTGGCCCATCCGGCAACTGGAGGCGGGGTCTCCTGAGCGGTCGGCTGTTCGTGGGCCTGGTCGTGGCGGGATTCGGACATATGAACTCCTTCTCCGGATTTGTATAGGGGGTGAAAGGGGGGCCCGGATGTACTGTGGTCTGCACCCAGCGCCCGCAGCCTGCAGATCCGGACGGTCTGCTCCTGCAAAGACTGGGGCAGCAAACAAACCAGAACCTTGTAATCAGAATACAAGCAAAGGTCAAAGGGTAAACAGCATGCAGATTGCGTTTCTCGGCGTTGGCGAAGCCTGCGACAGCAAACTGGGAAACACGTCCCTTTTGGTCCAGGCCGGTACCTCGCGCATCCTTTTGGATTGCGGCTTCACTGCAGCCCATACCGTATTTTCCGAGCTCAGCTCACCAAACGATCTGGATGCGGTATGGATCTCCCATTTTCACGGCGATCACTTCTTCAGCCTCCCCGCGCTGTTGCTTCGGTTGTGGGAAACCGGCCGGGACAAAGCCTTGTCCATTGTCGGTCCGCCCGGCATTGAAGAGGTGGTCACCCAGTGCGTCCAACTGGCTTATTCCGGATTTTGGGACAAGTTCACCTTTCCCATTCATTTTCAGGTCCTGGAGCCCGGTGCTGACCACCACCTTCTGGGCTGTTCCTGGCGCACGGTGTGGACAGAGCATTCCCGGCCGAACCTCGGACTGCGCCTGGACGGGCCTCAATCCAGCCTGTACTACAGCGGCGACGGGCGGCCCGGATCAGAGACCTGGGACCTGGTCCGGGACTGTTTTCTTATTGTGCATGAAGGCTTCCGGATTGATCGCCAGGTGCATGGACACGGTACAGTGCAGGAAGTTATGGAGCTTGCCCAGCAGGCCAAGGCCGGCAGCTTGGCTGTGGTCCATATGCAGCGGGACGAGCGCAGACACAAGGCGACCGCGGCCCGGGCCCTACTGGAGGCTATGCCCAAGGTGCGGGGCTTTTTGCCCAGCCCGGGAGAGAGGATCTTTGTGCCCTAGTACCGTGTCTTATAAGTTCTGTCCCATATAGTGGCAATTTGTAATGTTGATTTTCTTTTGAAACTTGACCCACTATTCAACGACACGGAAATACGAAATACGAATATCGAAATCCGAAACAATCAAAGCGAAATTCGAATAAAAAATAATATTCAAAGTAAGGAACTGTAATATTTCGCTTTGTTTTTTTCTCTTTGTTTTGAATTTCATTTTATTAAGTCATTTGTTCCGATTGTTTCGAATTTCGGATTTCGCTATTCGAATTTAATAAATATATAAATGAGATAGAACCGATTGCCAAACATTGAGGCAATATTTTTGAGACGCAGTACTAGTGTCGAGTCATATGTGTATTGTCCAGTCTCGGCAGGAAACCTTTTCTCCTCTGATTCTTCAAAGGGGGACGAGGAAGAAGAACAGACACAGTGCTGCTGACACGCCACCAGCTTTTTGCTCGCCAATGGCGGAGAGTTTTTGACTTTGTGCAAGCCGTCCCAAAATTGCGAAGGAGCGATATATATGACTGAGCAAAATCAGATTCGAAGTATGGCCCAGGCTGTGAAAGATGCTGCTGCCGGGCTGGGGACCTGTTCCAGCCGGGACAAGGATGCAGCCTTAATCCGCTTGGCGGAGCTTTTGCAAAGTGAACAGCAAGACATCTTAGAGGCCAATGCCCGGGATCTGGCTCAGGCCCAACAAAAGGGCCTGAGCCCTGCCATGCTTGACCGACTGCGCCTGGAGGTCGCCACGTTACAATCCATGGCCCAGGCCTGCCGGGAAGTGGCCCACATGGATGACCCGGTGGGGAGCATCGAGGAGATGGCCAAGCGCCCCAACGGGATGCTGGCGGGCCGGATGCGTATCCCGCTTGGCGTGGTGGCCATGATCTATGAATCCAGGCCCAACGTGACTGTGGAAGCAGCCATCTTGTGCTTAAAGGCTGGAAATGGATGCATCCTGCGCGGAGGCTCGGAGGCCTTGGCCTCCAATCAGGCCCTGGGCCGGTTGATCTCCAGGGCCTTGGATGAATCCGGCCTTCCGGGCCGGGCAGTCCAGGTGGTGCCCACGACAGACCGGGAAGCGGTGGACACTCTGCTCGGCCTGGATGAGTGCATCGACGTGGTCATTCCCAGAGGCGGAGAGGGTTTGATCCGCACTGTGGTCCAAAAGGCCACTATGCCCGTGCTCAAGCACTACAAAGGGGTCTGCCATATCTATGTGGATGATACTGCCGATCTGGAACAGGCAGTGGCAATTATCCACAATGCCAAGGTTCAGCGTCCCGGGGTGTGCAATGCCCTGGAATGCCTGCTGGTGCACAAGGATGCGGCAGGGGATCTGCTGCCTCGGGTGGCCTCCAGCTTGGGCCGGGCCGGGGTGGTTTTCAGGGCAGATCCGGAGGCGGCTTCGCATCTGGGAGACAAGGCTGAGCCGGCCCGGGACTCTGATTTTGGGCATGAGTTTCTGGATTTGATCTTGGCTGTACGAGTGGTCCGGGACCAGGACCAGGCCCAGGCACATATTGCCACCTACGGATCGGGGCATACAGAGGCTATTTTGACCGCTGATCACGACCGGGCCATGCGCTTTGTGCAGGAAGTGGACGCCTCCATGGTGGCGGTGAACGCCTCCACCCGGTTCAACGATGGCGGCCAGCTGGGTCTGGGGGCGGAAATCGGCATATCCACCTCCAAGCTGCACGCCTATGGCCCCATGGGGATCAAGGAGCTGACCAGCACCAAGTTCGTGCTTCTGGGCCAGGGGCAGGTCAGGGAGTAGGGTTTCAGCTTTGCCTCCGGCAAATCTGAAACATTTTTTTTGCCCCGAAGCGGGCAAAAAAAGGGGAAAATTGCCGGATTTATCAGGTATGAAACGCACAAAGGTCCGGTCCCTCCGTCATTGCCCGGCCCGGACCCTTCGAACATACCGGGTGCACAGTCACCGGGCAATCTAGGGAAAAGCTTTTCTATCAAAAGGGCAGGGCTTGGGGTCAAGCCCGCCCTACGCAAAAGCCCGGCTCGTAAGGAAGCCGCCCTTGCCCCCAAGGGCAGGCCCTCTTCAGGTTCAAATCTTGTTTCATACGATGTATTGGTAAAATCAAGCTCTTATGCAATCTCCTGCTGTTCTGTCTCCTGTTAACTAGATCCTGCTTTGTTCGTCATTCCCGCGGGAACCTAGAAAAGATAGCTTGGCTTTCCCCTGGATTGCCCGGCGAGTCTGATTCCGGTGCATTGAACTGTCCGGGCCGGGCAATGACGGAGGGGGACATCCGTGAGTTTCATCCTGGAGCAACCTGGCGGCTTCTTACGAAGAAGACATAACGAATAACGAATAACAGGCCGCCAGAGGCGGCCCTGAAATACAATTGGGTTAAATGAGCATTCCTATTTCAACCAGCCAGGATGTCATGAAAAACGTCGGGCTCTTGGGCGGCAGCTTCAATCCGGTACACAACGGGCATTTGCGCCTGGCAGTGGAGGCCTTGGAGCAGACGGGGCTGGACCGGGTGGAGCTGGTACCGGCCTTCATCCCCCCGCACAAAGAGGAGCAGGCCGTGCACAGCTTTACCGCCCGCTGCCGGCTCATTGAGGCGGCTATTCAGGGCGTCTCCGGTTTAGCTCTCAACCGCATGGAAGGGCAGAGGTCCGGGCCCTCGTATACCGCAGACACCCTGGATCTGTATCGTCGCCTGTACCCGGACCGGGAGCCTTTTTTCCTCATCGGCTGTCCGGACTTTATGCAGCTGCCCAAATGGCATGAGTGGCGCAGACTGCCGAGATTGACGCATTTCATCGTCGTGGCCAGGAAAAAAGGGGATGAGCCGGCCCTGGAGGCGTTTATCCGAGATACGTGGCCGACGGCCGAAAGGGAAAGGCAAGACATCTGGATTTTGCCTTCAAAGCATCGGGTCCGCCTCATGCAGTCCCCCAAGCTGGAGATCAGCAGCTCATTGATTCGGGACAAGCTGGCCCGGGGCAAGAGCATTCGCTATCTGGTGCCCGATCCGGTTTGGCGGGAGCTGGGCGGAGTATAACCTCGTACCGTGTCTTATAAGTTTTGTCCTATGTGGTGGCAATTTGGAATGTTAATTTTTTTTTCAAACTTGACCCACTATTTTCAACGACACGGAAATTCGAAATTAAATAACTTATATGCACTTAGAGATGCAATAGAACCAATTTCCAAAAATTGAGACAACATTTTTGAAACGAAGTACTAGACTCTTACAGATCCTCGAACTCATAGCCCAATAATGAAGAGATGTGCTCAAAAGTGTCCATGATCTCCTCTCGGCTGTGCCCGGGTATGTCCAGCATGCAGTAGCGGAAGCTCTCCGGGTTGTGCTTGTAGTCGGAGAGGTTGGATCGCTCATAGATCAGGTTGCGGATATGCACATCCGGGTAGAGGAGGCGGATTTCCTCATACCCGCTTTGGGTCGGGGTCTTCACGATGCGTTTATCTGCGAAGGAATGCAGCTCAAAATTCAGGCACAGGGGGTAGGTCTTCTGTTCGCTTGTGGACAGATCCGGCTTTTCCCTGCAGGCCACATCGCACAACAGATGCAAGGGATCAAAGCCGGTGACCAGCTCGATGGTTTTGGCGAACTGAAAAGCGATCCGGCTGTTGACCTCAAGAATGCCGTAGGATTCGTGTTCCGAATCTGCCCGAAGCTCCACGTTGAAGAAGCTGTTGTCGATGCCCAGGGCCGGGATGAGGCGGCTGATTCCGGTGCTGATCTTTTCATCCAGGGTCGGGGTAAAGGAATAGGGGAATTCATGATGGCTGAAGGTGTTGGTTCCGGGATGGAAGACAGCCTTGGTCATACCGAAGATGGTCACCTGGCCCTGACAGACGAAGCCATCCACTGTGACCTGCTCACCGGTGAGGAACCCTTCACACAAGAAGTTGTTGCAGGTGGCGATATTGAGACCGCTGGACATGTCCGGTCGCAGGGCCATGGCATCCAGGAAATATTGGTTGTGGGTCGCGATATCCGTGCTTTCCAAGCCGATATAGTACTCAAGATCCTCCGGGGTGTGGATCAAGTGGGTACCGAAGGAGATATTGGCCCGCACTGGCTTGATAAAGAAGGGCGGGCTCAGCCGAGAGGGGTTTTGTAAATACTCCAGGGCCAGGTAGAACTCCGGAACAGCTTCCGGGATCACTTCCTGCTGTTTGCGTCTGGAGATGTATTTGTTCTGGCAGTTGACGACACTCTCCAAGGAAGCGAATGTCTTGCCGGTTTCGGCGCAGATAATGGCTGCAAACACGGCTGAAGAGTCGTGGGTGCCGACCACGCCGTCGTACATCTCCGGGTGCTCCCGGATCAGCTCGACAGTGCGCTGCAGATAGGCCTGGACCCCATAATCCATTATCTTTTCAGTCGTTTCCACAGTCACATAGTAGTCATGGGTATGGGCGAAGCTCTTCTCTACTATATCTACATCACTGGCATCGCAAAGAAAAAGGACTTTTTTTTCAGACATAACTTCCTCCTTGTCCAGAAGACTCTGCACTCAGTTCAGCCCCAGAGAGGAGCCTTCATCCCACTGGCTGGTATCCACTTCCCCGTGCACCACCTGTCCGGCCTTGAGCACGCAGTGGATGCTGCCCAGATCCAGCAGACAGCGGATGTTGTGCACAGGATCGGCGCTGAGAATCAGGATATCGGCCTGCTTGCCGGGTTGGAGAGTGCCGATTTTTGATTCCAGGCCGATAGCGTCTGCGGCTACCTGAGTGGAGGCAGTTATGGCCTGCAGGGGATCCATGATGTTCTTTTCTACGTATTGGACGAGTTCCATGGCATTGCGTCCATGATAGTTGTAAGGGGTTCCCGCATCCGTTCCCATGGCCACCTGCACTCCGGCCTGCATGGCGCGGTGCAGATTGTCCACCCGTATTTTGGACACCTCTTCCGCCTTTTGGAACATGAATTGCGGAACTCCGTTCTGGGTGGCGTTGTTGAGCATCCAAAAATTCGAACACAGGGTGGAGATCAGAAACACGCCTTGGTCGGCCATCATCTTCAAGGCCTCCTCATCGGCCAGGGTCCCATGCTCGATGGTCCGTACACCGGCCTTAATGGCGTTCTTGATACCTTCCGCTCCGTGGGCGTGGGCTGCGGTGTGTTTTCCGGTTTTTTCGCCTTCTTCCACCACGGCCCGGATCTCTTCCACGTTCAGATGGGGCGCACCCGGGGTCCCTCCGGGGTTCATGATCGCCCCAGTGGCCATAACCTTGAGCATATCGGCCCCTTCCTTGAGCTGCTCCCTGGCCGCACGGCGGTTTTCATCCACTCCATCCGCTTCCCGGTACAGTCCCTGGAAATACTCGCTGCCCGCAGTCATCATGCAGATGATCCTGCCGCAGGCCAGGATGCGTGGTCCGGTGACCAAGCCCTCATCCACAGCCCGTTTGACGGCGATGTCTATATAGTTGGCCGAACCGGCATTGCGCACGGTGGTGATCCCGGAACGTACGGTATTGGCCATTTCGATGCTGGCCCGGATGGTGCGCAGTTTGTCTTCCACCAGGCTCTCATGATAGGTGTCCGGCATACCGTGCATATCCAGATGCACATGGGCGTCAATGAGCCCGGGCATGATCGTTTTCCCGGTCAGATCGACGCATATGCCTCCTTCAGGCAGAGATACCCGGCCGGATTCCCCGATTGCCTGGATATGGGAACCTTTGATAATCACTGTTGCCTGGTTTATGGCCTGGCCAGTGCCGGTGATGGCTTTGGCTCCGGTCAGGACCAGAGGCTTTGATTCCTGAGGGCTGAAATCGCTCAGCGAGGATGCATTTTCCTGTCCGTTTGGGCGGCACGTAGATGAGATGTGATCGTTCATCGCCTTGTCCTGTGTTTTTCACAGCAGTTATAGGTTCTTTTTCGGGGGAGTCAAGGGGTTATTCCCGTTGCTGCAGGGCTTTTTGGTTCTGCTTTCCATTTTCAACAATTTCAGTTGATTTGCTCTATCTCTGGATAATAGCAATTTGTGTTCAGTGTTCGGTGTTCACTTTCCAGTATAAGAACTTGAGATACATGATATTTCTTGATTTGCGTTCCTGATGCCTCAAAATGTCCCAAAATATGTTTCCAAAGTATAATATCCGCATGGATCAGGACTTCTGAAGCTCGTATG
>JBNJII010000088.1:0-10443 GCA_051749205.1 Thermodesulfobacteriota bacterium | reverse complement strand
TCCGTGTCGTTGAATAGTGGGTCAAGTTTCAAAAGAAAATCAACATTACAAATTGCCACTATATGGGACAGAACTTATAAGACACGGTACTAGGGGAAAGCTTTTCTATCAAAAGGGCAGGGCTTGGGGTCAAGCCCGCCCTACGCAAAAGCCCGGCTCGCAAGGAGGACGCCCTTGCCCCCAAGGGCAGGCCCTCTTCAAGATGAAGCTAGTTTCATGCCAGGCTGCATGATCTGTCCGGTCAATCCGGTCTCATATCCCCCCAAAGCGTGGATCTGGTCCTGAAACTGAGCTGAATTGAGCAGACTGAGAACAGTCTGTACTTTATCGTCCTCCCAATGGGCTGTGGGAATGATCAGGTCGTAGCGCTCTCGGGCCAGGGGAACAAAGTCCAGATCCAGGGCCTTGGCTGCGGCATAAATGCCCATGCCGCAGTCCGCCGTGCCGGAGAGGACGTTTACGGCTACAGCCATATGGGTGTACTCCTCCTGATCGTAGCCGCTCATGCTCTCCGGGGATATGCCCGCCTGCTGCAGATGGTCGTCGAACAGTATACGGGTGCCCGCCCCCCGTTGCCGATTGATGAACACCAGGCCGGATTCGGCCAAATCCTGTATGCCCTGGATATTTTTGGGGTTGCCTTTGGGCACGATCAGGCCCTGATGGCGAATGGCCAGATTGACGACATAAACATCCACTCCAGGCAGATACTTGGCCAAAAAAGGGAAATTGTAGTCCCCGGTCTGTGGATCGTAGAGATGGGCTCCGCCCATATGAGCGGTGCCTCGCTTGAGGGCTTGCAATCCGCCCAGGCTGCCTACGTGGGTGGAGGCCAGATTGATGGGCTGGTCCTGGTCCATGAGTTCGTTGGCCAGAAGATCCAGGGTATTGTCGTGACTGCCGACACAGACCAGGGTTTGCTCCAGCTCCTGTTTGGATACCAGGCATTCGGCGGTGAGCGGACGGTCCGCCTGATGGCCCTCTGACGACCTGGGGATGGTGGCTATACCCTGGGCCTTGGTTAAGGAAGTCATCAGGCCGGCTCCCCGGGGCAGCGGGGTGCCCACCCAGGTCTGACCAACCCGGCCGATGCTCAAGCGGAGAAATTCGTCCTGACCCAGTTTGGAAGGCACATTCCGGGTCAGATACAGGGAAACGGTGGGCCGGGATGGAGGACGAACGTGATTGAGCCAGGCCACAAATGGCTTGATGAGCTGCTCAAAGCAGATCACGCTGCTCACCGGATAGCCGGGGGCTCCAACCAGCAAGGTGTTGCCACTGACTCCCAAGAGACTGGGTTTGCCCGGCATGGCCGCGATCCCGTGCACCACCACCCGGCCCACTGTATCCATGACCCTGCGGGTGTAGTCCTTGCTTCCGGCCGAGGAGCCGGCCCCGATGACAATGATGTGCTTCTGGGCATCCAGGGCCTCCTGGACGGCCCGAACCAGGGCCTGTTCATCGTCAGCTACCGGGGGGACTCTGCTGACTTCGCATCCCCAGGACCGGGCCAGAAGGCCCAACACCTGGGAGTTGCTTTCAATGACCTGGCCGGGCTGCGGCTCGGGCCGGCAGGTAAAGTCCAGGACCTCGTCCCCGGTGGGGATAATATGCACCTGAGGTTTTTGACGCAGCTCGAGCTCAAAGATGCCTCCGCTGAGCAAAGCCCCGATATCGTAGGGACCAAGGGTCTTGTTTTGAGGCAAAATGAGCTCAGTAGCCACAATGTCCTCCCCGATACGCCGAACGTGCTGCCAGGGATGGGCCGGGGCCTCGATGTGCACAGTCTGATCATCGGCCTGGTGTACGTGCTCGATCATGATCACAGCATCGGCAAAGGAGGGCATGGGCTCTCCGGTGTTCACCGGCCGGTACTCGGATTCCAGCTTCAGAGCCACTGGGTTTCCCTCCCGGGCGGCAAAGGTGGTCTCGGACCTGACCGCAATTCCATCCATAGCTGCTGAGTGGTGTGTGGGTGACGAGCAGTGGGCGTATACCGGCTGGGCTGTGACCCGTCCGGCGGCCTGATGAGTGGGCACGGTCTCGGTTCCCAGGAGGGAATCCCGGTCGATGCGGGCCTTTATCTCCTGCAGGGCCTGTTCAATGGGGACGGTATGCAGATATATGCTTCGCTTGTCGCTCATTATAGTTGGCCTTTTTCAGCGCCGCCTCTGGCGGGCCTGTTATACGTTATTCGTCAGCTTTGCCTCCGGCAAATCTGAAATATTTTTTGCCCCAAAGCGGGCAAAAAAAGGGGAAATTTGCCGGATTGATAAGGTATGAAACGCACGGAGTTCCGGTCCCTCCGTCATTGCCCGGCCCGGACGGTTCGAATACAACGGGATCAGACTCGCCGGGCAATCTAGTACTGCGTCTCAAAAATATTGCCTCAATTTTTGGCAATCGGTTCTATTTCATTTATAAGTTTATTAAATTCGAATTTCCGTGTCGTTGAATAGTGGGTCAAGTTTCAAAAGAAAATCAACATTACAAATTGCCACTATATGGGACAGAACTTATAAGACACGGTACTAGGGGAAAGCCTTTCTATCAAAAGGGCAGGGCTTGGGGTCAAGCCCGCCCTACGCAAAAGCCCGGCTCGTAAGGAGGCCGCCCTTGCCACCAAGGGCAGGCCCTCTTCAGGGTAAGGTCTCGTTTATACGAGAAGCCGCCTGTTTGATCAAAGAAAAACGTGAGTCTCCAGACAATGGAGGGATCTCCTGGGGCTGACGCGCATGTGGGGGTATGTTCCTTGATTTTCATGTCCAGTATCCTTGACAGGGCCTTCAAATAAGGGCACCTGAACCCTATGCCCCGCTTAAAACTGGTTGTGGCCTATACTGGCACTCATTTTCAGGGTTGGCAAGTTCAGCCCGGGGCGCGAACTGTGCAAGGCTGCCTGCAGGAGGTTTTGAGCACAATCTGTTCTCAGCCGGTCCATGTGCATGGGGCCGGGCGCACTGATTCCGGAGTGCACGCCCTGGGGCAGACGGCCCATGCCGACATTCCGGACAAACGACAAAATGTCCCCTGGGTCCGGGCCTTGAACCGAATGCTTCCTAATGATGTGGCTGTCAGGGAAGCAGTTTATGCTTCCCCAGACTTCCATGCCCAGCATTCGGCCCGGGAAAAGGAGTATGTGTATACCCTGTGGAGGCATCCGGAGTATGTTTTGCCTCAGGAAAGACCTTTTGTCTGGTGGGTGCCCAGGATAGACATACAGGCCATGCACGAGGCGGCAAGAATCCTGCAGGGAGAGCATGATTTCGCCGCCTTTCAAAACACAGGCACGCCGGTGGCCCATACTGTACGCTGTCTGCGCAGTATCTGTATCCGGCCCCATGGGGAAGTGATTGCATGCCGCTTTACGGCCAATGGTTTCTTAAAGCAGATGGTCCGCAACTTGGCCGCCGCCTTGGTGGCTGTGGGCTCCGGGAAGATGACCCATGCCCGGTTGGCGGCCTTGTTGCAGAGCAGAGACCGCCGCCAGGGGCCGGCCACCGCACCGGCCAGGGGCCTGACTCTTGCCCGGGTGGTCTATGATCCGCCTGAAGAGACAGCAAACAAAGGCCAGAGGACTGAAGACTAAAGTCAGATTTTCTAAGATGTCCAGGTGCAGAGGAGGAAACATGCAGGTTATCAGTTCAGTGAGTGAGTTCCAAAAGCAGTGCCTCGACCTGCGATGTTCCGGACAGATCACTGCTCTGGTTCCCACCATGGGCTATTTCCATGAGGGACATCTCAGCCTCATGCGTTGGGCCCGGGAAAATGCGGATACAGTCCTGGTCAGCCTGTTCGTCAATCCCAGTCAATTCGGACCCAATGAAGATCTGGATCGCTACCCCAGGGATATAGAGCGGGATAAGGCTTTGGCCCGGGAAGTGGGTGTTGATGTGGTATTTATGCCCCGGGAAGACGATGTCTACAGACCAGGGCACGATACCTGGGTGGATGTGCCCGGCCTGAGCACTTTTTTATGCGGCCAGAGCAGACCGCATTTCTTTCGCGGCGTGTGCACCATTGTCTGCAAGCTGCTGGCCATGGCCCTGCCCTGCAAGGCAGTCTTCGGGCAGAAGGATTGGCAGCAGATGGTGGTGGTCACCCGCATGGTCCGGGATCTCAATCTGCCGGTGGAGATTGTCGGTCGCCCCACGGTCCGGGAAGAAGATGGTCTGGCCATGAGCTCCAGGAATGCGTATCTGACTGAGAGGGAACGCAGCCAGGCGGCGCATATCCACGCCGGGCTGCAGAAGGTCCAGGACTGGGTCCAGGCCGGCGAGAAACAGACCTCAAGCCTTCAAAAGAGGCTTATGGATTACTATGCCCAGAATGTACCTTCCGGACGCATAGATTATGTGCACTTTGTGCATCCCTGGGAGCTAACCCCCCGGGAGTATGTGCAGAAAGAGATATTAGTGGCTGTGGCCGTGCATGTTGGCTCGGCCAGATTGATTGACAATATGCTTGTGCAAGGATGAAAAAATGGCAATGCGGTGTTTTCTTCAGGCCAAAATTCACAGGGCGAGGATTACCTTTGCCGATGTGGACTACGTGGGCAGTATTGCGCTCTGCCCGAAACTTATGCACGCAGCGGGCATTTTGCCCAACGAACAGGTGGATGTATACAATATATCCAACGGCAACCGTTTGACCACATACGCCATAAAGGGCGATGAGGGACAGATTGGGCTGAATGGGGCCGCAGCCTTGAAGGGCCGGGCAGGGGATGTGGTGATTATAGCTTCCTATACCTGGCTGACAACCGAGGAGATGCCCAGTCACGAACCAAGACTGGTTTTTGTGGACGAGCATAACCAACAGGTGTCATAAGGCTTGCAGTGGAGGTGCGGGGCACCTCCATAATCTATCGGGCAAACCCCAGCTTTTCCCGGATACCGTTCATGGTCTGCACAGCCTCCTCTCGGGCTTTGGCTGTGCCATGATCCAGAATGGATCGGACCAGATCCGGGTTGGCTTTGAGTTCATTGCGCTTGGCTTGGATGGGGTCCAGAAACTCCTCCATTTTGCCTGCCAGAAGCTTCTTGCATTCCACGCATCCTCGGGAGGCCTGGGTACAGCCTTCTCGGATTTCGGCAAAGTCCTGGCCTGGGGCCAGGAGCCGCAAGTAGGGGAAGAGATTGCAGTTGTCCGGGTCTCCTGGGTCTTTGAGCCGCTTGCGGTCGGTGTCGGTGAGCATGGACATGATTTTTTTGCGCACCTCACTGATGTCTTCGCCTAAGGAGATGGCATTGCCGTAGCTCTTGCTCATCTTTCGTCCGTCCAAGCCGGGCAGCTTGGCTGATTCAGTGAGCTGGGCCTGAGGTTCGGGAAAGAAATCACCATAAAAGTAGTTGAATCTGCGGGCGATTTCCCTGCACAGCTCCAAATGGGGCAGCTGATCCTGGCCTACCGGTACCATGCTGGCCTTGTACATGAGGATGTCCGCGCTCATGAGCACTGGATATCCTAAAAAGCCGAAGGTATTGAGGTCCTTGGCCACCAGCTCCTGCTTGATTTCCTTGTAGGTCGGGTTGCGCTCCAGCCAGCCCAAAGGGGTGATCATACCTAAAAGGAGGTTGAGTTCTGCGTGTTCCAAAACCTCGGATTGCCGAAAAATGACCGATTTTTCGGGGTCCAGTCCGGAGGCGATCCAGTCGATGAGCAGCTCCGGAACATAGGATGCGATTTTCTGAGGGGAGGCGTACTCACTGGTCAAGGCATGCCAGTCGGCGATGAAAAAATAGCAGTTGTGCTCCTGCTGAAGCTGGATCCAGTTTTGCAGCACCCCAAAGTAATGCCCGAGGTGCAGGGGTCCGGTGGGTCGCATGCCGGATACGATGCGGTGAACCGTGGTCATGATCGCTGTCTGCTCCTTGCAATAACAATTCACTGATAACAATTAGCTTTCCCCTAGCCATCACATGGGCAGAAGCCAGGAGGCCATGGTGTACAAAACAGGCACAATGACTTTGTGCACCGCTCCGGTCAAAAAGAGCACGATCAGGATGATAAACCCGTATTTGCTGCTTTGCATATAGGTTTGGGCCAGATGAGGGGGGAGCAGTCCGGCCACGATGTTGCTCCCGTCCAGGGGAGGGATGGGTAAAAGGTTGAACAAGCCCAACCCCAGATTGACCAGTACGCCTGCCTGACACATGTAGGCCAAGGGTTCCACAGCCCCCATGGCCCGACCCTGGGGCATATGGCCGTATAAGGCAGCTAAGGCGTGGAAGGCCGCAGCAAAGGCGATGGCCAGGATAAAATTGGTCACCGGTCCGGCCAGGGAAACCCAGATCAGCCCTTGTCGAGGGTTTTGAAAATAACGGGGGTTTATGGGAACCGGTTTGGCCCAACCAACCTTGACCAAAAACAAGGCCAAGGTACCAATCGGATCCAGATGCTTGATCGGGTTCAGGGTCAAGCGTCCGGCGGATTTGGCTGTGGGGTCACCGAGCAGATAGGCTACATACCCGTGGGCCACCTCATGGAAGGTAATGGCCATGAGAACCGGAACGGCCATAATGGCCAGCTGTTGGATAAAGGGTGCGAGGTCTGACATGGCCTCAATGGCTATCATCATCTGGTATTCCGGGCAAGCAAAATTCCAAGGGCAAAAATCAGAGGCCGCAGGGAAGGTTGAGGAGAATGAAAAGCAGGGCACAACAGCCTTGGAGATGAAGGCTTGTTCTGCCGGGCAAAGCAGGGTACGATGTCCCTATGAAAGATATTTCCCAGGCGCTGCAAACCTATTTTCGAGCCAGAGGTGCAGGAAGCGAGCTGGACATTGCTCGTTTATGGCAGCATTGGCCGGCTATTGTGGGGCCGAATCTGAGTGATATTGCCAAGCCCCTTGGCCGACGGAAAGGGCAGCTGCTCATCGGGGTTTCGGACAGCCTGGCCATGCAAGAGCTCAGATTTTATGCCGATGAGATTCTGGACCGAATTGGTCAGTATCTGGGTCACCAACCCTTTGACAAGGTGGCTGTGGAGCTGATAAAGGGAAGGGCTTGTCTGGACGGGGTGCAGATCGAAAATTCCTGGATTGTGCCCGAACCACAGGTCCCCTCGCCTTTAGGCGAGATAGGGACTTATCTTCCGGAGGGATCTGCAATCCGGTCCTGTTATGAAGCCTATGTGCAGGCTATGGAAGAGAGAGTCCGTAATCTTGAGGGTTCCAAATAGGCAAGCAACTGTTAAGGTATTTTTGACCTCTTAAGTACCATCAAATTGTCCAATATTGAGGAGGACGCAACATAATGAGTGAAGAGCTGACCCTTGAATCCCTGCAGCTGTCCAAGCCTTTGGAGAAGATGACCGCCAAGGAGCTGCGTGAGCTGGCCATAGAAAAGATTCCTCAGATTACCGGTGCCTCCGGGATGGACAAAGACGAGTTGGTCAGCGCTATCAAAGATGTGCTGGGCCTTACCGAAGAGGATCAGGCGACAGTTTATAAAGATGAGATCTTGTCTCTGAAACGCCGGATCAAGGAATTGCGGGCCCAAAAAGATCAAGCCCAAGAGATGAGCCAAAAGGAAAAAGATAAATTGCGTAAGCAAATCAAGCAGTTGAAGCGGAGAACTCGTAGGCTGGCCGCTGGATAGAAATTTTTGGGTTTTGATCGCTTGACATTTGTCGGCAAATTCTTTAAACACATTTTTCGCGTTTGGGGGTTGGTCTAGAGGCAAGACGCCGGGTTCTGGCCCCGGTAACAAAGGTTCGAATCCTTTACCCCCAGCCAATACAGGGCGTCCCCATCGTCTAGCCCGGTCCAGGACACCGGCCTTTCACGCCGGCGACGGGGGTTCAAATCCCCCTGGGGACGCCAAATAAAAACAAGCAGTTATGCTTTTAGTGCTCAACCTGGTTGGCATTTTGGTTGGCACTTACATTTATCCCTTGGTTTTGGCCAAGGGATTTTTTTGTTCTCACAGATTCTCTCCCATATTGATCACCTTCCCGTTTTTCTGTTGGTTCCCGAATACGGTATCTAGATCCGTGTCTGCACCTTGGAGTTCGTGCAGATACCTGTCTGTAGTCGTGGTTGACTTGTGCCTCAAAATGGCTTGTATCTTCTTGAGCGGCACATTTAGCAAAAGTTGAGATTTTTTGAGGTGGCTGTTCCTAAAACGAACTGCTAAAGGGGCCTGCTTGCCAATTGGTCTCATACCAAGTATCTTTGGCGCATGGCTTCAAAGAGAGAGTATGCGCCGCACGAAGGGCTGTTCCACAAGGTCTTTCGGAGCCCGGACAACACGAAGTACTTTTTGCGGCAACATCTGTCCCCGGAGATTCAGCGCAGTATTGATCTGGATTCCCTGAGGCTGGAGAATGTCTCCTATGTGGACGACAACCTGAGGAAGCACTTCTCGGATCTGGTTTTTAGCTTCATGCTCAAGGGCGAGGAGTTGCCGTCCGCAAGGGTATACCTCCTCTTTGAGCACAAAAGCGTCTCGGAACCTCTGGTAGGAATGCAAATACTGCGGTACATGGCCCTGCAATGGAAGGATCTGTATGATCAGCAATTGATTGTGGGCAAGCTGCCCCCGATCCTGCCAATTGTGATTTATCAAGGGCAGGACAATTGGAAGCCCCGGATCTCGTTTCATGATCTGGTAGAGATGCCCTCGGATTCGTTTAAGGCCTATATCCCGGATTTTGCCTTTGTTTTTTTCAGTGTCCGGGGACTGGATGCACAAAAGGTCCAGGAGAACGTGGTCCTTCGCTTCTATATGGAGATGATCAAATCATTGGACTCTCCACAACTCAAGGAGATGCTTCCCCGTTTGGTCCAGGGCTTTGTGCAGGCCTTTGGATCACATACTGCCACTGAGTATGTTGAGATTTTTTTTAAGTACCTGACGAAGGCCTCAGGGGTTTTGGGCCAGGAAGACTTCCAGAAAGCCTTGTTGTACCTTCCAGAAGGAGGTGAGAGAGTAATGTATACATTGGCCGATCAGTGGATAGAACAGGGAAAGGATGAGGGGCGAACAGAAGGAATCACGTTAGGTGAGCAACGTGCTACCCGAGAAATGCTCCTGGAAGCCGTAAGCGAAAAATTCGGGACAATCAGTTCCAATCTGGTAAGGCGAATTGACTCTATTGAGTCCCATGAGACGCTGAAGATGCTTTTCAAACAGACCTTCCGGGTGGATTCACTGGATGAGTTCAAAGAGCAGGTTCACCGAGCCACAGACAATTAAGTAGCGCGAAAAGGACCACAGATAAGCCGCTCTGGATATATCCGGGGCGGCTTTTTTATTATCTTGAGGACTCCTCCATGGCATAGCTGGAGATAGGCATTTTCGGAACTGGCAGGCATGTTCGTAACCATGGAGTATGACGTGAACACCGGTGGCTACGAGTTGTGTCTGTTGTTCGATACAGATTACGGGTTGATGCCCACACCGATTCATCTGATACCAGGCAAGGGCCTCAAGTCCGGGCTGGAGAAAGCCCAAGAGGTGGCGCTGAGAAACTCCAACCAGAAAGTTCCGGTCAGGCAAAACGAAATTGACCGGCTGCTGGCCAAAACAAAAGACTTCATAAGCATCCAGCTTATCCAGGATGCGGTCAATCTGACCCTCTACCTGTGCTTCGAGGCTCCGGACCTGTAAGCAAAGCCCCATCAGCCCCCAAACCAAAGAAGACCAAGAAAGGCTTGCGCCATTTCCCGGCCAAGGCACCAGCGTTGCTGGATGTCGGTTACCGGCTGAGCAAGTATCTGCACCAGGTCAGAGAGGTTGGCCAGGGATATGGAGCTCACGGCGACAGGTCCTCACTAAGTTGGAGTGCTTCTTTCTCTTGCTTTGAAATGGAAGCATGTAGCCGCAAAAATATATATGTTTCAAGCAAGTCTCTTTAGCATCTTCTGGATGCCCCCATGCATAAACTGGAGTGGACTTGTGCTTACAATATGTGTAAGGACAGATCATGGCCAGACCTCTGCGAAGCGAGTATCCCGGAGCTGTTTACCATGTGATGGCCCGAGGGAATACCCGGAGCCCGATATACCTCGATGATGCCGATCGAGGCATGTTTCTGAATGTCCTCGGCAAGGTCGTCTCCGATCTCAAGACTATGGCTATTCCCAAACGGCCATCGCTAAAGAGACGGGGCTGCATTACTCCACTGTGAGCCGGATCATAGGTCGAGGTTGGTCATTTTCAAAATACAAGACCTGACCCCATATCTTCTGCATTTGGTCTTCCCCGGGCCGATCAGGTGAGCAATCCTAGCTTCCATTGCTCAGATATCTTTTGGCCAATCTCATAAAAGCCTTCCAGATATTTGATACCGTGCTCAAGTTCTTTTTGGGCCTTCCTTGTTCCTTCTTTGACATCTTCTAAAATTTTGATCGCCTGTCTGTGTTGAAGGCCGCAATGATTTGTAGCGAACCGCAAAAGACGTTTTTTGGTTGGCCATCTTTTGGAGCCTTCCATGGTC
>JBNJII010000087.1:0-10713 GCA_051749205.1 Thermodesulfobacteriota bacterium | reverse complement strand
CCGCTGGATGAACCGTTCGGCAATCTGTCTTCCCTTACCCGGCTTTCTGCCGTCATCCTCGACCAGGAGTTCCACTGGGAAACCGCCGAGCTTGCCGCCGTTCTGGTCGATAGCCAGTTGGAAGCCGTCCCGGATATCCTCGCCGAGATAGCCGGCCTTAGTGGACAGTGTGGTGATCATGCCGATCTTGACCGGCTCGGCCGCCGAAAGCTGGGTGGTGACCATCAAAAACAACAAGGTCAAAAAAAATCGTTTCATACTCCCTCCCCACCTATAAAGTACTGCCCTTTTCCAAGCGATGCCAAAGCTTACAAAGCTTTCTTTTTTTCACATGAATGTCAAGGAAGGCGGCTGCACCAAACACAGCAAAGATGTTCCCAGCTTAACAGTCAAAACGTCTCACTCACATTGGCACAGAGGGATGAATGCCTTGAACACCTCCAGCTGAAGCTCCTTGTCTGCTTCTGTCCGGGCCAGGCAAAATCCAGCCCCACCTCTCCAATGGCCCACAGTTTGCCATACTCCCTGCGGATAAACTCCAACATATCCTGGGCTGCATCTATATCCGCATTTCCTGGATAAAGCCCAGCTGCCGACAATACGCCAAAATATTGACTGGCCGGTTCTACGTTTCGGACCGCATCAGGGAAAAAGACGAAGACCCAGTCCCAGCCTCACTGAATCTTAGCCTGGGAGAATCAAATAGCATGCTCCTTGACAGGAAGGGAAGAGTGCTGTTCCAGCGCAGCGATTGACTACGCTGGAACAGGATCGATCCTGGAGAAACTCATGTTTCGGGGAACTCGATACTTATTTTCGTTTTGCCATCCTCAGTCTTGAATTTGATCTCAAGATCCACATTACTGTCTCGGATGCCCAGGGCCAGGGGCATCTTGCCCTTTTCACCCTCAATGTGGGTAATGGACTGGATGGTCTTGATGATTTCTCGGCCTACATCCGGGCCCGGGGTGGGAAGTTGAGATTTTCGGTATTGTGCCGAAACATTGGGGGTACCGTCTCCTGCTTCCTGCTTCAAAGTGATCTTTTCGGCATTTGCATTGATGCCATGCAAAGCGGCCAAGGCCAGCCATTTCAATGCAGCTTCGCTGGTGTCCTCATCGTTTTGCACTGTGGACATCTCTTTGAGGTAGTCTGTATCCCCAAAACAATCGATGTGCTCTTGAACTTTCAGATGTAGGTTTTGCTTGTCTTCCATATGCATACCTCCTCTCGGGTTTGAAATGGTTTTCGACCTTACTGACCAATAATTTAATAATAATCATTATTTTTAAATTGCCAAGGCGATTAAAGGGCAGTTCAAAGCAATTTCCGGATACAAAATAAGATATCAATCCTTGCAGGGCCGAAAAGTGCAGATCCTTATTCGGTTGCGGTCGAGGCTCGCTCCGGCGAAGCACAGAGCCGTCCCCAATGCTCCCGCAGATACTCGATATCCGGACGTGTATCTCCCTGGATCGCCTTCCAGAGCCGTTGCAGCCGACCTTCCCGCTTCTCTGCCTCGGCCGGAACCTGCGCAATGATCGGTACCAGCTGGTCAATAGCCTTGTTGACGTTGTCCCCTAGAGCCCCGGAAGATCCGTCGACATGACCAGGGCTGGGGGAGCCTCTCTAAAAAGATGACTGCCCTTCGGTGGCCAGGACTTTGTCCTGGGCTGAAACATGATCAGAATCCTGTATTGCACATCTGAAATGGCTCGCTCGTCCTCCACTAGAAGGATATATGCTATGTGTTGATGATTGCCTCTCTATTTATATAACCGAACATTCGAGCCAGTTGGTCGTTGCTTTCAATGATCTTTTCATCATCAATTCGTGTTCTGAATATCTGTGAAACTCTTGAGAGAAAAAGGCTCAACCCCATATCGTAAAGTTTGCTCACTTTCAAATCAGTTGTCTTTGCTATTAAGTCCTGTGCCATACTCCTGACCATCAAGCATTTTCTCCTGTCCTCAATTCACTCCGTTAGGATTGTCACCAGCAGATAAAAGGGATAGTCATAAGCACAGGGCATACATAAAGGCCATTCACGGGAGATCGTATATGAACATCGGCATTCGCTTGGCCGAGTCCGGAGGCGTTCCGGATTTTTTGCTCCGCCATGTGATCCGCATGCGGCACAAATGCGTGCTCCGCAACGAAGACCCCGGGTCAGCCGAGGCCCGGCAGGAGCTCCTCCGGAGCTTTGTCCGCGCTATGCAGGCGGAGCCCGTCGCTGCGGCCCCTCTGGAATCCAACCGTCAGCATTACGAGGTCCCTCCTGCATTTTTTGCCCGTATCCTGGGTCCCAGACTGAAGTACAGCTCCTGCCTTTGGCCGGACGATGAACTGGGGCGACGTCCCCATCGCTCTCAGGCCTCTTTCGAACGTCGACTCCTGGGGGATGCAGAGGAGGCAATGCTTGAACTCACCGCCCAGCGAGCCGAGATACGTGACGGCATGCGTATTTTGGATCTTGGATGCGGCTGGGGCTCTTTTGCCCTCTGGGCCGCCGAGCAATATCCGCAATCACGCATTGTTGCAGTTTCCAATTCCAAGGCCCAGGGAGCTTTCATCAAAGACCTGGCCAGCCAGCGAAGCTTGTCCAACATCCACGTGGTTACGGCTGACATGAACAATTTTACTCCTCCGGCCGGGCTTGATTCCTTTCACCGCATCCTCTCAGTGGAAATGTTCGAGCACATGGCCAACTGGCCTCTTCTTTTGGGCCGCATTGCCCAATGGCTGACCCGGGACGGGCTCTTTTTCATGCACATCTTTGTCCATAAAGATCTGGTTTACCCTTTTCGCAGGGGACCAAACCAGTGGATGGCCGAGCGCTTTTTCTCCGGCGGTATTATGCCTTCAGACGCCCTGCCCCTGCATCTGCAGAACGATGTGAACCTGGTGGACCATTGGCGGGTGTCTGGCCTGAACTACGCCCGGACTCTGGATTCCTGGCTCTGCCTACTGGATGCCGAACGTCCAATGATCCGCAAGGTTCTGGCTGAAGCTCACGGCTCCCAAGACCTGGGCAAGCAGATCAGACGCTGGCGCATCTTCTTAATGGCCTGCTCAGAACTCTTCGCCTTCTGTCAGGGCAACGAGTGGTTCGTTTCCCACTACCTGATGTCCAAACGACGATCCAGCTGAGCCCCGGCACAGGGTATCATACTTAAAACAGGTTCTGGGAGTTAAAGATCTGGCTCCGCCAGACCAGCTGCCGGGCTTGTTATGTAATGCTGCGATTTGGTGAAGATTTTCTTGCCCCACAGATCACGTCGGCAAATAGTGCTTGATGCAGCCGGTAACGATCTCGGTACGGGTAAATACGCTTTCGAAGAACAGATCGTTGTGAATCCATACTTCAAAAGGAAGCAATTTGCCATTTGTGCTCCTTTGTGTTTCGTCTTGTCCAGGGCTTTTTGCCAAAATGTACAGTACGCAACCACTAAAGGAGCTAACATGCGAATTCCCCAAATCCTGGCCAACCGAAACGGGAAACCCTCCCTGTCCTTTGAATTCTTTCGCCCCAAAACCGAGAAAGCGGCCCAAAACTTTGAAGCGACCATGGACACCCTGGGTGAATCCAATCCGGACTATGTAACCGTAACCTTTGGGGCCGGTGGCTCCTCTCGCGAGGGGTCCTTTGAGCTGGTGGACAAGCTAAAAAACAAACGCGGATATGAGGTCGTGGCCTATATCGCCGGAGTGGGCCTGGGGCCACAGGATCTGACCTCGATTCTGGACAGGTACATGGACCTGGGGGTGGAAAACATCTTTGCCATCCGCGGGGACGAACCCAAGGGGGACGCGGCCTTTCAACCCGACCCCCAAGCCCTGCCCCATGCCTCGGACTTGATTTCATACATCAAAGACAGGTATGATGTATCAATAGGTGCCGCTGGTTACCCTGAGGGTCACCTGGAAGCCGAGAGTCTGGACACGGATATCGACTACGTCAAGCTGAAGCAGGATTGCGGGGCACAATACATTGTGGCCCAGTTCTTTTACAACAATCAGGACTTCTACAACTTTGTCCAGCGCTGCCGGGACAAGGGGGTGAATGTTCCCATCCTGCCCGGGATCATGCCCATCTACAGCCACGGCATGATCAGAGCCCTCTCCCAAGTCTGCGGAGCAACCATCCCCCAGGACATGCAGCAGGCATTGGCTGAGATTCCCGAAGAGGACAAGGAGAGTGTGGTTCAATACGGCATCGACTATGCCACCAAGCAGTGCGAAGACCTCCTGAAAAACAATGTGACCGGACTGCATTTCTATACCATGAACCGGGCCCAATCCGTGGACGCTGTGGTCAAAAATCTGCGAAGTCAGGGACTGTTGTAAACAGCAGCTGAAAAGCCGCCCGCCGATTGCAGGCTACCAAGGGGAGCAAATGTGTTGAGATTTGCTCCCCTTGGTACGTTGGCCAACGTACCGGATCAAGGCTCAATGGTTGACCCCGGAACCTTGAGAAAGGACTTCATCCAAGCACGAGAATATTCTTCACAGCCATTTCGTACGCCTCCTGTTTGAATGGACAATGCATTTTCTCTGGCCTGCAAGTCCAGGATGACCACGACTGTCGTATCTGGTCAATCTTCGATCGCCATCATGATCCAACCAGAAATAAGGACATGGCCGCACAATGTCTGATATGTCAATACCGAGTAAACATTGACATAACCCATTGCATAAGCGATATTTTATATGAGAATGATATTTTATGAGACTTGCTATCATTTCCGACATCCACGGCAACCTGGAGGCCTTCCGCCAGGTCCTGAAAGACATCTCCAGGCAAAGCATCGACGGATGTTATTTCCTGGGAGATGCCATAAGCTATGGGCCGGAACCAGATCGCTGCGTCCGCCTCCTGCAGAAGGAAAACATCCCCTGTATACTGGGCAATCACGAGCTGGCCCTGATCCGGCCCGAAGCCAAGTCCTCTTTCAATCAGAGCACCAGGGACCATTTCGCCCAAACCGAGGCCCTGCTTTCCGAGCATTCCCGGGAATTCATCTCCACCTGGCCGGTGAAGCGGGAGGAACACGGCATGCTCCTGATCCACGGCTGTCCACCTGATTCCGTGACCACGTACCTCGTTGAGCTCGATGAGCATGAGCTCTTTCAGGTCTTGCGGGAGATGAATACGACGACAGCCTTTGTAGGGCACACCCATGAACTCCGTCTGGTGCAAAGCAATGCCCGGGACCTCCTTCAGGAAGACATATCTGAAGGCACCTATTCCCTGTCCGCAGAAAAGGCCCTGATCAATGTCGGAAGTGTCGGACAACCAAGAGACGGCGACAACCGGGCCAAGTATGTGCTCTGGGACCCGGTCAAAAGATGGCTCCAGGTTCGCTGTGTGCCATATGATATCCAAAAAACGGCTCAAAAGATTCTGGACCTGGGCTTTCCCAGATTCTACGCCGACCGGCTGTGGTGATCCATGCGCTTTATAGGCAAATACAAAATACTGGGGCTCTTGGGCCGGGGAGGTATGGCCCGGGTTTATAAGGTTTTTGATCCTGATAACGATCAACTTTTGTCCATGAAGCTCCTCTGGCCCCAAGCGATCTTGAGCAGCCAGCTGGGCCAGGAAGAAATAACGCGGCGCTTCCTGGCCGAGGCCAAGACCATGCAGGCCTTAGAGCATCCCAATATCGCCCGGGTCATTGAGTGGGGGCAGGACTGCGAGCTGACCTATATGGTCCAGGAGTACCTGTGCCTGAATCTGGGCCTGCTGCTTGGCGAAGACAGGGAATTTGAGCTGCCCAGCAGACCCGTCTCCCCTTTGAAGGCTCTGCAGATCACCGATCAAACCTTACTGGGGCTGCACAGCATGCACCAGGCCGGCATTGTCCACCGGGATATCAAGCCGGCCAACATTATGCTCAATCTCCAGGAAGAAGTCCGGATAATAGACCTGGGCCTGTCCAAGCTGCGGGGAGAGATCCAGAATCATCCCCAGGGGATGCTGGTGGGCTCACCTTATTACGCGGCCCCGGAACAGCTGGACAATCCCGACTCGGCTGACCCCAGGGCCGATCTGTATTCTGTGGCCGTGGTCCTGCATAGAATGATCACCGGCCAACTGCCGGACAGCTCCTCTTGGTCGTCCGCCGGGAAGGATGGCCTCTTGGGCCGGCAGTGGACAGCTTTTGTACACAAAGCCCTGGCCCCGGACCCTGGACAGCGCTTTACAACGGCCCTGGAAATGCAACAGGCCTTGCTGGGCTTGGAAGAGGAATGGAGCACAAGGCGGGAGGAGATCTGCAGCATGCCTGAGCCCCGGCAGTATACCTGGGACCCGGGCGGCAGGCCCCTGCGCAAAGAGCCGTTGTTCACCGGCAGTACAGGGTCCGCCTTTGAGCCGCTTCTGGACAGACTCTTGCAGCCTCAAGGCTACTTGGAGAATGATTTCCATACTCTGGATCAGGGCGTCTTGGACACAGCCACTGGTCTGATCTGGGGCTATCACGTGTCCAGGACCCCCTTACCCCAGGACGAGGCTTTGCATTTCGCTGCCGGACAGGAGACCACCGGTCTTGCCTGGCGACTGCCCACCCTGGAGGAATTGCTCAGCCTGCTCCAGCCCAGGCGAAACCTGGAGGAAGTCTGTGCCCCGCCCCTGCAGCAGCTTGAAGGCATCAACAGAGTCTGGAGCTCAGATCAGCAGACCAAATCCAAGGGCTGGATCTTGGATCTCGAACAAGGCGCGGCCATGGCCCAGGACAAGCTGTGCCGGTTCCAGGTCATCCCGGTCCGAGATGCCGAATAATAGCCCCTTTGCAAATTTTAATTGTTCAATCACCCTTGGGGTTCCCTCCTTGCGAAGCTGACCTTTACCCACACGTGACACCGTGGATTTGTTGTTCTCAGAGGGCAGCCATACAGCGGAAGACGCTTAGGCTGCCCCTCCAATGAGGTGCGGGGTTATATGAAAGTATTGGGGCAAGGAAAATAAAGACGATGAACCGGGCTATTGATCCTCGGAAAAAGTGCTAAAAGTAAACAAGCCAGAGTTTATTCAGCCCAGAATTCCGGGATTGAGCTGCCAGATTGCATGGTTCAGGGCTGCTGCAAAGCCCACCCAGAGCAGATAAGGGAGCAGAAGCCAACCGGCCAGGGGCCGAATGCGCCAAAAGGCGGTCAGGGTCGCAAGGATAAGAACCAGCAGGAGCAGGATATCGGCCAGGGCCAGAAGGCCAAGCTGCCAATGAAAGAACAGCCAGCTCCAGATGGTATTCACGGCCAGTTGCAGGAGATAGAGCAACAGAGCGAAACGGGCCCCGGGAAAGCCGCGAACTCTCCAGACCAGCCAGGCAGAGATGCCCAACAGGGCATACAATGCGGTCCAGACAGGCCCGAAGACCCAGGCCGGTGGAGCCCAAGTTGGCAGGGCCAGCCGGGCATAAAAGACTGTGGCAGTGACTGATCCGGCTCCAGCCACTGCTGCGGCCAGGCCGGTGACGCCCAGCCATGCGCCCAGGCCAACTACCTGTTTCGTAAGTGAATAATTGACCATGCAGACCTCTGGTTATGCTCAAGACGCAAGGGATGTCTCCTGTGGGGACATTGTCAAGTTTTTTTCTCTTTTAATTTTACTGGGACCTCGGCCACGAACTCCTGAGGCCCGATGATTCCGGCATCTTTGAACTATCATATAACACCTGGCCCTTACTGTCATTATGCTCTGCACGTGATATCCCAGAAAGCGCCTCCGATAGGCCTTCAGATGCTTGACCATCCCAGCTATAATTTACTTATTAATCTCTAAACATATTGCCGGACATGATCATTCCAGGTACCTTTGCATTCTTTAGAGATCACTCACCTGGCCGAGTTCTGATACACAAGAAGGAGATTGCGTATGTTTCTGGAGCTGTTGCAGAAAAGAAGAAGTATTCGGGCATATACCGACAAACCCATTGAGCAGGAAAAGATCAATCAGCTTATAGAGGCCGCTCTGCGTACACCTACTTCCAGAGGGTTGATGCCCTGGGAATTTATTGCAGTAACAGATGAAAATCTCATTCAGCAGTTGTCCAAGGCCAAACCGCATGGAGCGGGGTTTGTGAAGAAGGCTCAACTGGTCTTTGTGGTCTGCGCCGATCCTTCTGTCTCGGATGTCTGGATCGAGGATGCCGCCATCGCCACCTTCTCCATCCATCTTATGGCACAATCACTCGGTCTGGGGAGCTGCTGGGTGCAGATCAGGGAACGGATGCACGACGATAAACAGACAGCTGAAGCCTATCTGGCCGATTTGTTGGGCATTCCAAAGCAGCTGAAGGTCCTCTCGATGGTCAGCATCGGCTATCCTGCCGAGGAAAAACCGCCTCATAGCCGGGATCAGCTCCCTTTTGCCAAGGTGAGCCGGGACCAATACGGGCAGAAAGGATGAACCTACGCAACCAGCCTCAAAATTCAATCCTACAGTGTTAAGGTATTGGATATTATTCAAGTATGTGTTATACTCAGCATGAATACCGAGGTTCAGACAATGATACCCAGGACGCTTCTCCTGGATGGGGATAATAACACCTCTAAAAAAGGTGAATTGCAATGAGTAAACAGTCGGAAGAATTAGAAAAACAGAATCTTAGATGCCCGGAGTGCCATCAGCCGTTAAAGCGCAGAAGAACGCGGAGGCCGGATGAGTGCGAAATGGTATGCGGTGGCTGCGGGGCAAGTTTCGACGTCTGTGATCAGCAGACAATGGAACGGTTAAAAAAAGGGGAATAATTTTTTTCGAATCTTTTAAAGAAATCAATACACATGCAGTTTGAAACCGGTAGGCGTTTAAATCCCGAATGAAGATGTGGTTGTGATGAGCCCTGGGGATGTGCACAACGGTTTTCTCCTGGGATGGACAGGCCTCACACAGGGCTCTGGCATCACTGATGGGCATGAACAGTGGAGACTTTGTCCTGGGAGAGAAACATCTTGCTGACTGTCGACATGGTGATGAACATGCGTTCCGGCTGATCAGGTGACAAAGACCTCCCGAGATTTCTGACGGACGCTCAAGGGGAATGTACAAAGATTTTGGCTGACTCAGTGTCAGTTTTGCCTTTTCTGCCCTCTCCCTTTTGGAAGATACTTTTGAAGCAGGGACTGGCGGCAGGTCTCCTGTCCCGATGTTGCCAGCTTTCAGAATCATGCAGGTTATGGCATGCAACTTCATCAATCACCTTTGACTTCCCCGTCCTCTTCCACCGTATATCCCATAGCCCGATACCCAGCCAAGCGTTTGCTAAACATCCGCGCCAGCTGCGGTACCTGTTCGTCCACGTAATCGTAAATAATGACCTTGTGTTTGTGATGGTGCAAACGGTGGAGACGGCCGGCATATTGTTGAAGCGTTCCCCGCCAAGAAAGTGGAGAGACCATAAACAATGTATCTAAGCGGGCATCATCAAAGCCCTCCCCAATATATCGTCCAGTGGCAATGAGTAAACGTTCCTCTGTATCCGGAATGGCTTTCAGCTTTTCAGCAACAGCCTGACGCTTCTTCTTCCCCATCCCACCTTGAAGCACAATAATATTGCGGACGAAATTCTGCAGGCGTTTTTCAAAATCCTGTACCTGTGTGGTTCTTTCTGCCAGCAAGAGCGGGGATCGACCTTGATCAAGGGCTCTCAGAATATCATCTTGGATCATCTCATTACGCTTCTCATCGGCACTGAGTGCAGCGTAAATGTCTTGGATTCTGACATTTTCATTTTCATGTGGATATGTAAAACTCGTGCGCCTGGGAACAACTATTTGTTCAAAGGGGCTGACAGCAGCCTGACTCTTTGGGTCTACCCGGAAACGAATCGGTCCACACTGCATGTATATAATTGGATGATGCCCGTCCTTTCGACTCGGAGTTGCTGTCAATCCGCACACATATTTGGCTTTGACCTGTCTCATAACCTGCTCAAAACGAAAAGCAGAGAGGTGGTGACATTCGTCAACAATGATCTGTCCATAATCAGCAACCTCATCTTGAACTTCTCCCTTTCGATTTAAGCTTTGCAACGTAGCGATATCTACCAAACCGGTCCTTTGGTCTTTACCTCCTCCGAATCGGCCTATAGATGGCAAATCCAAAAAGTTCTGCAAGCGTTCATGCCATTGATCCATTAACTGCCGACGGTGAACCAAAATCAAAGTATTTGTTTGTCGCCTTGCTATAAGCCAAGCTCCCACAACCGTCTTGCCAAATGCAGTCGTTGCACACAATACGCCACAATCATCTTTCAAAAGACTCTCTGCAGCCTGTTTTTGCAATGGAGTCAATTCACCCTGAAACAGGGTTTCAACTACATTTCCTGCATAACGCTTGTCAGTAATTTGGGAATGGATTCCAAGAGACCGAAGCATCTCCAAAACATCATCAAGGCATCCACGTGGTAATCCGAGATAATGAGGAAAGTCTTCTGAACAAAAAATTATCCTTGGCTTTTTGTACGTAGACAAGCGCATGGCCTGAGCTTTGTAAAACTCAGGATTCTTAAACGCGGCCAACCTGGACAGACGGTTGTAAAGAACAGAAGGTAAATATTCTTTGTGCACATACAGCAGATTACCCTTGACCAGTTCCACCTCTGCAGGCAAAGGGTCAAGAATGGGCTGCTCTTTCTTTTTCTTGGAGGGAGGTAAGGTCCACGGATCCTCAGCGTAATCGTCAGCCGGGCTCTTTTGAGCTCCCCCGAATGT
>JBNJII010000086.1:0-11046 GCA_051749205.1 Thermodesulfobacteriota bacterium | reverse complement strand
TATTTCCGTGTCGTTGAATAGTGGGTCAAGTTTCGAAAGAAAATCAACATTACAAATTGCCTCTATATGGGACAGAACTTATAAGACACGGTACTAGTGCCTTGCCATAAATCAAATGTCGCACAAAAAAGAAACACCCCTCAACCCACCTCGAGGGGGGACGAAGAGGGAAAACCGACACCGTGCAATTGTCGCATCACCAGCAGCACAGCGATAGTTCGGGTGCTACCAACGCATGAGAAGAGCCAGGCAGGTGCCTGGCGATCCCAGGAGGAGCAAGGCTCGTGACGTATAATGTGTTCCTGTAGTGCTCATTGCGGTTTCTGCAAGATGCAGGATCTGCTCCCAAAACCATAAATCACGGATAACGCGCAATGGATGTCTATATTACCGATGTGGCCGCTTTTCTGCCCAATGCTCCGGTAGACAATGAACATATTGAGCATGTCCTGGGATGTATTCAGGGCATCCCCTCTCGGGTGAAGCGGATCGTCTTGCGCAATAACGGCATACGCACCCGGCATTACGCCCTGGACACCCAAACCGGGCGGCTGACCCACAGTAATGCCCAATTAGCAGCAGCCGCAGTCCAAGGGCTCAGGCCGTATCAAGAGTATTCCCCGGAAGACATTGCCTGTCTGTGCTGCGGGACAACCAGTGCCGACCTTTTATTTCCAGGCCATGCTCTTATGGTCCTTGGGGAGTTGGGGATTGCAAAATGCGATGCAGTCTCCACCCACGGCATATGTATTTCCGGGATGACCGCCTTGAAGCATGCCTGGATGAATGTGGCCCTGGGGCTCTCCGAGAATGCAGTCGCCTCCGGTTCAGAGCTGGCTTCCTCCTATATGCGTTCCCGCTTTTTTACCGGACTGGGCCAGGTGGAGGCCGATGTGGAAAAGAGGCCGCTCTTGGCCTTTGACGCCGACTTTTTGCGCTGGATGCTTTCCGATGGGGCGGGAGCGGTCTTTATGTCTCCGAGGCCCAATCCGGATGGCCTCTCCCTGCGGGTGGAATGGATCGAAAACATCTCCTTTGCCGGACACCTGGAGACCTGCCAGTACTCCGGGGGGATGAAAAGAGAGGACGGCACAGTGGCGGGCTGGAGGACGGACGAGGCCTTGGAGGCCGGTGCTTCAGGACATATATTCGCCGTGAAGCAGGACATCAAGCTTCTGGATCGGGAGATTGTGCGTACAGCCATAGATCAGGCCTTGATGCGCGTGGTCCGCCGGCACAACCTGTCTCCAAAAGATATTGACTGGTTCTTACCCCACTACTCTTCGCATTACTTCCGGGATAAGTTTTACCTCCGCATGCAGGAAATGGGCTTTGAGATCCCGGAAGAGAGATGGTTCACCAATTTGTACACCAAAGGCAATACCGGCAGTGCAGCCATCTATATTATACTGGAAGAGATCTTCCATTCCGGGCGGCTGCAAAAAGGAGAGCGACTTTTGTGCTTTGTGCCTGAAAGCGGACGTTTTTCCCATTGTTATATGCTGCTGACAGTGGTTTGACTGCGCGTACACAGGATACAAGCAGCTGGTTCAGCAATACCTTGATCAATTCGGAAATTTCCTTTTTTGATCGCTTGGGCCAAAAAATATTGGAAATTTACCGGAGACAAAGCTGAACTGTTTAAGCTGCCCTGATCCGCTTGAAAAACAGCAGCCAGGCGCATATTCCATTGGCGACAAAAAACAAAGCCAAGGCCAGTATCTGGGGGAGCACTTGCCATAGGTCACCGTCACGGACAATGACCTGGATATAGGCCTCAAGGCCCCAGTTGAGAGGGGAGAGGATGCTCAGCCCCTGCATGAAGTCCGGCATGGCGTAGACCGGGACCATGATTCCGCCTATGGCCGCGGCAATAACCACCGATATGGGTCCGAATATGGAGGCCTGTTCAAAGGTGCTGCACAGGGTGCCCAGAAAAATGCCGTACCCGGTGGCGGCCAGAATGGCACTGAAAGAGATCAGGGCCAAGGCGGTATAATGGGGACCGATGATCAACTCCGAGGTCCCTAAGGCGGGCAAAAGGAATTTACCTACGCAGAAAATGAGGCCCAATTGGATGGTGCATACAAAGCCGTAGGCGATAATCTTGCCCAGGATCAAGGTTAGTTGGGATACCGGCATACTGCACAAACGCCGCAAAGGACCGTCGTTTTTTTCCTGAATCAAGTTGCCGGCCATGGGCACGACTATGAAGAAAATGCTGAACAAGGCCCAGGCCGGGACGTTTTGCTGCACTGCACTGGGAGTCTTTTGAAATGCCTGCCGGGAGGCCTGTGCTTCCCTGAGCTGGACCAGAGATGTGCTTTGCACCCGCTGACTCAGCTTGGAGATTTCACCAGAGAGTTGGGGCATTTGTTCCGGACCGACCGATGTTGTTTGCAGTATGCGTTGGGGCAAGATGTTCAAAAGGGCCTGCATGGTATACTCAGCTTCAAGCTCGGAAAGGGCGGCCCGTAAACCATTTTTCAGAACCAGGCGAAATGTCCCCCGCACTGCGGGATCAAAATAGATGTCCACATGTACGGGCGAGGGGTCCTGACTCTCCTGCAAGCCAACCGGGTCGCGATTCAGGCTGGATGCGGCCTTGTCGGACAAGGCCTGGGCCATTCCTGAAGGGATGACCAGGCCGGCCTGATACTCCCCTTGGCTGACCCGCTTTTTCAGCTCGGAGACAGGGATGTCCCGGCCATTCACCTTGCGCACCAAAATCAGATTGCCGGCTCGGGGCAGGCGCTGGGCAATGGCTTTGCTGGCTGTGGAGTTGTCCTGGTCGGCGAATAAGACCTCTGTTCTGGATTCGCCCACGATGCGCAGGAGATTGTTTTGAACCAGGGACATAATGATGACCAAAAAAACGGGCATGATGAACAAAACTGCCAGACCGGCCAGGTCTCGGCGGAGCAAAAGCAGTTCCTTGTGTATACACGCAATCAGCTTGGGGGCAGGGGGTAAAAGCTTCATATTCAGCCTGTTGCAGTTTGAGAAAGTTCAGATTTGCCTCCGGCAAATCTGAAATATTTTTTTGCCCCAAAGCTGGCAAAAAAAGGGGAAATTTGCCGGATTGATCAGGCATGAAACCCACGGAGGTCCGGTCCCTCCGCCATTGTCCGGCCCAGATCCTTCAAACATACCGTGATGATGCTCTCCGGGCAATCTAAGGGAGAGCCTTTCTGTCTGCTCTGGATTCCCCTCTTCGCGGGAATGACGGACGAAGTGGTGTCTCGTTTCATTCGAGGACTTTCTGGTCAGTCTCGCAAAGAGCGCCCGGTCACCTCCAGGAATAGTTCCCCCAGGTCGGCGCATCCTCTCTGGCTCAGCATATCCCCGGGCGGGCCCTGGAGAACGATGCGTCCGTAGTCAAGGATGGCTATTGTATCGCATACCTTTTCAGCCTCCTCCATGTAATGGGTGGTGTACAGGACGGCAACTCCTGTTTCTTTGAGCCGGAGCAGGCTGTTCAGGATGAAGTCCCGGGACTGGGCATCGATTCCCACAGTAGGTTCGTCAAGCAAAAGGAGTCTGGGGTTATGCAAAAGTCCTACCGCCAGATTGACTCTGCGTTTCATCCCTCCGGAAAATTTGTATATCAGCTGATTTTGAGAGCTTGTTAAGCCAACCAGGTCCAGACATTCCCGGCATCTGTCCTGCAGCCATTGACTTTCCATGCCCAACATGCGTCCGAAAAAGCGAAGATTTTCCAGGGCAGTGAGCTTGGGATACAGGGCGATATCCTGGGGGACAAGGCCGATGTTCTGGCGCACCGTATTGGGAGCTTGCCTGAGCTCCGTGCCGCAGATCTCCACCTGCCCATAGTCAAAGGGAAGGAGGGTGCTGAAGATGGATATAGCGGTTGTTTTGCCCGCCCCATTGGGGCCCAGCAGGCCCAGGACTTCTGTGGCGGAGATGCTCAGACTGCAGTCCTTCAGGGCCGGAGGGGAGGTCCGGGAATAGGTTTTGCTTACCTGACTGACTCTGAGGATTATGTCCTGGGCAGTGGACTGCGCGGACATTGCTGTGTTCACATCATTCTCCATGCAGTTGGCGCATTTCGATGCACAATCAAAACCGAACCATTCCCCTCCATAGCTGCTGTCCCCTGGACGTGGGGCCAGGGTTGAAAATGGTGCAGTCTCCAGTTATCGTCTCCATTGATCCCTTGAACAATGAGGGATCTCCATGCACACCGAATGCGGCAGGAGATGTTTCTGAGCCTGGTGAGTCCTTCCCCGGTGCCTTTGACATAGGCTTCCTTTGCTGTCCACAGGGTATAGAAGGCATTTCGTCGGGAAGTCTCTGGATATGTGGACAGCGCGTGCACTTCAGGGGCAGAAAAGGCGAAAGAGGCGATTTTGTCCAGCCTTTGGACGTCCTTGTCTTTGACTTCAATGTCTACGCCCACCCGTCGGTTCGGGGATATGGCCAGGCAGACGTAGCTTCGGGAATGGGACAGATTGAAAAACGGAGCCTGCACATTGTGGGTGGCCAGCTGCGGCTTTCCATGTGAACTCAGGGTGAAAACCAGGTCCCGGGCAGGCGTGGCCACATATCCGGAAAGCACATGCCGGGCAATGCCCCTGGCCAATGCAAAGTCTCGTCCTTTCTCCCACAGGGCGTACCGCTTGGATCTGGCTTTTTCATCCGGAGATAACAGGCTGCCTACAAAGCGCTCGGTTTCCTGGGAGATGTTTTTCAGATCAAAGGTCCATATATCCAGCATGAGCGCAGGTTGTATGCAAAGGGTGGATTCTCTTTCTGCTTCGTAAGGAATTGACAGTTAAAAGTGCTCTGACAGGCATTTGTTTTTATTGACGATATTTAGCGGTCGAATTGGATGTCGCGTTTTTTATCATACTCATTTTATTCTTGTAACCGTGAACCGTGAACCGTGAACTTGGAACTTTGAACCTATGAGGTAAGGAGCAAAAAAGGCACAAGATCACTTGCAGGCCGTATGCAGCCAGACGATGCCGGCGGTTAAGGGGCGTTTGGTCACCTGGGTGAAGCCGGCGGCGCGCATCTCCGCTTCCAAGGCCGAAGCGGAGGGAAATTCGCAGATGGTCTGGGCCAGATAGCTGTAGGCCTGCTTGTCCCGGGAGATGATTCGCCCCAGGGCCGGGAGCATGCGGGTCAGATAGAGGTTATACACTCCGCCCAGAATGGGTTGCCCACCGGATCCGAACTCCAGAATACACAGCTTGCCCTGGGGTGCGAGCACCCGCCTGATCTCTGCATAGGCATCTTCTCTGGGCCGGATATTGCGCAGGCCAAAGGCGATGGTGACCCGATCCAGGCTGTTGTCCGGAAGGGGCAGCTTCCGACCGTCGGCTCCCAGGGGCATGATGGGTTTGTTCTTGATCTTCGGCCGGCCCTTCCGGAGCATGGGCAAGGAGATATCTGCAGCATACACACTCAGGCGGGGGGTCTTGGCCTGCAGCATGGCGGCAACGTCCAAAGTCCCGGCAGCCAGGTCCAAAGCCACCCCTCCGGCAGGCGGAGCCGCCGCCTGGACCAAGGACTTGCGCCAGGAGATATCCAGGCCCAGACTCAAGGTCCTGTTCAACAGGTCGTAGGCCGGGGCAATACGCCCGAACATGTCTCCTACAGCTTTGGATGTCTGGGATTGGAGGGAGGAATCAAGAGGCTGCTGGTTTTTCATCATCTGCTTGGGGGTCTGAGGAAGACGTGATGGTACGCAGTACTTCCTGATAAATGGGGGCAAAAAACTGGTCGAAGTTGTTGGGCGAGATCCGCCCTACTTCAATGAACTTGACAATGATTTCCTTGGTCACCTGCAGGGCTTGCTTGTCCAGCTTGCTGTCCATGGCTTACTACCTCACCCCTCGATGGTTCTCGATCATCGACAAAACCAGCTAGCTTTTTTTGTCCGCTTGGGGACAAAAAAAGAAAAAACCCGTCCGGAGGGGAAATGGCCTTGACCCACCATGAGACAAAGGCTCCGGACGGGAATGGGGAGAAACCGGAAAGCACCTCCCCTTTTTTGCATGCCTTGAACCCTCAATGCTCATTCTTTTTCCTTGCTCGCTTCTTCTTCCAACAAGGATTGGATCTCTTCCCGGATAACCTTGGCCGCGGCCTGAGGGATTGTTTCTTCAATTCGCTGAGTCAACTCGGCGAATAATTCATTTTTCAAGGCACTCACGGTTTCCGGTCCTACGGCGTAATTGGTGAGGTCCTCAACCTTTTGGGCCAGATCCTGCACTGAAGTGTTTTCCGGAGCAATGGCCGATTGATTGATGATCTGTTCAATTTCCCGGTGCAAGTCATCTTTGGCCTGAGTGATCCGCTCATGGACCAAGCTTTCCAAGCGATGCATGATCCGGGACTCAATATCTTTCCAGGCTTCACTGTTTCCTGAGGAAACAGCTTGTTCCAGTTCACGGACCCTGTTGTCAAGGGAGTGCAGGCTTTCCAGGTCTGCAAGCCGGGAGCTGAGTTCTTGCAGCTTGTCATTTATGGCCTGGATCTGCTCTTCTGATCCAGAGGGGGACTTGTGATCTTTGCTGTGGCTTGCAGAACTTTTATCCTGGTCAGGAGCCAGATCCAAGTCCAGTTCGTCAAAGAGGTCATCGAGATCGTTGAAATCGTCCGCATGGGCGGACTGGGAGTCCGTCCATGCGGTGGAGGAGTCGGATAAAGTCCCCCCCGCTCCCTTGTGTCCAAAGCTTTGGGTCTCCGGCCACAGAGAGGAGAAGTCGAACTCATCTTTTTCGGTTTCCGGACTTGGCCCTGAAACGCTGGGCTGCCCGCTTTCCCGGGAGGTTGTGCCCTGAGGTCTCTCGGGCTGAGATGCTTCCGAGGACTTGGGCTCACCCGCTGCTGGCTGGATGGGTTCTTCCACAACATCGGTGAGTTCAATGATCTCCCGGTCCTGTGAACAATCTGGGGCGGAGGTGGTACTCATAACGCTCATAAAGTAGGGTTTTACTGATCCTTGGGGTGGCATTCAGCGCAGTTTTTAAAGGGCCCGTGTGCTTCTCCGGCCTCATTCTTTTCAATGTGGCAACCCATGCAGCTGTGGATGCTCTTTCTATTGTGATAGGCGTTGTAAGCAGCCTCAACGTTTTGCATTTCCGAGCCGGAGGCCCCAATCAGGTCGTGGCATCCAGAGGCGGTGCACTTTTGCGGGGGATTGGATTTGTCCTCCCATTTGTGGTGACACACGGGGCAGCCTAGGGGGATGTGTTTTTGATGGGGCATGGTTACCGGGGTATACAAAGGATTGTTCACCTTGCCCTGGGCATCGTCCATGACGATTTCCTGCGGCATTTGCATGGAAGAGGCCTGTAACTGGGGGAAAAATAAAAATAGGCTCACTCCGAAACAGCACAAGCTCAAGAGAATTATTCTGTTCATTTTCTGCCTCCTTCGTTGAGTGGCGATTATGGGAGTGACCTGGTCTGCACCCATCAGGCCGGCGTTGACATGCCGATTTCGTTATGTATTGGTTGAACTATCGCATATGCACAGCACACAATGCAAGGCCTGATGGTGCCGCAAACAGGAGTGTATTGTTTTTGCTTGTGTCCGCACCTGGTCCTGTTTTCCAGGGTCTTTAGTTTTTGTGCAGAAAAGTGTTGGGAGCCTGCACGCATTATTCGGTCTGAAAGCGCATCTTTTTGGCCGCTTCCAGGGTTTGCTCGAAATCCCGCTCTGTGTGGGCAAAAGAGGTGAATGTGCATTCAAAGCCCGAAGGGGCCATGTAGATGCCTTGTGCGCGCATATGGCGGTAAAATTGGGCAAAGAGCTCGTTGTTCGCCGTTTTGGCGGAATCAAAATCTGTGACCCGGCTGGGGGTAAAAAAGACAGTGAAGGTTGAGCCCAGACAATTCACTGAAACCGGGACCTCCTTGTCTTCCAGGATATCTTTGAGTTCGCTGGCCAAGCGTTTGGTTGTTCGGGCCAAAGCCTGGTAATCGCTTTGTTTGAGCTGGGACAATGTGGCTGCTCCGGCGGCCATAGCCACTGGGTTTCCGGCCAGGGTTCCGGCCTGATAGGTCTGTCCGCAGGGGGCCAAGAACTCCATGATCTCTTTTTTTCCGCCAAAAGCCCCTACCGGAAAGCCTCCGCCGATGATCTTGCCCAGGCAGGTCAGATCCGGGGTGACCCCGAACATGGTCTGGGCTCCGCCAAAGTCCATGCGGAAGCCAGTGATCACTTCGTCGAAAATGAGCAGGCTGCCGTGTTCCTGGGTGATGCGCCGCAGGCCGGGCAGAAAGTCATCTTCTGGCGGGACCAGGCCCATGTTGCCGGCTACCGGTTCCACTATGATGGCGCATATGTCCTGGCCGTGCTGGGAAAAAATCTTCTGCACAGCGTTGAGATCGTTGTATGGAGCCAACAGGGTATCCTGAACTGTATGCTCGGGGACTCCGGGGGTTCCGGGAAGGGACAGGGTGGCTACTCCGGAGCCGGCCTGGGCCAGGAGACTGTCCACGTGGCCGTGGTAGCATCCCACGAACTTGAGGACTTTGCTGCGGCCGGTGAAGGCCCGAGCCAGGCGCAGTGCGGTCATGGTCGCTTCTGTCCCGGAATTGACCATGCGGACCATGTCCACTCCGGGTAAGGCCTCAACAATACGTTCGGCAAGATCAATCTCGTGTCTGGAAGGAGCTCCGAAGCTGGACCCCTGGTCGACGGCCCGGTGAGCGGCTTCAACCACTTCTTCCCGGCAGTGGCCCAGGAGAAGGGGTCCCCAGGATAGGACATAGTCTATAAACTCCTGGCCGTCTTCGGAAAAAATCCGGCTTCCTTTCCCCTGCCGAATAAAAAGCGGATCGGTGTGGACACTCTGGCAGGCCCGAACGGGACTGTTCACCCCGCCGGGGATAAGCTCTTGGGCTCTGGAAAAGAGTTGTGCTGATGTGTTCATGCCCATGAACCTCCAGTTCGCTTTTGGCTTGTGGAAAGTACATCCAACAAGGACATAGGTTTTGAGAATCGGTTAAAAGTATTGCATTGAGGTCTTTTTCAACTCCTGGTGGCTGAAAAGGAGTTCAAAACTATTGAGCCCGGTTTGGGTTTGTATCTCTTCCACTACCCTGCGGCAGTCGGCCTCGCTGCGACCGTGGACCATGGTGTACAGATGAAAGGGCCATTCGGGGCAGTTACGGCGTTGATAGCAGTGGGTGATTTCCGGACGGGCACACATAATACGGCTCACCTCTTGGGTGTCCAAGCTCTGGGGGACGTGCCAGGCGACCATGACGTTGCACTCGTAGCCCGCTTCTTGATGGCGGAGGGTGGCCCCGAAGCGGCGGATGACCCCCTGCTCCTTGAGCTCTTGCAAAAGGGACAAGACCTTCTCTTCGGATACATCCAGCTGCCGGGCGATGCTGGCGAAGGGAGTCGGGGAGTCGGGAAGGGTCCCCTGGACCACGCGCAGAATATTCTGTTCATAAGAGCTCAAAGAGCGTATGTTCTGTTCAGGCATGGACAAGGCAGTCCTCCTTGAAGATACACGTTGCCGCAGAATGGGGAGCAAATGACGGCCCTGGCTCATGGCCGGGGCGCATTTTGCTCCTCCTGGACTGGTATTTACCTTTTTCCGGGCGCCCATGCAAGGAGTCCGCTTGACCTTGCCTCCACTTCCCGGTATCTGATGTCAAAAGACTTGAGGATGAGAGATCCGGATTTGACAGCCCGTTGCCCCGATGCTTGGACCAGGAAGAGGGGCGGTGCGGTGCGCCCACTCCGGGGCTTTTGTGAAAAATTGGAAGGCTTCTGTTGAGGATGGGGTCAAAGGTGAAGCTATGAAAATAGCTGTGGTTGGAGCCGGCTCCTGGGGTACCACCCTGGCCGGTCTGTTGGCAGACAAGGGGCTTTCGGCCTCTCTTTGGGTCCGGGAGCCGGAGTTGGCCTCTATCATCCAAAGCACTAGGGAGAATGCGTGGTTCCTTCCCCAGGTGAAGCTTCCCCAGGAGCTGGAGGTTAGCACGGATCTGGGCCGTGTTTTGGCCGAAGCCACCTACGTGCTCATGGCTGTTCCCTGCCAGTTCTTGCGCCAGGTTTTGCGGCAGGTTCGGGGACTGTTGCCGCCACAACCGGCCATCGTTTGCTGCAGTAAGGGGATTGAGACGGATTCCTTAAAACCAATGTCCGGGGTGGTCTGGGAGGAGTTGGGCGATTTACAGCCCAAGTATGCGGTTTTGTCCGGTCCATCTTTTGCCCGGGAGGTCAGCCAGGGACTGCCCACAGCAGTCACTCTGGGCTGCATGGACCGAGAGCTAGGGCCAAGTCTGCAAAGTGCCCTGTCCACGCAAAGTTTTCGGGTTTATCTGAGTCAAGATTACCGGGGCGTGGAGTTGGGAGGGGCCCTGAAAAACGTCATGGCCATTGCCACAGGTATTTCCGACGGGCTGGAGTTTGGGACCGACGCCCGGGCGGCCCTGATCACCAGAGGTTTGGCCGAGATGTCCAGGCTGGGTGTGGCCCTGGGGGCAACGGGTCAGACCTTTATGGGCCTGGCCGGGGTGGGTGATTTGGTTTTGACCTGCACCGGTGACTTAAGCCGCAATCGGCAAGTGGGGCTGCGAATCGGCCGGGGAGAGAGCCTGGACTCTATTGTGAGCAGTATGCAGGCCGTGGCTGAAGGGGTCAAGACCACACAGGCCGTGCATGCCTTGGGCAGCGCCCATAATGTGGAGCTTCCTATTACTGATCAGGTGTATGGAATGCTTTATGCAAACAAGAACCCCAGGCAAGCTGTATATGAACTTATGACCCGGACCTTGAAAGAGGAGTGATCTTCCCCATCCTGTGATCCGGATGCAGGAGATCTGGAAAACGCAAACCAGGGGTGTTCAAACACCTGTTTGTCGGTAAGACCCTTAAAGGTTTTACTTTCTGCTTCTTGACAAAAGAAGGCATTCAACGTACAATGACTCGAATTTTAAGAAATTTCAGTAAGTTAGCGGGTCTGCTTTAGACAGGTTGGGCGTCACCTTCCTTCTGAAGAGTCTTCAATCGTCCATGACAGGGAGGATCATATGGAAAAGAAGGAAAAGA
>JBNJII010000085.1:0-11150 GCA_051749205.1 Thermodesulfobacteriota bacterium | reverse complement strand
GCTGTGATCAGGCCTACGGCCTGCTCCCATCCGTCGTGCTCGCGGGTCAGCGCCGCGATTAGGCTTAAAAACAATGAGGAAAAAATATGGATGATTCCCTAGCAAGCAGAATGTTTGGATTAAGCGGCCCTATATTGCTTGTCGCGTCAGGGATAATATTGCTGACTTTTGGAGCGCAATTCGTTAGAAGCGAACTTCAAGGAAATATAGTCGTAATTTCTGGGGTTATGCTTGTTGTGTTAGGTGGCGCTGTGTCTGCACTAACGTATTTACGTGGTCACAGGGAAAAATTGAGTTATTCAAATGGCGATAGTTACGTAAGCGTAAATAACACACTTGAAGACCATGATCTAGATCGCATTGTAAATACTATAACTGAGAAATTGATAGAGCAAGGTAACACATCAAAACAATCAGTTAACATAAACCTTACTCCAGAAGAACGCTCTGAAATAATTGGGTCAATAAAGTCAAATATAACAAAAGAGCTGGCAGAGGATCTATTTAAAAGTGCAAAATCTGCCTTGTCGGATAGTATTATAGAAAGCCAGTATTTTTATGAGCTTCGTAAAGAGCTACAAAAAACAAAGGCAAGACTTACTGAGGAAATTGGTGCTCTTACAAGAAGAGGTAATCTAAATCTTGTAATTGGTGGTGTGACTACAATCTTAGCAGTGTCACTTCTTGGCTATGTAGTACTAACTGCAAACTCCAATGCTCTGGAGCTAAAAGATTTTGTTTGGCACTATATTCCGAGAATAACTGTGTCTGTTTTTATTCAAATATTTTCTTTCTTTTTTCTTCGTCTATATAGAAACAGTCTCGAAGACATAAAGTACTTTCAGAACGAGCTTACAAATGTTGATTCAAGGTTTGCTTCCTTGGAGGCGGCTTTAATGTTAGGTGACAAAGAAATATTATCTAAAGTAATTGAGGAAGTATCGTGTACTGATAGAAATTCAAGACTTAAAAAGGGTGAAAGTACCGTTGCTCTGGAGAAGTTAAGAGAAGAAAATAAAAGCTTGTCAGAAATGCTCGGTTCTGCAAAAGACCTCATAAGCTCAATAAAGAAATGAATAGCCTAACAATCACATCCACGCGGACTACAAAAAGCGGCGCTCGTTCCTCGCTTAACTTTTTGCAGCCGGTGATGTGAGGCGTTCCCGGCGGCTCCGCCGCCGGGAATCGCTGCGCTGACTTCGTCAAGCGTCTTGCCCCGTCGCTACGCGCCGGAACGAGCCACTTGACCCGACTGCGCGCGCCGACTGTGATCAGGCCTACAGCCCGCTCTTATCCATCGTGCTCGCGGGTCAGCGCCGCGATTGGCCTAAAAGTAAAGAGAGACGGAAATGACGACACAAGATGTTCTTATTAGAGACGAGAAAAATGGTGACTTCACCGTCATTTCCGATGTGACGTTTGCCGCGTTTGAAACGATGGAGATCAGCAATCATACAGAACAGTTCATCATTGAGGAGCTACGAGCTGCCGCTGCCTTGTCAGTGTTACTGGTTGCCGAGATTGATGGTCACATTGTTGGACATATTGCTTTTTCACCCGTGACAATGTCAGATGGCACAGAACAATGGTACGGCCTGGGACCGTTTTCGGTGCATCCTGCTTTTCAGCGGCAAGGGATTGGCAAGGCTCTCATATGTGAAGGGCTCAAGCGGCTCAAGGAGGCCGGAGGCAAAGGCTGTTGCTTGGTGGGCCACCCACAGTATTACCGACAGTTTGGCTTTGAGAATTCGAAGGGACTTTCCCATGAGGGTGTTCCAGAGGAAGCATTTTTCGTACTTCCTTTTGAGGGAGGGGTTCCACAAGGAGAAGTGGCTTTTCACGAAGCATTCAAAGCGGATGGCCAACAATAGGATAGTTGGGACGCTCGTACCTCGCGCCGCACATCCTCACGTTACCCTGTAGACTATGGCTATGACCTGACAGTAGTCCTGGCCCTGAATCGCGTGGAATGCCAAACCTATTCTTGTCCGGGGGGCAGGTCATCTGATCTGCCCCGGGTTTTCTCTTTCCCCACTCTCTTCAGGCTTACCCCTGAGAACTAACCTGTCCAGGCTGGACTAGCTCCTGAAACGAGCAGCATTCCAGGGTATTGGGTATGCTGCTGATCCTGGCACGTAGGCTTCAAATTTGACTCTTTTAGAAATCATGTATAATATATAAGTGTAAATATATTGAAGAACTTTACAATCATTTGTTGTGCCAATGCATAGAAAAAAAGGAAAACTCATGGGCATTGATTTGAAGAAGGAACAGGCAGAATCCAGAGAAAGGCCAAGATACCCTTATTCGCTTGCGGCAAGGTTTTTCTTCGGGTCGATGGACCTGTTAACCGGGAAGAAGACTACGCTGGCTAAGGCCAAACTCATAGAGATGCTGGCCAGCATCCCGTACCGGTCCTGGGAATTCCGACAATATGCTCGCATGACACGCCGCTATCGAAACCCGGAGTTGGTGCAGAGCGCGCGCAAGATCCTCATCTGGGGTCGTGAAGCACAGGATAATGAATACTGGCACCTGATCGTTATCAACGAGAAGATGAAGGAAGATGGAATCAAGGATCCGTGGTATTTATTCCCACCGATTCCGTTTCTGATGATTGCGAGCTACACTGTAATGACGCGCATTATGGCTGTGGTGAGTTGTCGGAGGGCATTCCTTTTCAACGCAGAGTTCGAGGATCATGCCGAGCATGTATACGCGCAGTTTGTCGAAGAGCATCCTGAATGGGAAACTGAGCCGGTGAACAATGACAAGGTGAAGGAATACTGTGACTGTTCGAGTTGGGCGGATGTGTTCAGACGGATTGGACTTGATGAGCGTGATCACATGAATCACAGCTTTCTATATTGCGGCAAGCCGGAGGCTGTTGTGGAATATGAAGGCATGCCTGATATTGATTGCCCAGAACTAGCAACTGCCCAACAATGCCATGCAGCCGACGCTCGTACCTCGCGCGGCTGATGGCTGACGTTATGCGGCAAACAATCAGCGCGAATAGCAATGGACACATGGAATCGTCTCTCACACATCACCGCATTGCGATTCGTCGCACGCTCGGCGAATGAATCCGGATGGAACGGCTCCGGTGATGGATCGGTTGTAGTCGCCCAACCCAACGCAAACACGATCACATTCACCGAAACCGGCAAATGGCAATCCGACGCCGGGCAACAACTCAACTTCAACAACGTGTTTCGGTGGTCGCTCGATGATTCGAGCAATGCAATCCGACTTGAACACCTTCGCTTCGGTCCAGACAACCCGGTTTACTTGTTCGACTTGGCACCCAAAAATGACCATACATGGCAATCAGCTACGCCGCATGTGTGCCGTGATGACTTATACTCGGCCATCATGACACTCGCTGCAGATCAAATCGAATTGCGATGGTCAATCAAGGGCCCAAACAAAGATGAAGATATTTACTACTGGTATTCGTAACTCGCGTGAGGATGTTCGCCGCATTGGCAACGGTCGTACCGAATGTAAACCGCAACGCCGCATAACAATGCGATGAACGCGGAGCCGGAAATGCCGGGCTGGCTCCCTTAGCTCGGTGCGTCAACTCCCGGCCCGGTTATCGTAGACGTTATGTGGCTGTAAGTCGGTTCCCTCTGGCTGGTGACTGCGAACAGTCCCCGGAGGCCTTCGCTCTGATCTGGGTGGTTCATCGGTCGAAGAAGAAAATAAGGCAAGGTGCAGCAAAAGCCAGCCAACCCTGGCCCCGGACAGGGATCATAAGACTTTTTGCTGTGCCCGTGACCGGTGCCAGGCCGGCGGCTTTGCTGGTCAACGGGATATCTCTTCCCGCCCGTCCGCCGCTCGGATAGGCCTTTCATCGATCCGGTAATGTTCCCACTACGCGCCCCGCGGTCCGGGACCGCAGTCGGACCCGGACCGCGGGGCGCTTCGCTTGAGATAGGTTGTTCTCAGCCCAGCAGGGACAGATAAGGTGCTGGTTCATCCAGGCGGCCGGCATCGGTCGCGGCTGGCAACTTTGCGTGGGATACACAATGCCTCACTCAGCTTATTTTGATCTCAATGGGTGACCCAGTAGAAAAATCGGCTGGGTAAGTTTATCTTGGCAAAGGTGGGTCAATTCATTTTAGCGTCGAAGGCGCTGTTTTGAACCAGAAAGGCCAAGATATTTTCTGAAGTGATAGCCTGAAGATCCCAATCAGCAAAATGCTCGGTGAATTTTCCAAGGAAAAACATATATTTATCTTTTTCTTTTTTCAGGCTCTACGTCAGATAGCCATTTGAATGTTCCAAATGAATAAGATTTTGATTCTGCAATCGGACCTGGCAGAGAGAGTCTCTGCACACTCTGGCGCCAGTCAGTATAAAGAATATCACCACTTTGAGTAAATGCGAACCCAGATATTGATCCAGAGTCAGTAAACATGAGTTTTGGCTGTTGTTCTACAACTTTATATAAATTTGCAGGCACACGATTACCACTACTTAACCACAAAAATCCGCTATTATCAAAGCTGAAATCGCCAGCCCAAAAACCATCTACATCTGCTAAGCGTACTCGGAAAAAAGGCATAGCTTCGCCATCTTCAATACGGTAAATTATACCATCATCTTTAGCTCCTGTTGATTCACTGAAATATAGTCTTCCTAAGGGATCAAACTCTATGTCACGCAAATACGTCGAATGTGTGTATACACGAACCTCTCGGCCATCTTCCAATTTGTATAGATATCGATCATTACTATCAGAGAAGTATATAGTCCCATCATTTGCAATTGCGAGATTGTAGATCCTTCCTCGATCTCGCTTGTAATATTCGAAGAGATCATCATTTTTCAATTTGTAAATCCTTCCAATCGGATCACCACCATCAGCCAGATAAAGCGTAGGCATTGGCTTTGATTCCCTGGTCACACCAAATAACTCCTCTGACTCCCTTCCCGTAAGGTTGTCTAAGATGGATTTGACATCTGAAAAGGTGTGCCATTCAATTTCATCATAGGGAATGGCCCAATTCATGCCGACTGTGCCATCCAGAAGTCCGCCATTGGCAACAGCAATAACTTGTCCGCTCTCGGTAAGGATCGGACCACCAGATTCTCCATGGGTCAGAGGTCCAGATAAGCTGAGCACAGTGATATCTGGATCGGGACTTCCCCTTTCTTGGAACTCGACACGATCATGTGGAGGGAGAAGCTCTTTCAACTTTGCCCAGGGGCGTATTCTGTCAGGTTCAAGAGGACGGCTTTTTTGATAAGGAATCCCCAAAGTGTAACCTACAAATCTCACCGTGTCATGTAAGCGCGCGTCGCCCGCCCGAATTTCAGGTCCAGTCTCATCTTGAGCTGTAAGAAAAGCAACATCGCGGTGAACGTCTACTTTCTTTACTCGCAGTCCATGCAAACTTTGGTTCAAGTTGGAGGCTGTAATTTATATTGTTGCAAGTACCAGCACATGGAACAAGAGCTTTTAAGAATTTTCCGTCCACTGATTGCTCAAAGTTTGACCTTAACAACTCCTTTATCCGAAATTGGCTTTTGAATGTCAATATCCTTTTCACATTTTACCTCTTTTTTGTTATATGTGATGGTATGTTTTGAGCATGATTTTACCGCCACCTCCAGGATCATATCACCTTTGGGATCTGTGAGAATCGGACGCCATAAAAAATAACCTGTGAACCTTGAGCTTCATTAAGGAACTTCGGGCATGACAGACTCCGGGAATAAAAAGACACAGCCGGTCATGGTCAAAAGACATCCGCATATGATGTCCATTGTCCTAAACAGACCCAAAGCGTTGAACAGCCTGAATCCACAAATGATTGGGCTCATCCGGGGGGCTCTGGAAGAGGCCTTGGATGATAAGCGTGTTCAATACGTACTTTTGTACGGCCAGGGAGGAAAAGGGTTTTGCGCTGGAGGGGACATCAAGGAGCTGGCCCGGGCTGTGAGGGAGCAGCACATCGATGAGGCCCTGCACTTCCTGCGGCAGGAGTATGAGTTGGATTTATTCATTCACGACTTTTGCAAGCCTTTGCTGGTCATGGCCGATGGCATTACCATGGGAGGAGGGCTTGGCCTCTGCGCAGGTGCTGATCTGGTCCTGGCCACAGAACGGACCCGGATGGCCATGCCGGAGTCCAGAATCGGATTCTTTCCGGATGTAGGGGCAACCGGCTGGATGCTTTCCAAGACCCCGACGGGATATCCGGAGTACCTGGGATTGACCGGTCATGAAATGCAGGGGGAAGAATGCGTACGGTTAGGGATGGCCACAAACCTTGTTGTCGGCTCCAACCTGTCCTCAATCATCCAAACCCTGGAAGATCCCTCCAGCTTTGACAGACGAATCGACATTGCGGACCAGCTCCGGGAGAAGCTGAAGCCCTTCTTTAAGCCCACACCGGTTTCCCATCTGGATAAGGACCAGTGGGTGGCCGCCTATTTTTCCGGCCAGGACTCTGTCAGCGGAATCGTTGATTCCCTGAGGCAATGCAATCTGCACCAAGAGCTGTGCCAGGAAGTCTTTTCCAGTTTGGCTGAGCGATCGCCCACCTCCCTGGTCCTGACCCTCACCCTGCTCAGGCGCAATGCATTCCTTCCCCTGTCCCAGGTGTTTGAAAACGACCTTCGGGCCGCCCAATTCATCCTGAGTCATCCTGATTTTCTGGAAGGCATCAGATACCGGCTCATTGATAAGGACAACCAGCCTCAATGGAAGCCCTCAAGGCTGGAAGAGGTTGAGTTGCACGGCTTGAGATTGGTTTGATGTGGGGCTATACAATACGGAAACCTGATAATTTCTTGTTCTGCATAAATTACGAGACCGAGCATGGATGTAAAAATTGAACTAAATGGACAGATTGATAAGGCGGAAGTTATTGCCCTATATCGAGCAAATAAGTGGTCTTCAGCCGATAAACCCGAGAAACTAATGTCGGCCTTGAGCAATTCGCACACTTTGGTAATAGTGGAGGCAATGCAGCGGGTATATAGTGATTTTCATCAGCATAACTATGCGCGTCACGCGGATGCTCTTATATATGTCAACTAGCCTTGGCCTGTATGAATCAATCTTTTTGTAGGACGACCCAAAGGGAGGAAAGGATATGACTGCAAAAGACACCCAGACCATTGCCGAGCACATCTACCAAACCCTCAGGCTGAAGACTCTTCCCGTGGGAGTGGGCTTTTACGACCAGATACCCGACTGGCCGGAGAAGACCCGAAGGCCCTCTCAGACCATGAAAAAGCGGATCACGATCTGCCAGGCGGTGACCCTGGCCAGGACCTACCGCTGGACCGTTGGGCTGACAGCCGAGGACATCGTCTGTGTCCCGGCCATGCTTGCCTTTGGCCATGCTCAGGCCGAGAACCCGCAAAAGCTTTTGTGTGATTTTTTTGTCAGGGTAGGGTGGTCCAAGAACGAGGAAAAGGCTGCCCTGGAAATAAACCGGATGTCCTTCATGCCCAAGGGAAGGGCCAGGGCAATGCTTCTCGCTCCTTTGCACAAGGCGGCGTTTGCACCGGATGTGGCTGTGCTGTACGCAAACCCGGCCCAGATCATGCGTTTGGTCCATGCCTGGACTTATATGAGTGGGGAGTCGATTTCCAGCACGTTTTCCGGAAAGGTGGCCTGCAGTGACTATCTGGCTGCCCCCTACCTGTCGGCCCAGGCCAGAGTAGTCATCCCCGGCAACGGGGACCGAATTATGTCCGGAACACAGGACGATGAAATGGTTTTTGCCCTGCCTGCCGACAAGCTGCCGCTTCTTGGGGAGGGCTTGGACAAGGCGGGTCAGAAAGTGGGAGCAAGGTACCCGGTGCCGTTTTATCAGAACTTCCAGCCTGAGTTTCCGGATCTGTTCCAGGAGCTGGCCAAAGAAGCTGGGATCAGGTTTGAATAGAGTCGCTTGATGGGTGGGTGTTCAAGGGTCTTTACCCTTTAAAGCTTTCTGGCCAGGTTGTCGACAAGGCTTGCGTTCAGAGTCTCCAACTTTCTGCTAATATCCATGTCTGCCCCCATTTGATTTGTCCAAGTTTGGTCATGACCAAAAGCTGCTGTCAACCCAAAAAAAAGCCCCACCGGAGTAGGGCCTTTTAGAAATGGGACGATTGACTATTCTTTATTTTGGCTGAGTTGAGTTGGTGAAGGCAGGAGGTGTTTGTTGCTTGGTTTCAGTCATTTCATAATGGGTTGGGGCTGTAAAGAAATACCCGCAAGTCTCAAGCGTTTTCCAAAAGCCAATGCGAACACCAATCCCAAAAAGCTTTGCATGATAGCAGGCCACCATTTGGTTTTAAGCCCCTTCGCTTCATTCAGGAATTTTTCTTTGTATTCCTGTTCAATCTCGGCCACACGTTCGCCAAGCACGCTCTCTAGGAAATTTCTACTGAGGTTTAGGGCTCTGGTCTCGTAATTTTCGATGTGAGCTTCGCTGGATTTATGGAAATGCTCCAATTCCTCTTCTGTGGGATCTTCTCCTGTCTCTGCATTGATTCTTTTTATATGCTCAATCTTATCACGCTTGTAGAGGCCATAGGCAAGAAGGCCCAGAACGTCATCTTCCCCCTCGACAAGCTTGGCATAGATATAGTTATAGCGCCTCTTCATGCCGCTGCGCTGCCTTTCGCCAGGACGATTTTATTTCTGAGTCATCGATACCAGCTATAGCCCTGCGAACAGACTTGTCTGCAGTTCCCAAGGTCTTTGTTGCCTTTGCCTTGAGCCTATCATTGGCCTTGGCTACTTCATGTATTGTGATTCGCAACTTTTTGCTGGACATGGTCATTGCCTCCTTGATTGTCTGATTGACATTGTAAACATTACAGTCGCGTTTTTCAATACCCCAGGAAACCATAAGGTTCCCCGGGATCTATTATTTCTATCTCTCCAACCTCTCCACATACTTGACCGCCTCCACAGACCGCATGATCAACCGGCACGCCGGTTATTAAGAAATCGATCCCGACCCTGATTTGTTGCTGATGTGCAAAAGCGGAACATGGGCAGGTCCGTGGATCGTTTGGCAGCACCCCGCCCAAAATCCTCCAGGACCTATCAGATTTATCCCGGATCTGTCCGTAGAATTCCAGGCCGGTGTGGTAAATGTTGTGCATGATGTGGTCATAGAACAGAGGGTTTCCGGAAGCTTTCGGCAGGCCCTGGGGCAGAGCATCGATCTTACCCTGCATCCATGCGCAGGCGTCCGGAACCCATTCCCGGGGAAGCTCCTTGATGTTGTTGAGGCTGAAAGCCGCCCTGACCTGCTTCCAGGCTTCGGAGTATTGACGACCAGAGAGCCGGCACCAAACAGCCACCAAGTCACGAAGAGGCTTGCGGTCGTCTTTGGTGGAGGGGGTGAGTGGAGTTGGGGATTTGGGCTCTGCTGAATCGTTCACATAATGGTCCAGGACGTCCAGTACCCATTGCCTGAACTCTTTGGCCACTTTTGTTCGGGCAAACATAGCAATGAGGTGGGCACCTCGCACTCTGCGCCGCAGCATTTCAGGCAGTTCTTGTTGGAGAGGTAAGAGAAGAAGGGGTTTGTTTCCTTGGGATCAATCAGGAAACCAAAATAAAATCCGTCCCCATCAAGCTCAAAGATCTGTTCCTGCATGTTTAAGTGATACATAAGGGCTTTGAAACATATATGTGGAACTTTGCTCTCCTTGCAAATCATAAGCAAGCCAGTATCGCCTGACACAACGCCAGCACCGGATCGTAAGCAATAATACGTAATGATTATGTCCCACGTATCTTTTGCAATGCGCTCATAGTGGCTACTGCTTGTCATCAAGAAAGTTATTGCGTCCTCGTCTGAGAAATCAACCCTGTCCTCTAGGATCTTGCAATCGTGAGAATACTGATTGCACGGGCTCTCTGTGTATTGATCGTCGACTACAAAAAAATCTCCTGTAATTCCTTGGATTATCCAATCAAGTAGCTCGCAGCCATTATTTGATGCGCGATATATTTCTGCCAGCACATTTGCATCAACGACCTTTTCATCAGTATTAATCGGCAAGTCCGAACCCCCTGTAAATTTCGGCCAGTACCTTGTCCGAGAACAGGTCCTGTTTTTCGTGGAGCACTGCTTTGAGCTTGCCTTGTTCATGGCTTAAGAAAGTATGCACATTGTCTGCACGGCCATGCCGGAGTCCGAAGTTGTCAAGAACTTGTCGGACTTCTTTGAGCCAAAGCTTTTTGCGCCGAACATCCAGAGCTTCCCACAACGAGAAGGTCAATACGTCAAGACTAGCTCGACTTTGATCAAGTAATTCTTGCATCTGATCCACATCAGGGCGTGGCCATTGAACAGCGCATTTTTCTGCAAAGTCATATGGTACCAAGAAATGCTGGGCAAACTTGTCGGCAATGAACTCGTGTTCTTCACCTTCCTTTAACACTACTGCGAAACTTCAGTTCTTTTCCGTCATTCCCGCGCAGGCGGGAATCCTGGCATCCCGCCATAGAATAAAGCGACCTCAGATATCAAGGCTTTCCCCTAGATTGCCTGGGGAGTGAGATTGCGATGTGTTCTGAAATCGGGGCCGGGCAATGACGGAAAAGGCATGTGGCTCCTATCTTTCGCTGTAGTGCTATTCGAATTTCGCATATTTCTTTATGTGCTGTCACCTCCGAACTTGGCCACCATCCTCTTGGGCATAACCGGGCCTATGCCCTTTATCAGGCAGTGAATCAATCACGCGCTGCGCATGATGTAAAAGCCCTCTGTTCCATCGTCGAGAGGCGATTGGACCTTTCTTGGCGGGCTTCCGGCTTGCCCAGTGTAATTCCGAAGGAAAGCGAAGCTATTACACCGGGGCACGCCAAGAAAAGTATCCTGATCATCCTGTAAATCCTGTCAAAAATTCTTAATTGCTAGAGCATTCCACAGCCAGCGTCGAAGAGCCTCCTGGGCTTATACAGTATGTGTATATGATTCCCGCGTTTTAAGATATCTTCTCAGGACTCATGGATGAGAAGCAACCGGTACGGAAGCAACCGCTTGACAATCCAGCCTTTGGAAGTGATGGCGCAGAGTTCTTTTTTGGTGTAACTCCGCTTGATGGAGAGTTTGCCGTCATGGCAAATGTAGGATTTGTGGTAAAACAGCCAGGAGAGTATGGCATAGGCGCCATAG
>JBNJII010000084.1:0-11181 GCA_051749205.1 Thermodesulfobacteriota bacterium | reverse complement strand
CCCACGGTGTCAGGTGTGTATAAAGACCAGCCCTTGAGGGGGCTTGCATTGCAACAGATGCTTGATGACAAGGCACGAGGCGTCTTAACCGAAGTGCGTTTTCTTGATCACCAGCAAGGTGATGTCGTCCTTACTCGCCTCTCCCTCCCGGAAACGGGTCAGGACCTCCAAGAACCCTTCGCAGATTGCAGCTGCGTCCCTGTCGGCCAAGTCTTGCAGGAGACTCTCTACTCTCTCGGTACCAAACATCTCTCCCTGCGGATCTGTGCATTCCCAGACCCCGTCGGAACAAAGGAGCAAAATATCCCCCGGGGCAAAGGCAAGGGGCGCCGGGATATCAAAGCAGCTCTCTTCCATGATCCCTAAGGGGATCCCTGAGCTGTCCAGCTGCTGAACTCCTCCCCCGCGGCGATATAAAAATAATGGGGCCTGCCCGGCGGAGATCCACTCCAGGGTAGAGGTCTCCCAGTCCAGGAGCCCGTAGAACATGGTCATGAAATAGGCGTCGCCTGTGTCCCGGCACAAGGAGCGATTGAGCTCGTAAAACAGGGTTTGGAGGTCGTTGCCGTGTCTTTCGGACAGGGCGTGGAGCATAGCCCGGGCGGAGGCCATGACCATGGCTGTGCCCACGCCGTGCCCGGAGACGTCGCCCAGAGCCAAGGCGGGGCAAGGAGACGATCGGCTGTCTCGGTCCAAGGCAATAAAGTCGTAATAGTCACCCCCGGTTTCGTCACAGTAGATGCTTCTTCCGGCCAGATCAAAACCGGGACAGCCTGGTGGATCTTCCGGCAGAAGCTGCTGCTGGATGATCCTGGCCAGCTCCAAAGACTGCTTCATTGCTTCCCGTTCTTTGAGCCGCTGGCCCAGGCTGTTGAATACCTGCCCCAGCTCGTCCAGTTCCCGGCAATAGTGGATATCCACCCGGGCCTCGAAGTCGCCGTCAGCCAAGCGGTTGGCGGCAGAGGCCAGCTGCAAAACAGGCTGGGTCACCTTGCGGGAGCGGACAATGCCCAGATACATGGCCAGGCCTACAGCCAGAAAGGTGAGCAGGGCACCGACGGCCAGGCCCAGGTCGATTTGCCGGTTGATGTGCTTTTCAGTGGTCACTGCCTGGGCGATGACGTCCCGGTAGGGCACAATAACCAGGGGAAAGGGCTCTTGACCTGACCGGGCACCATAGGCCCACAGGCTTTCCTCACCCTGGTAGGGCATTTTGCGAACACCCGAGCGTCCGGCCCGAATATCCTCTATGATCCGACTCATACCCGGTTGAGAGGGGTCCAGGAACTTTTGTTTCACCGGAACCCGCCAATCTCGGTGGGCCCCCTCCTGTCTGCGGTTGTGCATCAAGATCTCCAGTTTGCGGTTCAAGGACCGCTGCCGCTCGGTATGAAAGACCATAACCATGCAGTCTGCACTCTCAGCCCAGGCTTTGGGTATTTTCCAATCGGCGAAAAATTGACTATAGTCAATGTCCAAAGCAGTTACTCCGGCCAAGGAGCCATTTTGAAAGAAGACCGGTTCGGCCAAGGTCAAGATCAGGGTTTTGGTGCTCACGTCGGTCATAACCTGTTCGACCTGCCCGCGCACTTGGACAGCCTTTTGGTACCAGAGCCGCTTTCGGGGATCGTAATCCTGGGGGTAGGCCCCTTTTCCCGGATAGCTGGAATGGACTCCGGATTCTAGGGCTGTGTACTGCCACAAAAAGAGCTCAGGCTGGATGTGGTGCAGGCTGCGATAGACTTTTGGCATGGTGCTCAGGCGGTGGATATCCTGTTTTACATCCGCTGTGTCCACTCCAGGGGGTACATAAATCACCTGATGGTTGAAGGAGACAGGTATGGGCACTGGATTTCCCTTGCTGTTTTGGCGTATATACTTGTCTGAGCGGACCATATCCTGGGGCTGTTTTTTCGAGGAGCGGTAGTCGGATGCAAAGTAAAGGGGCGAGGGGTCCTGGGGAGGTTGGGCGCAGAGGCGTTTTTCCACAGCCTGGGCCTGAGTGCGCAGGGCCATCTCGGCCATGGCTCTGTCTCGCTTGAGTATCTGGCCGTAATGGGTGGTCAGGGTGTGCAGCAGGGTTTCGGCATTCTTTTGCAGCAATAGACGGGTGCTCCCGGCCAGCTTATTGCCGAAATACTGGATGGAGGTCAGCTGGGCGATAAAGCTCACAGCCAGAGGGAGCAAGGCGACGGTGACCAAGAGGATAAGCAGCTTGGTGCGGAATGGCATGCATGTCTCCGCTGAGAGTTGGCAGGTAAACGTGTTCCTGAATATGTCGGTAAAATTGAGTGTAGCATGTCCGGGAAGTCATGAAAACTGCTCAGTAAACACAAGGAGCCTGATGCGCGAACCATGCACAGGGCACCCACTGAGGATTGTCCCGGAGGAAATGGCGTGATAGTTGGATACATGGGGCAGGGCAAAATTTTTTACCATGCTGACCTGTTTGAAAAATACCACACAAATTGCCACTATATGGAGCAGAACTTATAAGACACGGTACTAGTGAATAATCAACCTTAATCTGTCGCTCCCTCTTCTTCGTCCCCCCTTGAGGGGGGTTGGGGGGTGTTTCTTGCATTGCGACAGATGATTGATGACAAGGCACTAGAGGAAAGATTTTCATATACAGGAGGGCCTCACTTGGCCGATGAAAAGGACATATCTTCCACCGAAAAGCTTCTCAATGTTATCCGCAACAAGCCTGGGAAAAGACATTTTGCACAGTCCCGCTCGCAAAGTATCCGTGAGGATCAAAAGAGCACCCTGGCCAGTTCCAAAAAGCACCTGAGGCCTTTCAAATCCAAGGACATAGTGGGCGTGGAGATCCAGGCCACGCATGTGAATGTGGTTAGGATGTCCCACTCAGGCCAGGGCTGGAAGGCGAATCAGGCCTTCTCTGTCCCTATGCAGCAGGAAATGGCCTTGGATAGCCCAAAATTCAGGGACTTTCTCCAAACCCAGCTCCGAGATATAGAGGGTATTAAAAAGGCCCAGGTCTGGGCCATGCTCTCGGCCCCCAGGGGGGAAATATGGCACACAAAAGTCCCTCTGGTGAAAAAGGGCCTGGCCGACGCTGTGTATTGGTCCGCGAAGAGAGAGAACAACTTTGAAGAAGACAAGGTGATCTTTGACTATCGCCTCCAGGGACAGATTGTTGACAAAGGAGTCAAAAAATATTGGTTCATGGTCTATACCCTTCCCAAGGACACAGTCAACAACCTGGAGGATGCCTTCTCCAGGGCCGGAATTGCCTTGGAAGGCATCACCCTTCCCTCTTTCAGCCTGCAGAACCTGTTTGTCTACAATTGGGCTGATTCTGATGGCCAACCCTTTGCCGTATTAAATATTTACCAGCATAATTCTTCCATCAACATTTACGATAAGGACAATAATCTGCTGCTGAGTCGGACCACCAAGACCGGCCTGGAGAGCATGATAGAATCCATGGTTCAGGAGCAGGATATGCAGGCTTCTGAAATCCATGTTCTTGGTGAATCTGATGAACAATACCCTCAGCAAGGCAGCCCCATGGACAGGGACCAGGCCCTAAAGCTCATTACCTGGCTGGAGACAGGCGGGCAATCATACCAAAAAGAATTCCAAGACAGCCATTATTCTCAAGAAGATGTCTTGAACATGATCGCTCCGGCTATGGATAGGCTGGCCAGGCAGGTGGAGAGGACCATTGATCATTCAATAAACGTGCTTGGCAATCCGGCCCCAGGCCGAATTTATCTTGGTAGTCGCTTGGTCCCGGCTGAGCCGGTTGCAGCCTTCTTTCAGGATCAGTTGGGGCTGGATGTCCAGATCTTGGAGCCACTTAACACTGCCGTGCACAACGTATCCCCCCTCATCAGTTCCCTTTGCAGGACAGAACGCATACTCTTGACCACAGCCACCGGCCTGGCCATGTCCAGCACTGCACATACCCCGAATTTCTTGTACACTGCCAAGGACCGGGAAAAGCAAAGGATAGTACAACGCAACGCCACTTTAGTGGCTACAGCAGTGATAGCCATCTATCTGCTCACAGGGGGGTATTGGTTCCAGCTCAACAGCGAGCTGGACCAAGTCAGACAGGAAGTGTCCAGTCTGAACCAGCAGCTCGATGATTACTCTCCCCTTGTGAGCCAGGAAATGATCAACGATCTGGTTGCTCAAGTCCAAAAGGAAAAATCAAGTCTTCAGGATTACAGCCAAGAGCTTCTTCCGGTGGCTGCTATGAGAGACATCATCTCTGCCACTCCGGAAGGCATCAGGCTGTTCAATGTCCGCATGGCAGCTGGCAAACCCGGGTCAGAGCAAGAGGCCACATTGGTGCTGAATGGCTATGTAACCGGTGAAGAAGGACGGCTGCAGACGTATTTAACCAGTTATCTTTATCGCCTGCGCCAATCTCCCTTATTCAAGCAAACAGAAATTCAACAAAGCTCCACCCAGGATCTGGATGCCCTGGGCCGGGTACTGAGCTTTGTGATCAATGTAAATCTGGAACAAGTATAAGATGGACAAATTAGGCCAGATAGGACTGACTAGAAAAAGTCTGATTTTGCTCCTTGCAAGTGCTGTTATTCTGGCTGGTATAATCTTTTTTTGTATTTTGCCTGTCAGGTCGGAAATTGCCAGCCTGCAAACCAAGGCCGGAAATCTGGAAGCCCAGATCCAAGACCAAAAAGCCCTTCAGCCTCTTTATGCCAAGCTGGAGAAGAAATTGGATCAAGACTTCAGGCAAGAAATACACCTTGAAGATTCTGATAATGATTTTGTGCCCCTGGATATTGAGGATGCTGGCCAGGAACTCGAGACTATGGCCCAAACCGCCGGTCTCAAACAATCTACTTTCTCACCTGTGCCCAAATCCCTGACAGACAATAAGCAAGAGCTGTTGCTGGAAGGCACACTCCGAGGGGAACATCAGGATTTCAGGAGATTTTTTCTTGAGCTCATTGCCTGGGACAATTTTAGCCACCTGCAGCTACTTGAGGTCTTTGGCAGGCAGGAAAGCACTGAATATGAACTCCAGATCTGGCTGAACATTGGCTCAGACAGCCAAGCAATGTGACAACAAAAATATTTTTATTGATAGATTATGGCCAAAAGAGAAAAAATACTTGTAGGGCTTATGGTTATTGCCCTCGCATATGCAGCTTTTGAATTGATCTATTTCCTGGTGGATGACAGCAGCCCAACCCGGAAGGAAGCCCAGGTTGAGCCTGGCCAGGCCCATGAGCTGGCTGCGAGAACAAGTCAAGCTCTGGAACAGGTGGAAATGGAAGAGGTGCAGCGCCATGTCCTGGAAGCAGCTGCGGACCAGTGGTCCCAAAGTCCCTTTGCCCCCAAGCCTGAGTCATTGTCTGAAGATAAGGAACAGGCATCTGATGCTGACACGGAAAAAGAGCAGGAAGATCTTCCGGAATTTAACTATACCGGCTACTTGGAGATGGGGCAGACCAGGATGGCGGTTATAAATGGCCTTGAATACCAGGTGGGGGAAAAGTTGGAGCAAGAAAACTATGTCCTGGTCAGTATCCAGCCGGAAATGGTTATTTTGCAAAGTCTGGACAGCGGAGCCGAGATAACCGTTTCATACCAGGGGAAGAGTTTCTGAAGGAGTTCAAGCCTATGACTAGGTCGTCCACAATATGGATCGTCATGTTGACGGTCCTGTTCCTGGCCGGATGCGCCACTACCAAACAGGAAACAGAGCCTGAATCCATGGATGAATGGCAGGAACGGGCAGAAGAATCCAGAGGCCATTCCCCAGCCCCCCGGGAACCCGAGGTCCAGGAACCCAGCACTTTCACCGGCCTAGAGGATGTTCAGGAGCCAGATTCGGAGTGTTCCTTGCCCCGAGACGAGGTTTCCATGAAATTCCGGGATGATGATTTAAGGGTGATCTTGCGCAGCTTGGCAGCGGCAGCCGGGCAGAATATAGTCATGAGCAACAATGTCAGCGGCACCATGAGCATAGATCTGGATGACACTCCCTGGGACCAAGCGTTCTTGAGCGTGATTGCCACCAATGGACTCACCTATTCCTGGCAGGGAGATATAATTAAAGTCCAAAGCCGGGAAGATATGGAAAGGGATCTGGACCTGCAGCAAAAGCAAAGAAAAAGGCAACCCCTGCAGACAACGGTGGTGGATATCGACTATGCCCATATTGAAGATAAGGGGGTAAGGAACGGCGATAGCGGCAATAGCGGCGGTGACGACAACCTGGACCAACTAGAGAAGACATTGCAGGAGCTTTTAAGTAATGTAAGCGGGGAGGGTAGGGAAGGAGAGTTGTTTGTGGACAGGGAAAACAATGCCCTGATCATACAGGCTACGGAAGAGGATACCCAGCGCATTCTGCACGTTTTCAGGTACTTGGAACGTCCCAGGAGGCAAATCCATATCGAAGCCAACATTGTGGAGGCCACCCAGAATACAGCTCGGGAACTGGGCATGCGCTGGAGAGGGAGGTATGTGACGTCGAGCGGAGGGATTGATGATGTGGGTATTATAGGTGATGCGCAAGAACCCGAGGACTGGGGATCTGTCATCGACACCCTCCCTGGAGATGAAATGGATACACTCGGTGGCTTGAAGTTAGGCACAGTGGCCGGAAGTATAGCCGGGAACGTGCTGTTTTCTCAACTTCAGGCCTTGGAAAAGGAGGGTCAAGTCAATATCCTGGCCAGTCCTTCGCTGACCACCATGGATAATCAAACTGCCTCCACTCAGCACGGGGAGAGAGTTCCCTACGAAACCATTGATGAGGATGGTAATCGCGAAGTGGAATTTGAGGATGTAGCAATGGGCCTGGAGGTTATCCCCAGGATAATTGAAGGTGATTTGATGGCAATGGACATTATTGTAACCAAGGACGAAGTGGATTTTTCACAGGACGTCCGGGGCAATCCCTTGATTCGGACCAAGGAGACGGAAACCAACCTCTTGGTCCGCAGCGGGGAAACCATTGTCATATCCGGCTTATCCAAGCAGACTGTCAGTGACATGGAGCATGGAGTGCCCGGCCTGAGAAAGTTGCCCGGCCTGGGCTGGCTGTTCAAGGGGCGGGATAAAAGTGAAGATATGGAGGAGTTCATGGTCTTCATCACTCCCACCATCCTGGACCATCCAGGGTCATGAGGCCTTGCTCTTAAGCTCGAGACTATAATCCCCCACTGGACAATGGACTACTACAAGCTGCTCAATCTTTCCCGGGAGCCGTTCTCCAACTCCCCTGATCCGGAGCTTTTTTTCCGTTCCTCCAGGCACGCTGCCTGCTTGCAGAACCTGGAAATAGCTGTCCGGTTGCATAGGGGACTGTGCGTGGTCAGAGGGGAGGTGGGCACGGGTAAGACTACCATCTGCAGGCACCTGCTGCGGTCCACAGCCGGGGATGACTCTCTGGAAATGCACCTGATCCTGGATCCCTCCTTTGCCAATGAACTGGAAATGCTGAGCACCATCAACGCCATGTTCAACGGCCCGGATCAGGCCGGTCAATGCCAAAACGCCTGGCAGCATAAAGAGATGATCAAGGATTATCTCTTCCATCAGGGGGTCGACAAACACAAGACAATAGCCCTTGTGCTTGATGAAGGACAGAAATTGACCTCCGCTGGGGCTGAAATCCTGCGTGAGCTTTTAAATTTCGAGACGAATGCGCAAAAGCTTTTGCAGATCGTCATCTTCGCCCAAAAGGAGATCGACCGGCTCCTGGAAAAAATGCCCAATTTCGCCGACCGGATCAGCCTGTATCACCAGCTGTTGCCTTTGAGCCGCAAGGATACGGCTTTGTTTATAACATACCGCCTGGACAGATCCTGTGCAGGCGACCCGGAGCGTAAAAAGGTGTACTTCACCCGCAGGGCGTTGCGTCTGGTGCACGCCATGACCGGGGGATATCCGCGCAAGATCATCAACCTGGGCCACAATATCCTTTTGACCCTGATCATCAAAGGTACCCACAAGGTCACTCCAAAAGTGGTGCGTCATGCTGCACACAGCCTTCAGGCTTTGAATCGGCCTTTTCCTTGGGGGCGATTGTCCTGGGCCGCTGGTGCGCTTGCAGTTCTGGCTTTCTTGTGGGTCTTTACTCCGGTTCTGCCCAATCCTGCATTCATGGCCGGTACTGTTTTCCACAGCCGGGACCGATCAGCATCGGAACAATCAGCTTCCTCGGTAAGATTCCCTTTGGACCGGGAACACAAACCGCAAGCTGCTGTCCTCCAATCAGTCCAAAATGATTTTCCGGAGACAATACAGGGAAGGAATACTTCAAAAGGCCCAACTGAGCAAAACATTCTTTCGGATCAGGCCCAAGAGGAACCTGGGGATGCTCAAGCCCCAATGGATGCTCAGGACTTGAACCCGCCTCAGCGTCTTGGTTTTGTCCGGGTCAACAGGAGTGAGAGCTTGTGGGATATAGCCCAGAGGATTTACGGTGCCGGCACTGAGGATTTTTTGCAGGGAATCATCCAGGCCAATCCGGGGCTCGAAAACCCGGACGTCATTCACCAGGGACAGCGGATAAACATTCCCGCAGCTGGGTTCAAGCCATCAAGAGAGGACCAGGGATACTGGATCACAACCTCCACATATACAGGGCTTGATCAGGCCTATGCCGCTATCTGTGAAGATCTCGACCGTCTGCGGATAGTCTGCTCTTGGAGTCCGGCTCAGGGAACCCAGCACCATGTCGTGGTCGGCGGTTCCTTTGGCACGCCGGAGGAAGCGGAAAATGTCCTGCAGGATCTCCCCGGTGACCTTTCAAAGCGGTCTCGGGTTTTGGATTTGGGCGCAGTTTACATTTTGAACTAGTACCGTGTCTTATAAGTTCTATCCCATGTGGTGGCAATTTAACATGTTGTTTTTCTTTTCAAACGTGACCCACTGTTCAACGACACGGAAATGCGAAATTCGAATATCGAAATACGAAACAATCAGTCGATATTCGAATTTTATAAACTTATAAATAAAATAGAACCAATTGCCAATAATTGGGGCAGCATTTCTGCCTTATCTTATTGATTTTATTCTTGTAACTTTGAACCGTGAACTTGGAACTTTGAACCCACAAGTAAGGATGCAGTCTTGAGAAAAAAGATCAAGCTTGGTGAAATGCTGGTGGAGCAAGGGATGCTGACCAGGGAGCAGCTGGACAGCGCTCTGGTCGAACATAAAAAGCAAGGGCTCAAACTGGGCCAGTATCTCGTCCGGTTCAACATAATCCGGGAAGACAAAGTCGTTGAACTTTTAAGCCAACAAATGCGCATTTCCAGGTACTCGCCTTCCAAGTACCCCTTGAATATTGATTTGGCCCAGGTTGTCCCCGCGGAGATAGCCAAAAAGTATCAGGCGATCCCTTTGCAGCGCAGGGGGAACGTGCTTGCCGTGGCCACTTCTGATCCTTTGGATATAGAAGCCATAGACGCAATCGAGATCTATGCCAATCTGGAAGTGGAACCAGTGGTCTGTACCGAGGCCGAGTTTGACCAGGTGTATACCACCCTGTACGGCATGGACAGCGGCATGGAAGAGGTCATAGAAGATGTGGAGCATATGGCTTCGACCAGCCAAGACGCAGGAGCAGAAGAAAGTTCTGATGTGGATGTCAGTGCCCTGGAAGACCAGGCGGACCAGGCTCCGGTGATCAGGCTGGTCAATTCCATTCTGGCTCAGGCGGTCAAGGAGAGGGCCAGCGACATCCATCTCAGCCCGGAAAAGGACAAGGTCCAGACCAGGTTTCGCATAGACGGCAAGCTGCGCGAGATGTCCACGCCTCCAAAAAACCTTTTCCCGGCCCTGGTTTCCCGAATCAAGATTCTGGCCAATATGGATATATCCGTGACCAGGATTCCCCAGGATGGCCGGTTTACAGTCATTTTGCAAAGAAAGGAAATAAATGTGCGGACTTCCTGCATTCCCACTATTTACGGGGAAAATGTGGTGCTCAGGCTCCTGGATATGAGCGCCAAGGCCTTTACTCTGGATGATCTGGGTATGCAGGAGGAGGATCTGGCCAAAATGGAGTCGGCCATCCACAAGCCCTACGGCATGATCCTGTCCACTGGGCCCACGGGCAGCGGCAAGAGCACCAGCCTGTATGCCAGTCTGCGCCGGATAAACCATCCGGATATCAATATCGTTACTCTGGAGGACCCTGTGGAGTACCGCGTGGAAGGGATAAGGCAGGTTCAGCTCAACCGCAGGGCAGGCATGACCTTTGCTTCCGGGCTGCGCTCCATCCTGCGCCAGGACCCGGACGTGATCATGGTGGGCGAAATCCGGGACTCGGAGACGGCCCATACAGCGGTGCAGTCCGCCATGACCGGACACCGAATGTTCTCTACAGTGCATACCAACGACGCAGCCGGGGCTATAACCAGGCTCATAGATATGGGAGTAGAACCCTTTCTGGTCTCATCGGTACTCTTGGTTTCTTTCGCCCAGCGCTTGATGCGCAGGGTCTGCACCAACTGCGCGGAAGAGTATCAACCTACTGACGAGGGTCTGCGCGCCTTGGGTCTGGAATCTTCATCCGGCTGCACCTTTTTACGAGGCCAGGGCTGCAATATGTGCATGAATTCCGGGTACAGGGGAAGGACAGCGGTTTTTGAAATCCTGAATATCGACGACGAAATCCAGGACATGATTAACCGCAGAGTCACCACCCGGGAGATCAGCAACTCCGCAGTCCAGGCCGGCAAGCTCAAAACCTTGATACATGACGCCGCTAGCAAAGTCTGCCAGGGCCTGACCACAGTGGAGGAAGCAGTGTCCGTGGTTATGACTTAAAGAGGCATGGGGCGGAAGAAGCATGGAGCATGGAGCGTGGGGCATGGGGAAAAGGCATGGAGCATGGGGCTTGGAGCATGGGGCGGAAGAAGGCATGGGGCCTTTGGCATGGAGCATGGGGAAAAGGCATGGAGCATGGAGCGTGGGGCATGGGGAAGAAGCATGGGGCTTGGAGCATGGGGCATGGGGCTTGGAGTGAAGAGGCATGGAGCATGGAGCATGGAGCTTGGGGAAGCTAAGTACACGCAGTCATAAATACAGTGACATTACAATCCTGACAGCAGGTTCACTATTGGAATCTGAAGCGACGCTGAAAAATCCGAAATTCGAAACACGAAGCACGAAACAAGCACGAATGACCAAAATATAAAACAAAACCAGCGG
>JBNJII010000083.1:0-11292 GCA_051749205.1 Thermodesulfobacteriota bacterium | reverse complement strand
ATATTACAGTATCTTATTTTGAATATTATTTTTTATTCGGATTTCGTTTTGATTGTTTCGGATTTCGATATTCGTATTTCGTATTTCCGTATCGTTGAATAGTGGGTCAAGTTTCAAAAGAAAATCAACATTACAAATTGCCACTATATGGGACAGAACTTATAAGACACTGTACTAGATTGCCCGGTGACTCTGCCCCCGGTGTGTTTGAAGGGTCCGGGCCGGGCAATGACGGAGGGACCGGACCTTTGTGCGTTTCATACCTGATCAATCCGGCAAAGCTGAACACTGAATACAGGCAACTAAAAACTCTTATCGCTCCCATGCTCTGCGTGGGAGCGTATTTTGACCGCTCCTGCGGTCTCCTCTTCGTTTCCAACAAAAACGAGGTTCGAGGAATCCTTTTCCATACATAAAGGCACCCCATGATCCAAACTGAAATTATGGCCACCGGGGATGAGATCCGCAGCGGGGCCCTGGTGGACACCAACTCGGCCTGGCTGGCCAGGCGACTGGAAAGCTGCGGATTGTCCGTTCGCCGCCATGAGTGCGTCGGGGACAACCTGGAGGACTTGGTCAGGGTCATCACCGAGATGAGCAGGCGGACGGAGGTCGGCCTGATCACCGGCGGCCTGGGTCCCACTCCGGATGATCTCAGCGCTCAGGCTGCTGCCCAGGCCCTGGGCGTCAACCTCGAGCTTCGTCCTGAGGCCCTGGACCAGATCAGGGCCTTTTTTCAGACCCTGGGCCGGGAGATGCCGGAGTCCAACCGCCGCCAGGCCATGCTCCCCCAGGGAGCGGACCTGCTTCCCAACCCCGTGGGCACGGCCCCTGGGTTTTGTTGCCGGTTCAACGCTTCCCGCCTCTATTTTCTCCCCGGTGTCCCCTGGGAGATGCGCCGCATGTACACTGACTGCGTGCAGCCGGATCTTTGCAGCCGCTTCCAGGACAGGCTCAAACCAACCATCACCCGCACCCTGTCTACCTTCGGCCGGACCGAGTCCGGAACAGCAGACGCACTCCAGGATTTCGGCCATCAGTTTCCAGACATCGATCTGGGTTTTCGGGCCCATTTCCCGGAAATCCAGGTCAAGCTCACGGTCAGCGGCCAAAACCGGGATGTGCATAATGTGTTAGACCGGGCGACAGCCTGGGTCAGGGACAGATTGGGGGACTCAGTATTCAGTTGCAGGCAACAGCACATGGCTGAGGTGGTCCAAGAGCTCCTTGGCAAACGTTTTTGCACTCTGGCCGTGGCCGAGAGCTGCACCGGGGGGCTCATCAGCCACTGGCTGACCGAGGTGGCCGGAAGCTCGGATGTGTTCACCCTGTCCGCAGTGACCTATGCCAATGCGGCCAAGGAGCGTATATTAGGGGTCAAACCCCAGACCCTGGCTGAGCACGGAGCGGTTTCCGAACCAGTGGCCCGGGAAATGGCTCAAGGGGTGCGCCAGGCCGGCGGTTCCGATTTCGGATTGGCCACCACTGGAATCGCCGGTCCATCCGGAGGATCTGAAGACAAGCCTGTAGGCACCCTGTGCATCGGTTTGGCCGGGCCTACAAAGATCACGGCCCAGCGCTTGTCTTTTTCTTTTCCCTCCAGAAATGCAAACAAAAAGATGTTCGCCATGTCCGCCCTGGACCTCCTTCGACGGCATTTGAAGGATCAGCAGGAGAAAATGCGAATCCAGAAATAGTTCATACGAGAAGCCGCCAGGTTGATTCAGGAGACACGCATACTCATACAGGAGAATGTACATGCCCAAGGCATTGGTAATTTTCGCTTCCAAGACCGGAGAGACCGCTGAGATCGGCAACGTCATCGCGGGAGGCATTCGGGAAAGCGGCATGCAGGCCGACACCCTGTCTGCAGACACAGTCACCACTGATGAGCAGCTTTCCGGCTACGATGCCTACGCCTTGGGCTCCTCGGTGTACAACGAGCAGATGCTGCCTGAGCTGGAGGAAGCCCTCTGCCGTCTGTCCAGATTGCCGGTCCAGGGCAAGATCGGCGCTGCTTTTGGCTCCTATGAATGGAATGAGGAAATACCAGGCCAGATCCACGCCAGCCTGCAGCGAGATTGCGGCCTGGTTATGGCCGGCCCGCCCCTGGCTGTGAAGCCCCCGTTTCTGGGACATATGCAGGAACAGGCCAGGGAACTGGGCCGGACCATGGGAAGGATGGCCAAAACAGCCTCTGAATCCAGGCCATAATCCTGTTGCTGGATGTTCAGCAGCGCCTATGAAGGTTCTGTATTTGGAAAACTGTTATCAGGCCCCTCACTCCGACCCGACAACTGATAACTTATAACATGTCACTTTTTCTGTTTTGCGCTTCGAATCCTCATATCGGCGGGGCGATGGTCACCACCACCCGCATCCGGGTAGAGGCCCGGATCCCGTGGGACTCGGCGATATCAGCCACCAGCACGTCCCCGGTCTGGGCCGGCAAGGACGCCCCGTCGGCCCCCAAAAACTCTCCCTCGCCTTCCAGGACCAGGATGGACAGTTGCCCCTCCACGTCATGGGAATGGACAGGAAGCTCCTGTCCGGGTTCGAAGTTGAAGTTCAGGATCTTGAAATACGGGGAATCATGGACCAAAAGCTTCTTCATGTGCAGGTCGTTGAACCCGCTTTCCTGGTACACATTCAAGGTCTTCATACATACCTCCGGGGTTGAAAATCCATTTGCAAACCGCTCTCTGGGCCAACTATTGATGAGTGTATACCGTGTTCCGGCTGATCCCTCCTTGATCTGCATCAAATCTTGGACCTGAAAGCCAAAGACTCTCTTTTCTTCGTTACCAGGCTCCTCCCTCGTAACGTATTCTCTTGAGGCTCCCACCCTCCCCCTTCTTCACCATCTCCCTGCAGCCTGAGACCAGAGAGGAAAAAGAAGATGGCCGGAGCCATAAGAAAAAGACGTCCCCAGGGAGGACCCTGGGAACCGAAGAGGGGGCATCTCTTACGCCTCTGACTGAAACCCCAAGTTCCATCCTTGATCAATCCGGCAAAGCTGGTATGACACGAGTGCCGCGTCATATGTGCAATGTTTGATATTGGCACCAAACATTTCTTTTTCGGATTCTTTGTTTCCGACACGTGAGATGTGCCAAGGCACTAGATTTACCTCGAAGAGAGCCTGCCCTTGGGGGCAAGGGCGGCCTACTTACGAGCCGGGCTTTTGCGTAGGGCGGCTTGACCCCAAGCCCTGCCCTTTTGATAGAAAGGCTTTCCCCTAGATTGCCCGGCGAGCATCATACCGGTATGTTCGAAGGATCTGGGCCGGGCAATGACGGAGGGACCGGACCTTCGTGCGTTTCATACCTGATCAATCCGGCAAATTCCCCCTTTTTTTGCCTGCTTTGGGGCAAAAAAACATTTCAGATTTGCCGGAGGCAAAGCCAGGAAGGGCGACCGCCGGTCGCCCCTACAAACTTCACGCCAGCACGGTGTTGATTTTTACATTGGGGTCATCGAATAACTTGTAGGGGCGACTGGCAGTCGCCCTTTTGGGGATTCTGGTATCACCACAACACACGTTTCATCCTCGATCAAACTGGCGGCCTCTTACGAAGAACGAATAACTAATAACGAATAACAGGCCCGCCTGAGGCGGCGCTGAAACCTGACACCTGATACCTATGGTAGATGCCCTGCAAAGCCAGATAACTTGTTTCATCCTCGATCAAACCGGGCATCTTCGGCCAGCGGCGCACCTGACTTCTGTCCACCGGTCTCTGGCTTGAGATTCCCGAACTCCTCCCCGAACATTTCCCATACAGTGAGAAAGACTGCGGCCGTAACCGGGCCGATGACCAAACCGGAGACCCCAAACACGCTCAGCCCCCCCAGGGTGGAGATCAAAACCATATAATCCGGAAGCCTTGTCTCCCGCCCCACCAAAATGGGCCGAAGCACATTGTCCGCCAGGCCGATCAAGGTAGAGCCCAGGATAAGGAGCACCACCCCCTTAAATACACTGCCCACGGATATTAAGATGATGCCGGCTGGACCCCAGACCAGGGCCGAGCCCAGCATGGGAATCAGGGAAAGCACGGTCATGACCACCCCCCATAAGGTGGCCGCCTGAATGCCCATGATCCAGAAAAGAAGCCCGCCCAATCCGCCTTGAACCACAGCCACCACAAAAGTCCCCTTGATGGTGGCCCGGGATACCGTTGCAAACCTGGTCACCAGGCTTTGCTGCCGCTTTGGATCCAGGGGAACGACCCGCATAATCCCGGCAATCAGCCACTCCCCGTCCTTGAAAAAGAAGTACAGCAAATATAGGGCAATGGCCACCATAACTCCCAGACGTACGGTATTTTGCCCTATGCTGACCAAGTTCGTGGCCACATACCTGCTGGTTTGCACTGCTCCCTGGGACAGACCCTGCTTGATTTTTTCCCATTCTACACCCACTTTTTCCAGGCCCTGGGTGAGAAGGGGTACACTCTCTTCCAGGTAGGCGATGGCTTTGCTCAACTTGATATCTCCGGCTGCAATCCTTTCATACAGGCTCATGGACTCGTGCATCACGGACAGTCCCAAAAGCCCCAGGGGAATAACCACTCCCAGGATAATGACCAGCAAGGTGAGCAAGCTGGCCAGCCAGGCCCTGCTCTGTACATGGCGCAGAAAAAAGCCGTACAGGGAATGAAATACTACAGCCATGAGCGCAGCCCAGAATATGGGTTGGACAAATCCGTGGATAACCCATGCAAAAAGCAGGGTGGCCGTGAGGACCAGGAGGACAAAGGAAATATTTTGGGCCGTGGGCTTTGCGTTCTTCATTTTGGGTCCTTTTTCTGGCATGATACCTTGGAAACAGGCGCTTTCTACACCGGATACCGAGCAACGAACGCTGCATAACCAGGACTCTCTGCCATGACCACTGTCTTGCTCATCGGCCTGGCCGGAATGGGCGGCGCTCTGTCCCGCTACTGGCTGGGCGGCCTGGCCCATAAGATTCTGGGAGCCTCCTTTCCCTGGGGAACTCTGACCGCCAACACCCTGGGCTGCTTTCTTTTCGGCCTCATCTTCGCCCTGGCTGATGAACGGTTCATGCTCAGAGAGCAGACCCGGGTCATCCTTTTAGTGGGGTTCATGGGCTCCTTCACCACCTTTTCATCCCTGATCTTTGAAAGCAGCCAGCTCCTGCGCGAGGCGCAATGGCTGTTGGCCGGCCTGAACTATATAGGACAAACCGGACTGGGATTAACCGCCTTGTGGCTGGGCATCATCCTGGCCCGGGTGATGTGAGCGGCCGGCATTCAGCTGAGCCTGGGCCGAACCAAGAGCCATGCCATCATGCCTTCGTCCGCTGCATGCTGCCCGGAGGGCCAGAACCTCAGCCTTCACGGGAACACCAGGCAAAACAGCGCCTCACTGCTCTACCGGGCAGAGGCGAAAAACACCACCAAGGACCGAGCAATGGACGCAATGCACCAAGCGCTCCGCCTGCGCATCTATCTGGGAGAAAGCGATCAGCACCAAGGCAAACCCTTGTACCAGGTGCTGGTGGAAGAGGCCAAGAGCTTTGGGCTGGCCGGGGCCACGGTCTTTCGCGGCTTCTTGGGCTTTGGAGCCGCCAGCCGCATCCACACCAGCAAGATCCTCCGCCTGTCCGAGGACCTGCCCGTGGTGGTGGACATCGTGGATACCAAGCAGCGCATCGAGGCCTTTCTCCCTCAAGTGAACTCACTTCTCACCTCCGGCACCATGACTCTGGAGGAGGTTCAGGCCCGGTTTCACATGCCCTTGCGGGTCCGAGACGTCATGTCCGCCAACCCGGTCACTGTGCACCCGGAAGACACATTGGACCTGGTGGTGGACCGTCTTCTCAGCCATCAGGTCAAGGCCCTGCCCGTGGTTCGGGGGGACAAGGCCGTGGGCATCATCACCGGAGGCGACCTTCTCAGCCGGGGAGGGTTGGAGCTGCGCCTGGATCTGCATCCCCACCTGCCGGACCAGGCCCGCCGGGACCAGCTGCAGTCCCTTCGCCACCTGACCGCTGCCGATGTGATGAGCTCCCCGGTCCAGAGCATTGCCATGACCGCAGGAATTCCGGAAGCAGCCAAACACATGAGCGCCCGGTCCATCAAGCGTCTGGTGGTCGTGGACGACCACTCCCGGCTGACGGGAATCGTCAGCCGGGTGGACATTCTGCGCACCTTTGCCCAAGCCGGGGACTCCCCAGACCAACTGCCCAAACTTCCCCAGGGCTTGAACCAAACCGTGGATCAGATCATGTTCACCGAGGTGGCCACAGTCACTCCCCAGGAGGGCTTGCAAGAGGTCTTGGATAAAATAGTGGCCACCCCCCTGCGCCGGGTGGTTGTCGTGGACATGAACAACCACGTGCGGGGAATCATTCTGGATCGGGACGTTGTTGCCCTCTTCAGCCAAAAGCAGGAAGAAGGGCTCCTCAGCGGGCTCATCGCCCTGCTCGCAGCCAAACCGGAAAGGCCCACCCTGTTTTCCGGCACTGCCCAGGACGTCATGCGCACCAGCGTGTTTTCCGTGCCCGAGGGCATCCCCATTAAAAAGGCCCTGAACAAGATGCTGGAACACGGGAGCAAGCGCTTGGTGGTCACCGACGGCCAGGGCCGTCTGCTGGGCATGATCGACCGGGACCGAACCATGAAAGCCCTGGGACGGGCCTGAAATATTCAGTCGTCCTATTGCCTATCCGGCCCCCGATCAAACTCCACCAGCAAAGGAAACCCTGTATCCACCCCGGGCTGAACCTGATGATACAGCACACTGTCCGGGCCGACCCGTCCACCCATGTCATAGGTAAAGACTTTTCGGGCCTTGTGACGCAGCCAGTATCCGCAGGCCACAGGGCCCTGGGCGTTGTAGCAGGAATGGAAATGGAGGAATTCATTCTGAGGACTCGGTCGGGTATCCAGCCATTTTTGGGGAATCTCGTCTGGAAAGACCGGCCGCATCCTGCGCCCATTTTCCGGCCTGTAGGGCGCATCCCCCGGTAGACAGACAAATCGGGCCTCTCCGGTAAACAACAGGGTGTCCGCAGGCAAATCCCGGGTATAGAACTGCCCCTCATTTCGGCAGGCAAAGTTCAGACGGCTCAGATCACCGCTTTCTTGGGGCCAGAAAAAATAGCCCACAAAAGGCCCGAACTCAAACACCCGTCCCTGATGCTCCACAATCAGGCCCTGCAGGGCTCCCCTGGGTATTTCAGCATCCTGCTCAGCGGTTGCCGTTGCCGGGCTCAAGAGCGTCAAGCATACACAGAAGACCAGTCCCATCATCACGCGTAAAATATACATCTGACTGCTCCAATGCATAATTGTGGATTCCCCTCGTGCCCATCCGGGGCAATGAGGCGTCTTTATAACATCCTCAATGGACGCTATTTCTGGAGATTGCTTCGGCGAAGACGCCTCGCAATGACGGGTTGTAACTGAGCATTCTGTACTCTCTGAACGGGATACCATCTTAGCATCCCAGAATCCCACAATCCCAGCATCCCAGCATTTCAGTATCCCAGCATTCCAGAATCCCAGCATCCCAGCATTCCAAAATCCCAGCATCCCAGCATTCCAAAATCCCAGCATCCCAGCATTCCAAAATCTTAGCATCCCAGCATTCCAGAATCCCAGCATCCCAGCATTCCAGCATTCCAGCATCTCAGCATCCCAGCATCCCAGCATCTCAGCATCCCAGCATTCCAATATTCCAGCCTGCACTCATTCCCCCCACACCCGGCCGACAATCCACACCGCAATGCCCAATCCAACCACCAAGACTCCCACAGCCACAGGCTCGCTGCCCAGCCACGTGTCCAGGGTCAATGGCCCCTTGTTCGTGGGCATGTATAAAGCCGGGATCAGGGTCTCATGCCAGTGGGCAAAGGCAGCCGCTCCGGCCAGGCCGCCCAGAAAGGCGAAGATGGCGTCCATGCGCCCTTCTCCGGCCGCAGCCCAGCAGGTGCCGGGACAATACCCGGTCAGCCCCCAGCCGATGCCGAAAATCACGCCCCCCAGCCCGGTGGCCACCAGGCTGGTGGGATGAATGACCGTCCGCCCCACATCCACGCTTTCCAGACCCCAAAGCCCAAGTGCGGACAGGGCCACGGCCAACAGCATGAACCTGGGAATGCTTCCATCCAGCATCAGATGGGCCCGGGCCATGACATCCGGATTTGTGGCCCCTACCCGCTGGATAACAAAACCAAAAAATATTCCGGACAACAGACCCAGCCATATTGCAGTCATCATCTGCCTCCTTTACTGCTCCTGGCTCTTCAGCCTACGCACTTCGGACTTCAGCCAGCCTTTGCGTGTCTTGCCATACACCACTCTGGCTGTGAGCATGGCCACGACAAAGATGACCGCCCCGAAATACAGGCCGCTCACCCCCAGCTGGGTACTGCCGGAAATAAACAGGCCCAGTGTGCACCCCCCGGCCAGCCTGGCTCCGAACAGGATGAGGAACCCACCCACAAAGGATGCACTGTAGCGCAGGACCCTGGACGCCCCGAAGCGCTCTTCCCAGATCCGGGGAATATCCCGCACCGGTTGCTTCCAGGTCCGAGCTCCGATGAAGCCGCCCAGGCCCATGCCCAGGACAAAGGCCAGAAGCCAGGATCCAGGCCCCGGAAGCATGCGGTAGTGGGCCTTGGACTGCACATAGTCGGGCACTACCTCCTGCAAGGCCCCCTTAAGGACGACCACAAATCCGCTGGACGAGGCCGGCGGGCCGAAGGTAGCGAAAATAAAAACAACGATCCCGGCCAGGGCAAAGGCGGCAGGAAACCAGGGCCAATAGGAAGGTGTCTTTGTGCTGTTCATAGGCCCTACCCTCCGCAGGATACATACCCGCCGGACTCAGAGGACTCCTCAGGACGGGGCTTGGTTGGCTGCCTTTCTGCGGCCTGTTCAGACCGAGACTCTTTGCCGCCTTGGGGAATATCTTTGCCCTTAATTTGTCGCTGCGCAGTCTCTCCTGGAAAAAAGAGCTCCTCCTGCCCCCACTCGTTCCAGGACCGGGCATAGAGGCGGACATCGGAAAAGCCCATAAGACGCAGGATAAAATAGGAGAAAGAGCCCCTGCGGGCGGAATGGCAGTAGGGAATCACAGCCCGGTCCGGGTTCACGCCCCGATACAGCTCCTGGAGCTGGGCATAGGACTTGATGTCCTTGCTCTGTTCATCCGTCCAGTTCAAAGCGTATTCGATATTCACTGCTGTGGGGATATGTCCCCGCTTCAAGGGATTGCCTTTTAAGTCTGTGTTGGCCAGCTCTCCGCTGTACTCCCCCGGGGAACGGACATCCAGGATCTGATAGTAGCGATCTCCCAAACGATCGGAAATGAAGTCTCCACGCACTTTCCTCTCCAGGCGCATATCCCGGACCGGGACCTGATAGACAACCGATCCCAGAGTGTCCGGCTGCCTGACTGTTTCCCCGCCGGCATCCTTCCACCCGTCGATGCCCCGCTCCAGGATCATCTTGTCCTCATGGCCCAACAGGTCCAGAACCCAAAAGACATACGAAGCTGTGGCCCCGCCGTCTCGGGCCACACTATCGTAGAGCACCACCTTGGAGGCCCTGGTGATTCCATGCTCCCCCAGTATCTCCTGGGCCCGGTCCAGGCCCACGAACTCGTCGGCAATACCCAGGGCCCGGTCCGTACGCCGGAACTCGGACCAGGGCAAGCGGATGGCCCCGGGAATCAAGGTGTTGTCGAAATGCTTGTCCGCTCGGACATCAACAACCACCAACCCATTGTCCTGCAGGTTGTCCCGCAGCCACTGCCCGGTGCACAGAAACTCGGCATTGGGATAGGCCTTTGACGGCTGGGCTTCACTTGGCTCTACCGAGGTCAAAGACCATACCACACCCAGACAGAGGACAAGGAAAATGAGCACATAACGAACCAGGCGCATCTCTGGCATGGGTCACCCCCTTGTGGGTAGAAAAAGGTTGTATTGAAAATTACGGGCGTTCTCCATCAACTTGAAACTCAAGCTTTCACCCCGCTCTGGATCTAAGACACCGAATGCTTGGGCCAAGGATAGTCCACATGGATTTTCAGGGCAAGGAGTCTGTTCTGGAAGGGCTGTTCGCCGGACCAACGGTTAACTCGGGATTCTCAAGGGGCAGCGCTTCGCGTCTTACGCGTAATGCCTGCCCTTTTTTGGAAGATTGCCGGAGAAGCAAAGAGTCCAGGGGGTGACCAAAATGCGTCTTGACTCAGATGATTGCATTGCATACATTGCAATCACAAGAAATGATTACAAGAGGTGATATTGTATGGCCAGTATAACATTGCGAAATATCGACGAGTCATTAAAAACAAGCCTGCGCATGAGTGCTGCTGAACACGGCAGGTCTATGGAAGAAGAAGCCCGCCAGATTCTCAAGCATTATCTTTTGCGCAAAAAGAGTGCAGAAGGCATTGGCACCCGCATATCCAATCGCTTTGCAGCTGTGGGAGGTGTGGAATTGCCGGAAATCCCCAGGCATCCCCCACGCAGCTTGCAGGAAGCCGACCAGGATAAAACTCAATGATTTTGCTGGACACCAATGTGGTATCCGAAGCAATGCGTCCTTCGCCCGATCCTGGAGTCATTCGGTGGTTCGATGCTTTTCCGGCATCTGAAGTATGGATCAGCGCCGTAACTGTGGCCGAAATATGCCAAGGTATTGGGCTGTTGCCAGAAGGCAGGCGGAAGACAATGCTGTTTGAAATGGCGGAAAAAATGTTTGCAGAAGATTTCTCAGGCCAGTGCCTGCCCTTTGATTGTCAGGCGGCAAGAGAGTACGCCGTTATTGTGGCCGAGCGTACAAAGCAGGGGCGTCCTGTGAGTGTGGAAGATGCACAAATAGCGGCAATTGCCCTGTCAGGCGGTCTGACCCTGGCAACGAGAAACGTCAAAGACTTTTCCGGCATCAAGGGTTTGGAAGTGGTTGATCCTTTTCGCTGATCCTTTGGGCTGGAACACCGATTTCTTTGGCCAGCCGATACTGGGACAGTTTCACGGGCTTTAGAAAGTCCTCAAGGAGAAGCTCTCCAGGGGTAACAGGACATATTTGCCGCATATACTATTCCTAGTGACAATCCACGATTCCCAGGGGGGACCTTGAGGTCATCAAGACAGTCAAGGGCATTTGTTGCGCTCGCCTTGGTTTTGGGCTCGGATCTTAGGGATGCTTTGACATGTAGAGGCAAATAATCATTCGCCATCTCTCTTACCCCATCCCCCAAACTCCACGCCCCATGCTCCACGCCCCATGCTCCATGCCCCAAGCCCCATGC
>JBNJII010000082.1:0-11427 GCA_051749205.1 Thermodesulfobacteriota bacterium | reverse complement strand
CTAGGCACTCTTTCTATTTACTTATGCTGGATAGGAGACCCAATGATGCCTGAGGCCCAGAAACAACATTGACTATCAGCCAGAAGGTGGAAAGATTGATGATCTCAAAAAGAAACCCAAAAAGGAAGCCCTGACATGGGTGATGTATCGGTGAGATCTTGAAACAGGTCTGGAGCCGGGCAGATCATTTCATGAAGCTTGCATTCTAAAAGTTTGAGAGTCAGATTTTGATATGGACAATTCTCTCGGTTGATATGTCATCCCCTGGAGAAAGGACATGAACCTACTTTTTGATACGTTCAACACATTCTTCATTCCCAGCATTCAATACCACGGCCCGGGCCAAAACTTTTTCGGCCAATGGCCCCATATGATGCCCTTTGGAATTTTTTTCTGGGTCTTGATCATCCTGGCAGTGATTATTCTGATCGTCTTGATATCGAAAAATCGAAGATCAAGGACATCCGGCAATTCTTCAGGCCGGGAAACCCCGCTGGATATCCTCAAGAAACGGTATGCCCGGGGTGAGCTGAGCAAAGAAGAGTTCGAACGGATGAAAGAGGATCTCCAATAAGAGGTCTTTAGTTTACTGGAGAATCCGGATCATGTTAAAGAGCATTGCAGATAAAAAGGAAATATATTTTCATGTCGGCCTGCATAAAACAGCATCAACATTTCTGCAGGAAAACGTTTTTCCATCCTTTAAGAATATTCAATTCATTAAAAAACACAATTTCAGAAACAGAGATGAGATTATTGAAAAATCTGATAACATAAAATTTCTAATTTCGCGAGAGCTGGAACCGGAAAAAGAGAAAGATATAATAAAAATTCGGGATGTTGCCATCAAACATCCTGACACTCGTCCAATTTTGATCTTACGAAACCATGGAAGTATAATCAAATCTAAATACAAATATTATTTGCGAAAACATGGATATAAGCATTTTGATGATTTTTTCGATTTACAGAACGATACAGGAATCATAAAAAAAGAAAATTTGGATTATGGCAATAAAATACAAATATTAAAAAAATACTTCACCTGTCCAGTTTTTGTAATGTTTCAAGAAGAATTCATCAACAATCCATTTGCAACAATTGATCAGCTCGCAGAATACATCCATACCGAATATAATAAGAAAGATATACAACTTTCCCGGAAAAATGCTTCATTTTCAGAAAAACAGCTGAAACTCATAAAAAAGTTCAATAAACTCTCACCGCATGACCATTCTCGAATCCAATCTCCGTTTCTCAGGTTGGGGTACAGAAAGTTCGGCGATGGCTTGTTGTATTTGGTCGCCTATTCGGCAAAGGTTCTACCGGAAAGGCTCGTTGAACAAGAGAGTCTTATACCAGATTCAAAACTTCATGAAATCAATGAATTCTATAAAGAAGACTGGAACAGCTGTCTGAGATATGCGCAGCTTTTGCGCAATCAGCTATATGTTTGACGTATTTCCGGATCCAAATAGGCATTGAGCAATGCAGCCCTGACCACGGGCCGGCCGGACACGCTGGTTCAGGCCCTGCAGAGGCTGAGCAAAGACAACCTTTCCGACCTGACCCCTCATCTCCTCAAAGTCTGGCTGGAGTATTCACATCCACCGGTCACCGAGCGGATACGGGCCTTGCGGCAGACAGGATCTTCCTGATGATCCGGTCATACACGTGCAAGGAGTTTAGTAAACGATCCAGGGACATGGTTTCACGTGTTCATAGACCACCCCTGAGATCCTTGGTCAGTTCATACACATCCTCACCAGGCAGTCTTTTCTTTTCAAACCCGAGCTTATCGCCAAGTTTGAGCATCCCGGTGTTACTGGGAAGCACCAAACCCCACACCTCTTCCATATGCATATCCCGGACAATGTCCAAACAGCGCTTGAGGAGCTCTTCCCCCACCCCCTGGCCCTGCCATGGGTCACCGACCAGGATGGCAAACTCACCCTTTTGCCCGTCAATATGGCCGGTCACTCTGGCTACACCTACAAGCCGATCCTTACCTTGATCCCTGCTGAAAGCCACCAGGGCCATTTCCCGGTCGTAGTCGACCTGAGTAAACCGAGCCAGCATATCCGAGGGCAGGGTTTTCAGGGGCCGAAAGAACCGGTAATAGATACTGGTTGGTGAAAGGGTCTGGAACAGCTCAACCAGGTAGGAGGCATCCTCCGGCTGAATTGGCCGAATAGCGACCTCCAGACCGGAATCCTTTATCACCTTATCATATTCATACTGGGAGGGATAAGGGCTGATAACCAGGTGTTGTGGCGAAGCAACCTGCGATGGCCGGATAACAGCCCGGGCATCAACAGCCAAGGGCTTGCCCCCGTCGATAACCAGCGGGTTCATGTCCAGTTCGACGATTTCCGGAAAATCAACGACCAGATGAGATAAGCCGATAATCGCCTCCTCCAGGAGAGCCATATCCGCACCGGGCCGATTTCTGTATCCATACAGCAAGCGAGATACCTTGGTCCCACGAATCAAGCGGTTGGCCAACTGGTGATTCAGGGGCGGCAGGGCCAGATTCCGATCTTCCAGGACTTCAGCAAAAATACCACCCATGCCGAAAAGGAGGACCGGCCCAAAGTTGTCGTCTTTCTTGGCTCCCAACAACAGTTCCAAGTCCGGACGCAGGACCATGGGTTGAATGGTCACCCCCAGGATATCGGCCTTGGGGTCATAGGCGTGGGCAGATTGCATAATCTGCCCATAAGCGCTTCGCACTTCCTCCTGGTTGCGAAGATACAGATGGACACCTCCGGCGTCGGTCTTGTGGGTTATATCCAGGGACAAAAGCTTCATGGCTAAAGGATAGCCCATGTCCTGAGCCACTCGAACCGCGTCATCCTCACTTGCCGCTGTTTCTGTGCGATTAACCGGGATCCCGTAGGCTTGAATGAGCTCCTTGGATTCCGCCTCGGTGAGCAAACCGCTTTTGCGGCTGAGTCCGGCCTGGACCAGCTCTTGGGCCCTCTCCCGGTTAAAATTGAGTTTACGGGAGGCCTTGGCCGGTATCTCGGTAAGTTTTTGCAGGTTTTTTGCGTAATTATGCAGATACATGAAGGATTTAATAGCATCTTCCGGGGTGGCATAGGTGGGTATCCGGGCGTTATTGAAGATCTCGATCCCTTTTTCCACCCCCCGTCCTCCCATCCAGGAAGTGAGGATCGGAAAAGGTTTTGATGTGAAAGCGGTGGTCAGCTCCTTTGCCACTTGAGCGGGGTCAGTCATGGCCTGGGGGTTCATGATAATGAGCAGGCCGTCCATCTCTTTGGAGTCCAGACAATTGACCGCTTGGACATATCGCTTTGCTGTGGCGTCTCCGAGAATATCAATGGGATTTCCGCGACTCCAGTGCTGAGGCAGGACCTCGTCCAGTTTGTCGAGGGTTTCTTTGCTTAATGTACTGGCCTCAAGTCCATATTCGAAGAGGGCATCGACAGCCATGACTCCCGGACCGCCGGAATTGGTGAGCACCACCATCCTGGGACCACGAGGACGCCGTTGCTTGGACAATAGTTCAGCGCAGCGAAAGAAATCACCGATGGAGTTGACCCGGACCGCTCCGGCCCGCTTGAAGGCGGTATCGTAGACGATATCTTCTCCGGCCATGGCCCCGGTGTGGGAGGAGGCGGCCTTGGCCCCGACTGGGCTCTTTCCGGATTTGATGATCACGATTGGCTTCACCCGGGAGACCCCTCTGGCTGCACTCATGAACTTACGGATATTGGTCAGGCTTTCAATGTACAAGAGGATGCTTTCCACCTGGGGATCGCTGCCCACATAATCGATAAGATCTCCAAAATCGACATCCAGCATGGAACCAATGCTGATAAAGTAGCGAAAGCCCATTTTTTCTTGCAGGGAGAGATCCAGCATGGAGGTGCAGATGGCCCCACTCTGGGAGATGAAAGCCAACTTGCCTGTCTCCGGAGTATGGGCTGCAAAACTGGCATTCAGGCCGTTTGCCGGACAGATGATGCCCAGGCAGTTGGGTCCGAGAATGCGCAGTTTGCCCTTTCTGGCCCGTTCCAGGATCCGCTCCTCAATTTTTTGACCCTCGGCCCCTGTTTCTTTGCCCCCTGCAGAGATAATTATGGCCGCTTTCACTCCAGCCTGGACGCATTCGTCCACAAGATCGGGCACCAAAGCTATGGGAGTGGCCATGACGGCCAAATCGATCTCAGTCTCGGCTTTAGTGATTGAAGAAAGCGTTTTGTGGCCATAAATAGTTTCGTATTTGGGATTGACAGGAAGAAGAGACCCAGCATAACCGGCCTGGATCATATTCTGCATGAGGGCCGATCCTATACTTCCCGCCTTTTCACTGGCTCCTAACACGGCCACGGATTGTGGATCAAAGAGGTAATCCAGATTGTAAATGGTCATGTTATCCTCCAAGCTGTAAAGTCAGTATGAGAGACTCGTATGGAGAAAAAACTATTCCCCAGCTCTGAATATACCACCGTGAAGCTTCTTCCCTTCTTCTTTGAGGAGCTGTATAAGGCTGCCGGCCGACTGCTCTGGGGTTATAAGCTCTCCTCTTTCTTTCCAGGGCCTAAACACCTGATGCAGATGCTTGGCAGCTCCTCCCTGAGCCTGTCTGGCCTGTGCCTGCATTCGGGTATCCACAATCCCGGGGCGAAAGACAAAACATGTGAGTGCATCCGTTTCTGCGGCCAGTTGCTTGGCCAGTTGCTCTTCAGCAGTCTTCGCTGCACAGTACGCACCGATTCCCGGCTGGATAATATCTGCAGCACCGGAGCCCACAAAAACAGCCAGCCCGCTTTTGCGGGCCATAAGAGCAGGTACTGCATATCTGATAAGCAAAAAGGCAGCCTGTACATTGGAGCCCATAACTTGACTAAAGGACTCCTCATCCAGTTCCCATAGAAAAGCTCCGGGATGCAATATCCCGGCACAATGAATAAAACCGGTCATGTCCCCCATGGCTTTTGCCTGCTCAACGCAGGCCTCTACGGTCTTGGCCAGGGATATATCCCCGGCTACAACTTTGACCCGGACATTGTGTTTTAAACATTGGTGGGCAATGTCCTGCAATGGCTCCCGGCTTCTGGCGTTTAACACCAGGTCAACTCCTTCCCGGGCCAACCCCAGGGCCACAGCTCTGCCTATTCCCATGGAAGCACCGGTAAGGATCAAAGTATTATCTGCAAGAGAGGGCATAGCGTATCCTCATAATTCTGGAATGCGAAAGATTATTGTTGATTACGCTCCAACCGAGCCCCTCGCTGACGACGAATGGCCGGAGCATGGAGGATGATTTGCAACACATGCGCCCTTCTGCGCTTGGCTCAAGACTGTGGTCCTTTGTCCTAAGAAACAACTGAGATGATAAATGCAGCCAGGGACAAGGCCGATTACTCCAGGGCCAGCCAAACCCCAAGCCCCACCAGCAGGGTCCCGGTTATCTTGTTCATGAACCGGAGATGGCCGCTTTTTTCCAAAAAGACCCTTAAGGTGCTCCCACTTCCGGCATAGATGACCAGACAGATAAATTCAATGACCAGGATAAGCAAAAGCAGGATGGACAGTTGCGGGAGCAGAGGCTTTGAGGAGTTGATAAATGGCGGGAGTAAAGAGACCATAAAGGCCCAGGCCTTGGGATTGCTCATTGCGGTGACAAAGCCTTGGGCCATCAGGGCCTTTGCTGAGGTGGTGTTCATCTTGTGCAGTCGCTGATCAAGCTCAAACCTCCCCCTGTCCCTCCACATCTTGATGCCCAAAAAGATGAGATATCCGCCCCCGCCCAGCCGTAAAATCATAAACAACAGCGGGAAATTCAGCATTAAGGCTGAGATGCCCAGCACGGCCGAAGCCGAAACCAGACCGACCCCCAAAAGCTCGCCCCACATCATGTACAAGGAACGCCGAAGGCCCACAGTCATTCCCATAGTCATGGCCATGGTCATACACAATCCAGGCAGAAAAGAGACAGAAAAAAAGGTAGGAATAAAAACCACTAATATGGAGAGGTCAATCATAGCTTGCTCAGCTTGCAGAGGAGGTTGGGGAAATACAACAGCTCAAGATATTGATACAAAGGCACAGGATACTTGGCCTCGACTTTACGGCCTGCCTTTTCCAGACCGCTGCCGAGCACCTGGAGCTTGTCCCCGTGCAGAAAACATATCATTTCCGGGACATGCCGGCCACATCTGCTGCCGTTGTGTGTATATCCTTACTTTTGGCCGCTGCCAAGGTAGCTAAAAGACATAAGCTAGTAAAGATGGCCAGGATAATCTGCATGGCCTGGGTGTAAGCCCCGCTCGTAGTCGGGGTGATTTCCACGTCATGGCCCATATAGATTCCCAGCACAACGGTGATCAGGACCATGCTGGACATCATTCCGCTGGCCCGCATCAGGCTGTTCATGGCTCCGGCCTCGCCGCTTAAGTCTTGGGAGACACTGTTCATCATGCACTTGGTGTTGGAAGCAGCAAACACAGCCACCCCAGCCCCTTCTATGACCATGGCCAGGATGATGGGGCAGAGGTCCTGTTTTGCCCCCTGCCCCACGACCAGGGTCAAAACAAACATGCCGATTGCACACATCCCTGCTCCCAGGGCGGCTATGCGGTAGGCCGGCCATCTGTCCGCCATCTTTCCGGCCAGCGGGGAGGTGACCGACTGGACCAGGGCCTGGATCATAATAACCAGCCCGGCCTGGAGGGCAGTCATGAGGTAGACGTTTTGCAGAAAAACCGAAATCAAGAAGGTAATCCCGAAGATGGCCGCATAATTTATGTACAGGGACAGGGAGCTTCCCAGATAGGCCCTGTTGCCCAGCAGATGGCGTATGTCGACCAATGGGGCGGAGGTCTGGTATTGCCGGACTATAAAGGCAATGAAAAAAATCAGGCACAGGGCCAGGGCCGCTTTGCCCAGAGGCACGGCAAAGTAGGACCCCCCGGTCACGAAAAGGCCGATCCCGGCAGCGGACAAGAGGGTGCCCTGCCAATCGAATGCAGATCCCGGACTCTTGTGCAGCCTGCGATCAACTGCTGCAAAGGAAACTATGAGCGAGACCAGACAGGCAGGGACCCCCAGAAAGAAGACAAAACGCCAGCCCCAATGGGTGGTGATCATCCCGCAAAGGGTCGGCCCCATGGACAAACCTAGATAGACTGCGGCAATGGCGATACCGAAAGCCCTGCCCCGCTCGTGGACAGGAAAAACCTCAGTCAGCAGAGCCAGGCCTGTGGACACGAACATGGCCCCACCGATACCCTGCAGGATGCGAAAGACAATGAACCAGGGAGTATTTGCGGCAAGTCCTAAAGCGATTGTAGCCAGAATGAAAAGGACCTGGCCGTAGACAAAGATCCCTCCCCGGCCGACCATGTCTGAAAGCCGGCCAAAGGGCAGGAGGAAGGCGGCCACCGCTGCGATATATGAAGATTCCAGCAGGGCCAGCATGGTCCCCCCGGCACCGAAGTCCCGGCCGATGGAGGGAATGGCCACAGCAATGCCGGACATCATGAAGGGCACGACCAGCTGCTGAAAGAAGACGGCAAGAAGAACGGCGTTTTTGGTTCTCAAATTGAAATGATCGCCCAAGGGTTTTGGCCCTATGGCCAGGTTGCAAAGCCGAATTTTGGCACGCACGTGCCTATATCGTGCAGATGCCTTTTTCATTGTTTCCATTCAAGTAACTTGTTTACTCTTTATGGGAAATGCTGTAAAGTCGCAAAGTGATAAGTACCTTGAAAGGTCTGACATTTAATAGGTCGGCAGAACCATAGGGGCAACGAGTCGGTTAAAGCCATTCAAGCCGCTTGTGGCCTCGACCGCCTTGCGAACCTTGGAGTTGGTGGTGTTCATGCTGGATAAAAGCGCCGTCATCCAGGCGGTCCAGAACAAGCTGGACAAGCTGCCGTGCGGACACGCCCTGGATCTGAGGACCTACAAGCGCAACCGCTCGGTGATCATCCTGAAGCAAACCGAGGACGCCTATCGGTTCATCGAAAACGGCTTCAGCCAGGAACGCTTCACCGTCCCGGCCACCAAGGTAAAAAAGACGCTCCAGAAGCTGCTCAAGAAGGAGTTCCCCCGAAGCCGCAAGGTTCGCCTCTACGACCTGGGCCCCTGGGATGAGGCCAACGACGTCCCCCCAAAGCTGAAAACACTCTAAACGCCAAACCATTATGACCAAGCGCATGTGTCCGCAGGATGTTCAAGACATCCTGCGGCAGCACACAACTTGCAGGAGCTGATACCAATGCCTGCTTCCAAACTGTGCCTGGGATATACGTCCTATCGATTGGAGACCCTGCCTTTTATCCGCCCGATGATGCAAAAATACCAATGCATTATCCTGGAAGAGCCATCTACGCCCGGATTTACGGAGATGCTCAGCCAAGAACTGGATATTGATGAATATCTTATGCTCACTGATTTCGGCTTTCCGCTGTTTGCTCAGAGTCAATGCCGGCTTTTGCGGGAGTTGCACGCCCAAGACAAAACCGTCTTGCAGGTTGAACCTTTTCTGCAGGAATTGGTTCGCATCCACGAGTTCTTTGCCTCCGGAGGAACTCCGTCCGAAATACAGGCCGGTACACAGACCCGGGAGGTCTATGACCTTGAACGGACCTGGACCGCAAGGCTGATTGCATTTTATCACCAGGCTCACAGCAACGATTTCAGCCAAACAGTGGCTGCGGTCAAGGATTTTGCCCGGCTGGACGCTCTGAAGGGACTCTTGCGGGATGAAATGCGGGCCAAGGCCTTACAAGAGGTCTTTGAACAGTACCAGAGCATCTATGTGGAAGCCGGTTACATCCACTTCGCTCTCCTTCGGGAGCTGCACCGCCTCCTTCCAGAGAAGAATCAGTTGAGCACGTTCTACAGCCAGGAAGAGTACTTCCGGACCAGGATCAACAGGCGGCAGATTTTGGGCCCTGGAGATGTGTTGACCCTTATCTATACCTGGCGGCCACAGTATCAAGGACCCAGAGCAGACCTGTTGGCCGCCCAAAGCCTTATTTACAATAAGGTTGTCGAAAATCAAGAGATCCAAGACGATACACAACATTGTCCCCACGCCGAGGATGAGATCCAGGCTGTTCGCCTGGCCCGCAGCCTGGATTTAGACCAATGCGCCTCCCTGTATACGAAAATCAGGCACTTGCCTACACAGGAAGCCAGAAAGACTGCCAGAGACTGGTTGGACAGGATGAGACAGTAGGTGAGCTGACCACGAATGGAGAATGAAGGATGGGTTGAGACACATGCGCAGTTCTGATATTTTGCTCCATATCTGGAGTCCTAACCATAAAGGAGAAAGACATGGACAGACGTAAATTTCTCTGGATGCTGGCAGTTATTGCTGTGGCTGCAGGTGGATCACCCCAGGCGCAAGCCGAAAACAAAGGATACATAGACCTTCCCCAACCGGACAGAAAGGGGGGCATGCCCCTGATGCAAGCCTTGAACAACCGTCGCAGTCAGCGAAGCTTTTCGCCCAAGGCTCTGGACAGGCAGACTCTGGCCAACCTGCTCTGGGCGGCCTGGGGCGTGAACCGGGACAATGGCAAGCGCACTGCCCCATCGGCCAATAATCGGCAGGAGATCACGGTCTACTGCGCCATGCAGTCCGGATGCTACCGCTACGATGCACATCAGCACCGGCTGGTGCAGATTACAGATACAGACCTGCGCGCTCAGACCGGCCAACAAGGGTTTGTGGACGATGCCCCGCTGAACCTTATCTTTGCCGCTGACATGGACAAAGCCTCCAGCGAGTTTTACGCAGCCTGCGATACAGGTTTTATCTCCCAAAATGTGTACTTGTTCTGCGCCTCCGCAGGGTTGGCTACTGTGGTCCGCGGCTGGTTTGATCAGAAGCTTTTGGCCAAGGCCATGGATCTTCCGCAAAAGATGCGTATCATACTCTGCCAGACTGTAGGTTATCCGGCCCAGGGAAAGAAATAACTTCCTGTATTTTTCCAATCACACACCGTTTCGCCGACATCAAAGAGCAACCCCTTCACAGAGTTCATTCAATGGCGGTTTAAAGAATTTTCGCCTTGTTATGGCCAGGCTGGAGGCTGACGGTCCCGGGAGGAGGTGCCGAGTATGTATCAACACTTTATAGCCTTGATTTGCCTGGCTCTGGGCCTGATTTTCCTGCCGGGAGTCGGATATACTCAAGAGTTGGTGATCGGTGATTTCTCCAGCCAGGCTCGGGGTGACAAGTGGCCTGCAAGCTGGGAACCTATGACCTTTTCGGATATTGATACCCATACCAGATATGACCTGATACAGGACAAGGGCCGAACGGTCATACGGGCCGATAGCCAAAATGCTGCTTCCGGCTTGATCCGCCATGTACAAGTTGACCCTGATCAGTATCCCTGGTTGCGCTGGTCCTGGAAAATCGATCATGTCCTGACAAAGGGCGATGTGACAACCAAGGAAGGAGACGACTATGCGGCCCGTATTTACGTCGCCTTTGCTTTCGATCCGGACCAGTCCGGGATGTGGCAGCGTATGAGGCACAAGACAGCCAGCCTTATGTCTGACCGGGAGCTGCCGGGCAGTGCACTCAATTATATCTGGGCCAACAAGGCAGCCCCGGACACAATCATCCCCAATCCCTATGCCCCGGAAGCCATGATGGTTGTCCTGCAAAGCGGCAATGCCCGCAGTGATGAGTGGATTCAAGAAGAGCGCAATATAGTTGAAGATTACAAGCGCGCCTTTGGAAAACAACCACCGGATATCATCGGGATCGCCATCATGACCGATACCGATAATACCGGGGAGAAGACCACAAGTTATTACGGGGACATCATCCTGGATACGAAAAAGAAAGAGTCGAGTCCTGAGTACACCCCACCTCAATGATTCTTCTGCAAAAAAGTGTAAGGCTTCTGCTTTGGAGACGACATACATGATGCGAGTGCAAAAATACTTTTGCACTCGCTAAAGGTCTTAGGTCAGATATCAGAGGTCAGAAGTCAGCTTTGCCTCTGGCACATCTGACATATCTTTTTGGGCCCAAGCGCCCAAAAAAGTGAATTTGCCGGATTGATCATGAATGAAACCTGTTGTGGGGATGCTGGAATTCCCAAAAGGGCGACTGCCAGTCGCCCCTACGAGTTGTTCGATGACCCCTAGTTAAATATAAACACCGTACTGGCGTGAAGTTTGTAGGGGCGACCGGCGGTCGCCCTTCCTGGCCAGGCTGGGGCCTGGCGAACCCGGATGGCCAAGCCAGCGACCGGGGTTGAATCTTGTTCATACGAGCGCCGCATCTGGCTGAAGACCGCCAGTTTGATCACGAATGAAACGCAGGGATGTCCCCCTCCGTCATTGCCCGGCCCGGATCTTTCGAATACACCGGGATCAGACTCACCGGGCAATCTAGGGGAAAGCTTTTCTATCAAAAGGGCA